>NZ_RBWV01000011.1:0-300000 GCF_003634695.1 Motilibacter peucedani
TCAGCAGCTCCACTCCACGCCGGGAGGTCCTCCCACATCAAGATCAATCAGATCGTGTCGTCACACGACCTCGACCAACGTGCCTGATCAGTACAGCTAGCGACGTTGCCCGGCCTCGCCGGCGGGGAAAGAGGGCTGCATGAGCGAGCACGAGCTGGAGTCGGCGATGGACACGGGCAGCGGCGAGGGCGTGCCGGGCACGGTGCCGCCCGACGGCGAGGAGTCGATGATCGCGGCCGCCGACGAGGTCGTGGCCGCCGTCAGCGACGACGTGCCGCTGCACCGGGGCCAGGTGGCCGGCGCGGACGCCGACGACCCGGACACCCCGGTGTTCAGGGAGCCCTGAGCGCTCAGGCCCGGGCGAGCCAGCCCGCGACCTCGGCCGCCCAGTAGGTCAGCACGACGTCGGCACCGGCGCGCCGGATGCCCGTGACGGTCTCGAGCACGGTGCGGTCGCGGTCGATCCAGCCGCGCTCGGCGGCCGCCTCGACCATGGAGTACTCCCCCGACACCTGGTAGGCCGCGACCGGCACGTCGACGGTGTCGGCGACCGCGCGCAGGATGTCGAGGTAGGCGCTGGCCGGCTTGACCATCACCATGTCGGCGCCCTCCTCGAGGTCGAGGAGCACCTCGCGCAGCGACTCGCGGGCGTTGGCGGGGTCCTGCTGGTAGGTCTTGCGGTCGCCGCGCAGCGAGGAGTCGACGGCCTCGCGGAACGGGCCGTAGAACGCCGACGCGTACTTCGCCGAGTAGGCGAGCACCGAGGTGGAGGTGAAGCCGGCGGAGTCGAGCGCGGAGCGGATGACGCCGACCTGGCCGTCCATCATGCCGCTGGGACCCACCACGTGGGCACCGGCCTCGGCCTGCACGACCGCCATCTCGGCGTAGCGCACCAGCGTCACGTCGTTGTCGACGCTGCCGTCGGCGGCGAGCACGCCGCAGTGGCCGTGGTCGGTGAACTCGTCGAGGCACAGGTCGCTCATGACGACCAGGTCGTCGCCGACCTCCTCGCGCACCGCGCGCAGCGCCTGCTGGAGGATGCCGTCGGGGTCCGTGCCGGCCGAGCCGACGGCGTCCTTGACCAGCGGGATGCCGAACAGCATGATCCCGCCGAGCCCGAGCGAGGCCGCCTCGGCCGCGGCCTTGCGCAGCGAGTCGAGCGAGTGCTGCACGACGCCCGGCATCGAGGCGATGGCCACGGGCTCGGACACGCCCTCGCGCACGAAGGCCGGCAGCACCAGGTGGCGCGCCTCGACCGAGGTCTCCGCCACGAGCCGCCGGACGGCGGGGGTGACCCGCAGCCGGCGGGGGCGTACGGCGGGGAACCCGCGAGTGGGCACGGCGGGGAACCCGCTCACTTGGCGCGCCGGCGGGCCGAGGGCCGCTTCTCCGACGGGCGCAGCACCGGCTCGCCCGCCTCGGCCGCGGCGAGCCGCAGCGAGGTGCCGTAGTCGGCGAGCGCACCGGCCAGGGCCGCCACCGACGGCTCCGGCGCGAGCACGTCGACGCGCAGCCCGTGCTCCTCGGCCGTCTTGGCGGTCGCCGGGCCGATGCACGCCACGACCGTGGTCGTGTGCGGCTTGCCCGCGATGCCGACCAGGTTGCGGACGGTCGAGGACGAGGTGAAGATCACCGCGTCGAAGCCGCCCGACTTGATCGCGTCGCGGATCGGGGCGGCCGGGGGTGCCGCGCGCACGGTGCGGTAGGCCGTGACGTCCTCGACCTGCCAGCCCAGCGCGGTGAGCCCTTCGACGAGGGTCTCGGTGGCGATGTCGGCGCGCGGCAGGAAGACCCGGTCGATCGGGTCGAGCACCGGGTCGTAGGCCGGCCAGTCGGCCAGCAGCCCGGCCGAGGACTGCTCGCCCGAGGGCACCAGGTCGGGCACGATGCCCCACGAGCGCAGGTCGGCGGCGGTCTGCTCGCCCACCGCTGCCACCTTGATGCCCGAGAACGCGCGGGCGTCGAGGCCGTACTCCTCGAACTTCTCGCGGATCGCCTTGACCGCGTTGCGCGAGGTGAACGCGATCCACTCGAAGCGGCCGGTGACCAGGCCCTTGACGGCGCGCTCGACCTGCTGCGGGGTGCGCGGCGGCTCGACCGCGATCGTCGGGACCTCCTCGGGGACGGCGCCGAACGTACGCAGCTGCTCCGAGAGCGTCCCCGCCTGCTCGCGCGTGCGCGGGACGAGCACCCGCCAGCCGAACAGCGGCTTGGTCTCGAACCACGAGAGCTTGTCGCGCTGGTTGACGACCTCGCCGACGACCACGACGACGCGGCCGGTGCAGCCGGACACGACAGGGGCGGCGTCGGCCGCCAGGCGACCGAGCGTCGTGACGACCGTCTGCTGGCTGGTGGTGGTGCCGTTGCAGGTGGCTGCCGCGGGGGTGCTCGCCGGGCGGCCAGCTGCGACGAGCCGCTCGGACACCGACGCGAGCGAGGCTTCGGCGCCCAGCAGCACCAGCGTGGCGCTGCCCGAGGCCAGCGCGTCCCACGAGACGCCCTTGGCGCTGACGTCGACGACGCGCACCTCCGGGGCCTTCGCCGAGGTGAGCGGCACACCGGCGTAGGCGGGCACGGCTGTCGCGCTGGAGACGCCCGGCACGACCTCGAAGGGCACCTTGGCCTTGGCCAGCGCCGCGGCCGCCTCGGCGCCGTGGCCGGCGAGGAACGGGTCGCCGCTGAACAGCCGGGCGACCGCGCGGCCGTCGCGGGCGTGGCGGACCAGGACCCGCGCGAGCTCGGTGTCGGACGAGCCCGCCAGCGAGGTGTCGACGCGCTCGGCGTCGGGGCGCGCGTAGCGGGCGACGACGTCGGCGTGCAGCTCGAGCGAGCCGACGACCACGTCGGCAGCTCGGAGCACCTCGACCGCGCGCACGGTCAGCAGCCCGGGGTCTCCGGGGCCTGCGCCGATGAGGGCGACGGTGCCCACCGGCTTCGCGCCCGCCTTCGGCGCCGCGGCCCGCTTGGTGGTCTTGGCGGTCGAGGGAGCGGACCCGCCGGCGGTCGCCTGCGCGTCGGCGCCCTCGGGCACCGCGACGGCTGCGGCGTCGGCCTCGGCCGAGACGGTCACGACCGGGACGTCGGAGCTGACGGACACGGCGGAGACACCTCCGAGGTCGGCAGAGATCTCCACGGGAGCCTCGTTTCCGGTGTTGTTCTTCGTCGAGACGAGGCGGGTCGTCACGTGACACGCTCCCCAGTTAGGGGCCCGAGGTCGGGCAGGTGGGCGGAAGCGGGGGCGTCCGGGAGCGGCGACGATGACGCACTCGGGTCGAGGGAGGTCGTGGTGCCGGCCGCGGCCAGCGAGGGGGCGAGCTCGGCGGCGCCCGCCTCGAGCAGGTCGGCGGCGAGCCGGGCGCCGAGGGCCCGCGCGTCGGCGGGGCTCGCGCAGGGCCCGGTGACGCTCAGCCGGAGCGCGTCGCCCGAGGACGAGGCGACGACGGCGCGCAGGTAGGCCTCGGCCCGGCCCTCGTCGTCCTCGCCGAGCTCGGCCAGGGCGCCGACGGGCGCGGAGCAGCCCGCCTCGAGCGCGGCCAGCAGCGAGCGCTCGGCCAGCACGGCGAGCCGGGACGCCGGGTCGTCGAGGGCGGCCAGCAGCGCTGCGGTCTCGGCGTCGTCGGTGCGGCACTCGACCGCGAGCGCGCCCTGCCCCGGGGCCGGCAGCAGCTGCAGCGGGTCGAGGGTCTCGGTGACCACGTCGGTGCGCCCGAGCCGGGCCAGGCCGGCGCGGGCGAGGACCACCGCGTCGAGCTCGCCGGAGCTGACGAACCCGAGCCGGGTGTCGACGTTGCCGCGCACGGCGACGACCTCGTGCCCGTGGCCCAGCGCGGCGATCTGAGCGGCCCGCCGGGGCGAACCGGTGCCGATGCGCGAGCCCGGGGGCAGCTCGGCCAGGGTCAGCCCGTCGCGGGCGACGAGCACGTCGCGCGGGTCCTCCCGCAGGGGCACGGCGGCGAGCGCGATGCCGGGCGCCGGCGCGGTGGGGAGGTCCTTGAGCGAGTGGACCGCGAGGTCGACCTCGCCGCGCAGCAGCGCGTCGCGCAGGGCCCCGACGAAGACGCCCGTGCCGCCGATCTGGGCGAGCGCGGCACGGGTCACGTCGCCGTAGGTGGTGATCTCGACGAGCTCGACCTCACGGCCGGTCGCAGCGGTGAGCGCGGCGGCGACGTGGCCCGACTGCGCGGTCGCGAGCGCGCTGCGGCGCGTGCCGAGCAGCAGCGGTGCGCTCATCGCCCCGGCTCCTCGACCGCGGCGCGGGAGACCGCCTCGGCCGGGCCCGGGCCCAGGTCGAACAGCTCGCGCAGGACCTCGGCGTAGGACACCGGCACCGGCTCGGCGGCCAGCTCCTTGACCCGCACGGTCGGCGCGTGCAGCAGCTTGTCGACGACCCGGCGCAGGGCGTGCGACACCTCGTCGAGCGTGCGCCCGTCGGCCTCGGGCAGCCGCCCGGTCAGCCGGTCGAGCTCGGCCTCGACGACCTGGTCGGCACGGGCCCGCAGCGCCACGACGGTGGGCGCGACGCTGGCCGCGAGCTGCCAGGCCAGGAACGCCTGCACCTCCGAGGCGACGATGGCGCGGGCGGCCGAGATGTCGGGGCCGCCGTCCTGGGCGGCCACCAGCTCGCCGATGCGCTCGAGGTCGACGAGGTGGACGCCCGGGATGTCGGCGACCGCGGACTCGACGTCGCGGGGCAGCGCGAGGTCGACCACGGCGTACGCGCCTCCGGCCCGCCGCGCGAGCGCCCGGCCGACCTGCTCGGCGGAGACGACGGTGCCGACGGCACCGGTGCACGAGACCACCAGGTCGGTGGCGGCGAGCTCGTCCTCGAGGGCCTCGAGCGGCGCGTAGCGGCCGCCGACGCTCTCGGCGACGCGCTCGCCGTGGGCGCGGGTGCGGTTGGCGACGACGATGTCGGTGACGCCGGCGCGCTGGAGCGTGGTGGCGGCGAGGGCGCTGAGCGAGCCGGCGCCGACGACGAGGGCCCGGCGCCCGACGAGCCCGTCGAGCACGCCCTCGGCGCTGGCGAGCCCGACGCCGACGACCGACTGCCCCGCGCGGTCGATGCCGGTGTCGGTGCGGGCGCGCTTGCCGACCCGCAGCGCGGTCTGCACGAGCTCGTTGAGGACGCGGCGCACGGTGCCGGCCTCCTGGGCGACGCGCAGGGCCTGCTTGACCTGTCCGAGGATCTGGCCCTCGCCGACGACCATCGAGTCGAGACCGGCGGCCACGGAGAACAGGTGGGAGACCGCCCGCTCCTCGTAGTGGACGTAGAGGTGCGGGGTGAGCTCCTCGATCGACATGCCCATGCGCTCGCTGATGAGCGCGCCCAGCTCGGCGACGCCGCCGTGGAACTTGTCGACGTCGGCGTAGACCTCGAGCCGGTTGCACGTCGCGATCGCCACTGCCTCGGTCACGTGGACGCCGCTGACCGCGGCCGTCAGCAGCGCGGGCACCTCGGACCAGGGCAGCGCCGCGCGCTCGAGCACGGGCACCGGCGCGGTGCGGTGGGAGAGCCCGACGGCGAGCACGCTCACGACGCGTCCCCCGCGGCGGCCAGGCCGAGCTCGGCGGGCAGCCGGCGCGAGTCGTGGAAGGCGAGGATGGCCAGCTCGACCGAGAGGTCGACGCGGCGCACGTCGACGCCGTCGGGCACGCTCAGCGTGGTGGGCGCGAAGCTCAGAATGCTGGCGATGCCGGCGTCGACGAGCCGGTCGCAGACCGACTGCGCGGCGGGGCCAGGAGTGGTGATGACGCCGATGGCGGCCCCGGTGCGGGCGACCACCTGCTCGAGCGCGGCGACGTCCTCGACGACGAGGTCGCCGACCGGCGTCCCCACCACCGCGGGGTCGGTGTCGAGCAGCGCGCTGACCCGGAACCCGCGCGAGCCGAAGCCGGCGTAGCCCGCGAGCGCCGAGCCGAGGTTGCCGGCGCCGACGATCACGACGGCGCGCTCGTGGGTGAGGCCGAGCATGTGGGAGACCCGCTCGGCGAGCGCCTCGACGTCGTAGCCGACCCCGCGGGTGCCGGTCGGGCCGAGGTGCGAGAGGTCGCGGCGGACCACGGCGGACCCCACGCCGGCGAGGCCGGCCAGCTCGTCGGAGCTGACGGTGCGGGTGCCCCGGTCGGACAGGGCGCCGAGCACCCGCAGGTAGACCGGGAGGCGCGCGACGGTCGCGTCGGGTACGCCGGGGAGGAGCAGTCGCTCGGGCACGTCGGCTCCGAAGGCGGCTGCGGGAACGCGCTTCTCAGCGCTGCCCTCGCTCCGGCGTTCGGTCACGGTTTGCGGCTCGCACTCCCTGGTGGGCGGGTTGGCGTGGCAAGGCTACGCAGCCGGACGGGCTACGACCAAGTTTGACAACTGGGCCTCGGGCAACCTTGGGATCCAGCCTACTTCCGGCCGCGCCCGATCGCCTGCTCGAGCCGGGAGGCGTCGACGTGCCAGTAGTCCACGACGACGTCGTCGACGAGCACGACCGGGATCCGCTCCCAGTAGGCGTCGTGGAGCGCCGCGTCGTCGAGGATGCTGCGCTCCTCGTAGCCCTCCCCCAGCCGGCCGGTCACCTCGGCGACGACCTCGCGGGCCGCGTCGCAGAGGTGGCAGCCGGGCTTGCCGACCAGGACGACCCGCGGTGCGCTCACGCTCGCCGAGTCTGCCCCACGCGTGCCGCGGTCGCGTCGGATGGACGCCGGGCCCCTGGTGTGGTTGCGTCAGGGCGTGCGGACGAGCGGGGGGACGGAGGGCGGCGCGGGTGCCGCTCTGCCCGACGACTTCCCGGTGACGGCACCGGCGCTCCCCGGCCGCGTGCTGTTCGACCAGCGCTGGCGCGACCTGGCCTTCCTGCACTGGCCGGTCGACCCGGAGGCCGTGCGCCGGTTCTTCCCGCCGGGCTGCGAGCCCGACGTGCTGGGCGGCACGACGTGGGTGAGCCTGGTGCCGTTCGGCATGTCGGGCGCCGGGCTGGGCGAGGGCCGGCCGGTCCCCTGGCTCGGCTCGTTCCTCGAGACCAACGTGCGGCTCTACTCGGTCGACGCCGCCGGCCGGCACGGCGTCGTCTTCCGCAGCCTCGACGCGAGCCGGCTGCTCGTGGTGCTCGCCGCGCGGGTGGGCCTCGGCCTGCCCTACACCTGGTCGCGGATGCGCGAGCAGGAGGGCGCCGCCGCCCGGGAGTGGCGCTCCTCCCGGCGCTGGCCCGGGCCGCGAGGAGCCCGCACCAGCATCGCCCTCACCGTGGGTCCGCCGGTGGTGCCGACGCCGCTCGACGTCTTCCTCACCTCGCGCTGGGGCGCCCACACGCGGGTCGCCGGCCGTACGCTGTGGGTGCCGAACTCCCACGAGCCCTGGCCGCTGCGCGAGGCGGCGGTGACCGCGCTCGACGACGAGCTCTGCGCCGCCGCAGGGGTGCCGGTCGCCGGCCCGCCGCCGCTGGTGCGCTTCAGCGAGGGCGTGCGCACGGTGTTCGGGCGCCCGCAGCTCCTCCCCACGCCGGCCCTCGCCCGCTGGCGGCCGCGGCGCGTGGCGCTGGGGACGCGGACGTGAGGGCACCACTGCGTACGCGTCGCGACCTCGCCCGCGCCTGGCACGCCGCCACGGCCGCGGTCTGCGCCGTCGCCCTGGCCGTGCAGGTGGGGCTGGTGGTCTCCGGGGCCTCGGTGCTCGTGACCGACGGGCCGGTGCCCGGCACCGGCACGCGGCTGTGGCGCTTCTTCGGCTACTTCACCGTCCAGAGCAACCTGCTCGTGCTGGTGACGGTCGCGTCCCTGGCGCTCGACCCGGCGCGCGACGGGCGGCTCTGGCGGGTCACCCGCCTCGACGCCGTGGTGGGCATCACGGTGACCGGGGTCGTGCACTTCTTCTTCCTGCGCCCGCTGCTGCACCTGCACGGCTGGTCGGCGGTCACCGACAAGCTGCTGCACGTGGTGGTGCCGCTGATGGCGGTCGCGGGCTGGCTCGCCCTGGGGCCGCGCGGGCGGACCGACGGGCGGACGGTCGCCGGCGCGATGGCCTGGCCGCTGGCCTACGTCGTCTACACCGGCGTCTACGGCGCCTCCGCCCACTGGTACCCGTACCCGTTCGCCGACGTCGACCGGCACGGGTACGCGCGGGTGGCCGTCAACGGGCTCGGCGTGCTCGCGCTGCTGCTGGCCCTGTCGCTCGCCGCCCGGGCCCTGGACGGGCAGGCGCTGGACGGGCAAGGGCTGGACGCACCGCGGAGCGGTGGCGCGCAGGGCACCACCGCTCCGGAGGAGGCGTAGAGAGGAGCTCGCGGGCTCGCGCCCGCGGCGTCGCTACTTCTTGTTGCGGCGCTGGACGCGCGTCTTGCGAAGCAGCTTGCGGTGCTTCTTCTTCGCCATGCGCTTGCGACGCTTCTTGATGACCGAACCCACGCGAGCTCCTCAACCAGACCGGACGGATCGACCTGCGCCCCGGCTCGGGTGGAGCAGGCGGGCAGTGATGCCCCGGCCAGCGGCCGGGGACGAGGGCTCAAGCGTACCTGCGCGCGGCACCCCTGCGTACCCGTACCGCGGGCGGGGGCACGGGCGCAGGGTCAGGCGGTGCCCATGAACGAGCCGCGCACGTAGTCGTGCACCGCCTGCTCCGGGACGCGGAAGGAGCGGCCGACGCGCACGGCGGGCAGCTCGCCCGAGTGCACCAGCCGGTAGACCGTCATCTTGGACACGCGCATGATGTCGGCCACCTCGGCGACCGTCATGAACCGCATCTCCCCCAGCGAGGCACCCTGGGGCCTCTCACCGCCGGCCTTGCCTGCCATCGCGCACCGGACTCCCTGCTCCGGGCGGGTGCCGGCTTCCCCTCCGGCACGCACGTCACCCAGACGCCTGGCGCAAGAGTAGGGGCGAACGGGGCGGAAGTGAAAGGCGGGCAGCGCAGATCCACCCGCTCGCCGCCCGCGTCCTCACAGCTGCGGGTCGAGCCCCCGGCTGGGGAAGACCGCGGTGCGGGTGGCGAGCACGGCCTGGTCGACCGGGTCGGCGGGGTCGTAGCCCTCGCTCCACGGGCGGAAGCCCGCGTCGGCGCCGTCGGTCATGCGCTGGGCCGGCGTGCGGCCGAAGCGCGAGCTGACGTAGTGGCGCCAGCCCTCGGGCGTCGGGGTCGCCGGGTCGATCGGGCGGTGCAGCGCGATGCCGAGCAGGTGGGCCCAGGCGCGCGGCACGACGTCGAGCACCTCGTAGCCCCCGCCGCCGGTGGCGAGCCAGCGCCCGCCGGCGTGGCGGTGGGCGAGGTCGTGGAGCATCGCGTAGGACCGGCGCTGCGCGTCGAGCGAGAGCCGCAGGTGCGCGAGCGGGTCCTCGAGGTGGCTGTCGGCGCCGTGCTGGGTCACGAGCACCTGCGGCGCGAAGTCCTCGAGCAGCGGGGGCACCACGGCGTCGAACGCGCGCAGCCACCCGGCGTCGCCCGTGCCCGCGGGCAGCGCCACGTTGACGGCCGAGCCCTCGGCCGCGCCGGTGCCCGACGAGCCGGGGAAGCCCGTGCCGGGGAACAGCGACACCCCGCTCTCGTGCACCGAGACGGTGAGCACGCGCGGGTCGTCGTAGAACGCGGTCTCGACGCCGTCGCCGTGGTGGACGTCGACGTCGACGTAGGCGACGCGGGTGGCCCCCAGCTCGAGCAGCCGGGTGATCGCGATGGCGACGTCGTTGTAGACGCAGAAGCCGGACGCCGAACCGGGCATCGAGTGGTGCATGCCGCCGGCGAGGTTGACCGCGTGGAGGGTGTCGCCGCGCCACAGGCGCTCGGCCGCCTGCACGGTCGCGCCGACGTAGCGGGTGCTGACCGCGTGCATGTCGGCGAAGGCCGGGGTGTCGTCGCTGCCGACGCCGCGGCTGCCGTCGGCGCGCCACGGCGCAGCGCCCGCCTTCTTCACCTCGGCCACGAAGTCGTCGCCGTGCACGAGCGCGAGCAGCCGGTCGTCGGCGGGCGGTGCGGTGGTGGTCGTCACGCCGTCGAGCACGCCGAGCTCGCGCGCCAGCCGCATGGCGAGGTCGAGGCGCACCGGCGACATGGGGTGGCCCGGGCCGAAGTCGTAGTCGAGGAACCCCTCGTCCCACGAGACCTCGGTCGTGGGCGCGCCGCCCGGGTCGTCGCGACCCGGCTGGGGGTCGCGGACCTGGTCAGCACGGTGCGCCGTCGCCGTCACGCAGCCCACCGTACGCGTCGGTGCGGAGCGCGTCACCGGGCGTACGCCCGCTGTTCTCCCGTTCGGAGCAGCGCGGCGGGCCGCTCGGGTGCTCGAGCGCCTAGGGCTGGGCGACGCGGAGCAGCAGCTCGAGCAGGACGCCCGCGGAGAGGACGACACCGAGCAGGCCGAGCAGCACGCCGACCCGGGTGACCGCCCGGTTCGTGGCCTCGCCCGCGGCGATGCGGTTGCTGCTCATCGCCCCGAGCACGAGGGCCGCCGCCCCGCACCAGAGCCCGCCCAGCACGGAGACCGACGTGAGCACCGCCAGCAGCCCGAGGCCGAGGGCGGTGAGGCCGAGCCCGTTGTGGGGCCGGCCGGGCGCCAGCTGTGCCGGTGACGGGGCGTGCATCTGCTGCTCGAGCGCCATCGCTCTGCTCCAGAGGGGGTGTGCCGTGGATGGTGGGACGGCCGTCGGAGTGCCCCGCACACGCCTGGCCGGCGGCACACCATAGCGGGACCGGGAGCGCGTGCGCCCCCGGTCCCGTCACGCCACGCAGAACGGCTGCTACCCAGCGGTGTCAGCCGTTGTCGCCGCCGCCCTGGGGGTCACCGGGCTCGGTGCCCTGCTCGGGGACCGTCGCGGTCGGGTCGCCCGTCGTGTCGGGCGTGCTGTCGGGCGCCGGCACGGCGAGGGCGTCGCGGCCGACGACGACCAGGCTGGGGGCGAAGGCGGCGGCCTGTGCCGCTGCGTACTCCCGCACGTTGCCGGCGAGGTCGGTGACCTCGGCGCTCGGCGTCCACGTGCCCGACTCGGCGCACGCGTTGACCTCGGCCTTGCCGGCCCAGGTGCCCGACTGCGGCGTGCCCGAGGTGCGCGAGAGCTCGACCGTCACGCTCTGCTGGCCCGACGGGCTGGTCCAGGTGACCCGGCCGGAGACCACGCCGGAGAGCGCGTCCCTGGCCGACGCGGTGGCGCGGATGCTCGCGCCGCCACCGGTCACGTCGACCCGGGTCGGCGCGAGGGTCACCGCGGACAGCGTCGGGGCGAGGGCATCGGTGCCCGACACGACCGGGACGGCGCTGGTCCACCGCTTGGCCGCGATCGCCTTCGTGGTGTAGCCGCGCAGGTTGACCGCTGCGTCCATCACGGTGGCCTCGACGCTCCAGCGGGCGGAGCCGACCCAGCGCGGGACGACCACGTCGCCGGTCCACGTACCGGCGCGGGCAGTGCCGCCCGTGCGGCGCAGCAGCGCAGGCAGCGTGCTCTTGCCGCCGGCGCGGGTGATGCTGACGCCGACGAACGAGACGCCCGAGAGGTTGTCGGCCGCCTTGGCGGTGACGTGGACCTTCGCGGCCTTGGCCCGGCTGTCGGCCTTGGCCGGGGACAAGACCAGGGACGAGAGCGCGGGCGGTGCGACGTCGGGCGTCGACACGACGCTGAGCCGGCTCGGCCAGCCCTTCGCCACCACGTCGGCGGTCTGCATGAACTCGACGGCGCCGTGGGCGTCGGTGGCGAACAGCGACTGCACCGTCCACGCGCCGGGCACGACCCAGCGCGAGACGGTCGCCGTGCCGCTGAAGGTGCCGTTCGTGGCGGTGCCGGCGGAGCGGGTGAGGGTGGCCGCTGCGTAGGACTGCTTGCCGCCGGGGCCCTTCGGCGAGGCGAGGACGACCTGCACCGAGCTGACGCCCGCGTCGTCGTCGGTGGCGCCGACGCTGACGGCGACCTTGCGCGGCGCCGTGCGGACGTCCACCCGCCCGGGCGAGAGGGCGAGCGAGGTGATCTCGGGCGGGGTGTAGACCGTGACGTCGCAGGCCGCGCCGGCCTGCGACGACCCGGCTGCCTGTGCGGTGCCAGGGGCGGCCGCGGCGATGCTCAGGACCGCCGAGGTCGTCACGGCCAGCGCGGCCACGGTGGCTCCCGCGGACCTCGCACGGGTGCCGTTGGGCTGGGCGTTCATGCTCCACTCTCCTGTGTCGGTAGGCGTTTCGTCCGTCCGGCGGTGCTCGCCGACTCCTGCCGACCACTCTTGTCGCGGGCCCGGAGCACGACCACCGCACAGGCATGCCGACCGGCAGGGGTGCTGGCACCACCGCGCGACTGCGGCGTCGGCGGCCACGCCCCCACGCCCGACGGGGGTGCTCGCGCCGACCCACCTCCGTGACGACGCTGCTGGGCGCCGCTCCGGAGAGCTAGCCCGCGCGCCGGCGCAAGAGGTCGAAGCCGAGGTACGCGAGGGCGAGCGCCGCGACCGCGCCGACCAGGACCACGTGGCCGGCGTGGACGCCGAGGAAGGACGAGGTCTTCGCGGCGGCAGCGGCGGGCGCCGCCGTCGCGGGCGGCGCGGCTGCACCTGTGGTCACCTCGAAGGCCTCGTGGTCGCTGACGACGTGGCCGTCGGCGGACACGATGCGGTAGTCGACGGTGTAGGTGCCCTTCAGCGGCGTGCTCGGCACGCTGAGCGAGACGCCGATCGTCCGGTCGGTCACCTCCGGCACGCGGGCGTCGATGCGGGTGCCGGAGGGGTCGGTGACCGCGATGGAGGAGCCCAGCGAGCCCACCGCCGCGTCGAAGGTCAGCGACACCTCGGCCGGCACCTCCCCGACCCGGGCACCGGCTGCTGGCGTCATCGAGAGCAGGTGGTCGTGCGCGGACGCGGGCGCGACGACCAGGAGCAACCAGCCGAGAGCAGCCACCACCACGGCACCGGCAGCCGCCAGCGCGCGCGGGACTGCACCGGTCCGTCCGTCGATCCGCACGTGCTCGAGACTAAGGCGGCGTCGCCGGGCTCGCTGCCACCCGTCCGGCCCCGGCCCCGCTCCGAACCCCTCCACGTCGCTCGGTCCGCCTCTCGCGACCGCCGTCTTGTTGCAAACGCTTTGCAGGTGGATAGAGTGTGCTGGAGGCGGTCGACCGCCCCGACCCAGGAGGCGCAGTGCACATCCCCGACGGCTACCTCAGCCCCCAGACCTGCGCGGTCGGGTACGCCGTGGCCGCCCCGGTCTGGTACCTCGCCTCCCAGCGCGTGACCAAGGTGGTCAAGACGCGCAACGTGCCGCTGCTGGCCGTCTTCGCGGCGCTGAGCTTCCTCGTCATGATGTTCAACATCCCGATCCCCGACGGCACGACCGCCCACGCGGTCGGAGGGGTGGTGGTGGCGATCGTGCTCGGGCCCTGGGCTGCGGTCATCGCCGTCTCGGTCGCC
Source organism: Motilibacter peucedani (assembly GCF_003634695.1). Lineage (NCBI taxonomy): Bacteria > Bacillati > Actinomycetota > Actinomycetes > Motilibacterales > Motilibacteraceae > Motilibacter > Motilibacter peucedani. Next base: position 13,346 of record NZ_RBWV01000011.1, read on the forward strand.
CTGCTCTTCCAGGCCCTGCTGTTCGGCGACGGCGGCGTGCTCGCCTACGGCGCCAACGTCGTCAACATGGCGATCCTGCTGCCGTTCGTCGGCTACGCCGTCTACCGGTTGGTCGCCGGCCGCTCTCCGCTCGACTCGACCCGCCGCGTGGTCGCCGCTGCCGCCGGCGGCTACGCCGGCATCAACGCCGCCGCCCTGGCCGCGGCCGTGGAGTTCGGCATCCAGCCCGACCTGTTCCGCACGAGCTCGGGCGCCCCGCTCTACTCGCCCTACCACCTGTCCCAGACCATCCCCGCGATGGCGCTGCCCCACCTGACCTTCGCCGGGGCCGCCGAGGCGATCCTCACCGGCGGCGTCCTGGCCTACCTCGCGCGCGCCGACGTCCGGCGCCTGGTGCCGAGCCACCCGGGTGTCCCGCTGAGCGCGGGCGACGCACCCTCGCCCCGCCGGCACCGGGTGCTGACGCCCGGCCGGGTGACCGCCGCGTTCCTCGCGCTGGCGGTGGTCCTGACCCCGCTCGGGCTGCTCGCCCCAGGCGGTGCCTTCGGCGAGGACAGCCCCGCCGACCTCGACCTCGGCAGGGCCGGGATCGACGCCGTGCCGGCCGGCCTGGAGAAGTACAACGGCTTCTGGTCCCACACGCTGCTCGGCGGCTACGGGTTCTCCGACGGCCAGCACGCGACGCTGGCCTACCTGCTCTCGGCCGTCGTCGGCATCGCCGTCGTCGCACTGCTGGTCTTCGCCGTCGCCAGCGCGGTCGGCACCGTCAGCCGCCGCCGCGGCGGCAGCGGCGACGCCACCGCAGACGTACCCGTCGGGACGTCGGCGTGAGCGCTACCGCTCCGGTCGCGACGCGTACTCCTGACTGGCTCCTGCAGGGCGAGGTGGGGCTCTGCCCGTGCGGCTGCATCGGCCGGCGGCGCAAGGGCTCCTTCGTCGAGAAGACCCTCACCGGCGGCGCCCAGCTGCTGCGCCAGGTGATGTTCAGCGAGGACGTCGCGGCCCGCGGCGGCCTGCTCCAGCGCCTCGACCCGCGCACCAAGCTGGTCTCGCTGTTCGTGCTGCTCGTGGCGGTGGGCCTGGTGCACAACGTCGGGGTGCTGCTCGCCGCCTACGCCGTCACCCTCGTGCTCGCCGCCGCCTCCCGCCTGCCGCTGGGCTTCTTCGTCAAGCGGGTGTGGCTGTTCGTGCCGGTGTTCACCGGCATCGTGGTGCTGCCCGCGACGCTCTCGGTGGTGACCTCCGGGCACGTGGTGGTCGAGCTGTGGAGCTGGCACGGGCACCCGCAGGGCCTCACCAGCCAGGGGCTCACCTCCGCGGCTCTCGTGGTCGCCCGGGTGGCCACCTCGATCTCGCTGGTCGTGCTGCTGACGCTCACCACGCCGTGGGTGCGGCTGCTGGCCGCGCTGCGCGCGGTCGGGGTGCCGCGGATGTTCGTGCTGGTCATCGGCATGGCCTACCGCTACGTCTTCCTGCTGCTCGCGACGGTGACCGACATGTACGAAGCCCGCAAGGCCCGCACGGTCGGCTCCCTCGGCTCGGGCGCCACCGCTCGCAGCTTCCTCGCCTCGTCGGCCGGTGCGCTGTTCGGCAAGTCGCACCACCTCTCCGAGGAGGTGCACCTCGCGATGGTCGCGCGCGGCTACCGCGGCGACGCCAAGACCCTCGAGGCGGCGCGCTTCCGGCCGGCCGACGCGCTGGCTGCCGCCCTCACCGTGGCCCTCGCCGCGGCGACCTACGGGGGAGACCTGCTCGTTGGCCGCTAGCAGCCGGTGGCACCGCCACCGCCACGACGACCACAGCCACCCGACGGGCCCGCACGCCGACCACGTGCACGGCGAGGGCGGTGAGCACCTCCACCTCGAGGTGCCGGCCGGCCTGCACGGGTCGCAGCCGCTGCCTGCTGACGCCCCCGCCGACGCGGTGCTGGTGGGGCGCGGGCTGAGCTTCTCCTACCTCGAGCGCTTCCCCGCGCTCGACGGCGTCGACCTCGACGTGCTGCGCGGCGAGAAGCTGGCGCTGCTCGGCGCCAACGGCTGCGGCAAGTCGACGCTGCTGCGGGTGCTCGACGGCCTGGTGTTCCCGACCGCAGGCACGCTGCACGCCTTCGGGGAGCAGGTCACCGAGGACTCCCTCGAGGACGAGCAGCTCTCCGCGGCCTTCCGCTCGCGGGTGGGCTTCGTCTTCCAGAACTCCGACACGCAGGTCTTCTCGCCCACGGTGCGCGAGGAGGTCGCCTTCGGCTGCCTGCAGATGGGGCTCGACCGCGACGAGACGCTCGCCCGGGTCGCCGACGTGCTCGAGATGCTCGGCATCGCCGAGCTCGCCGACCGCGCGCCGTTCCAGCTCTCGGGCGGGCAGAAGAAGCGCGTCGCCATCGCCTCAGTGCTCGTGATGAACCCCGAGGTGCTGCTCTTCGACGAGCCGACCGCGGCGCTCGACCCGCGCACCCAGCACTGGCTCACCGAGCTGCTGGTCGAGCTCAACGAGGCCGGCAAGACCATCGTCCTCGCGACCCACGACCTCGAGGCGCTCGACGTGCTCGCCGACCGGTGCGTGGTGTTCTCCGAGGACCACCGTGCGGTCTGCGTCGGCACGCCCGACGCCGTCCTCGCCGACCGCGACCTGCTGCTCTCGGTCAACCTCGTGCACGAGCGCAGCGCCCGGCTGCGCGGCTGAGCGCCGCTGCTCGGTCGCCGCTCCCCGGCGGGCGCCGCGTACGGTGCGGACCGTGAAGAGGCAGGCGGGCGTCGCCGCGGGCAACGCCGACACCGCGCGGGCCGCGGTCGAGGTGCTGCGAGCCGGTGGCACCGCCGTCGACGCGGTCGTGGCCGCCGGCTTCGCCTCGGCGGTCTCCGAGCTCACGCTCACCGGGCTCGGCGGCGGCGGCTTCCTGCTCGTCGACCGGCCGGGCGAGCGCCCGGTGGTGCTCGACGCCTTCGTCGCGGCGCCCGGGCGCGGAGCGCGGCGCGAGCCGGAGATGGCGCCGGTGACCGTGCACTTCGAGGACGCCGACCAGGTCTTCCACGCCGGGTGGGGCTCGGTCGCCGTGCCGGGCTGCCTCGACGGCTACCTCGCCGCCCACGCCCGGTGGGGAGTGCTGCCCCTCGCAGACGTCGTCGCGCCCGCCCGCCGGCTCGCGCTCGAGGGCAGCGTCCTCGACGGCATCCAGGCCGGCCTGCTCGTTCTGCTGCGCGAGATCCTGCTGCTCAGCGCGGAGGGCCGCGAGCTCGTGGCGCCGCGCGGCGAGCTGCTGGCTCGCGGGCAGCGGCTGCACAACGAGGCCTACGCCGCGCTGCTCGCCGAGGTGGCCGCGGGCCGCACCCGCAGCCTGGCCGACGCGCGCTGGGCCGCGCCGTTCGCGGCGGCGGCCGCCGCGGGCGGCGGTGTGCTCACGGTCGACGACCTCGAGGCGTACGCGGTGGTCGAGCGCGCCCCGCTGCACCTGGAGCACCCGGCCGCCGGCGTCGTGACCAACCCGCCGCCCTCGGTCGGCGGCTCCCGCGTCGTGAGCGCCCTCGCCGAGCTCGCGGGCAGCGGCGACGACGACGAGGGCGCCTGGGCGCACCGGCTGGCGGCCGCACTCGTACGCATCTCGGCCCGCGAGCCGGGCGCCGGACCGCAGGCGCTGCGCGGCACCACCCACGTCAGCGTCGTCGACGCCGACGGCACCGCCGCCTCGATGACGACCTCCAACGGCAGCTGCTCCGGCGTCTTCGTGCCCGGCACCGGCGTGCTGCTCAACAACATGATGGGCGAGCTCGACCTGCACCCCGAGGGCCTGCACGCGCTCGAGCCCGGCACCCGCATCGGCTCGATGACGGCGCCCACGGTCGTGCGGAGCGCCGACGGGTCCGTGACGGCGCTGGGCACCGGCGGCAGCGAGCGCATCCGCAGCACGATGACCTGCGTGCTCTCGCGCCTGCTCGACCGGGGGGCCGGGCTCGAGGACGCCGTGCGGGCACCGCGCCTGCACTGGGACGGCGGGCGGCTGCAGGTCGAGCCGGGACTCGCGGCCGACGTGGCGCGCGGGCTCGCCGACGCGTACGCGGTGCAGACCTGGGCGCGCCCCGACCTCTACTTCGGCGGGGTGCACGCCGTGCGCCGCTCCTCCGACGGCACCACGACCGCCGTCGGCGACGAGCGGCGCGGCGGGGTCGCGGCGGTCGTCGAGCTCTGAGCCGCGGTGCGCGAGGATCAGGGCATGACCAGCAGCGCCGTGACCGCCGTCAGCCGCGACGGGTCCCACCGGTTCAGCAAGCTCGTCGTCGAGGCGGTCCGGCTGGTCGAGGGGCTCGGCGTCGAGGGCGACTCGCACGCCGGCGCCACCGTGCAGCACCTGTCCCGCGTGCGGCGGGACCCGACGGCCCCCAACCTGCGCCAGGTGCACCTGATCGCCGCCGAGCTGCTCGAGGAGCTCGTCGCCGACGGCTTCGACGTCGGCCCCGGCCAGCTGGGCGAGAACGTCACGACGAGCGGGGTCGACCTGCTGGGCCTGCCGCGCGGCACGCGGCTGCGGCTGGGCGCCGACGCGGTCGTCGAGGTCACCGGGCTGCGCAACCCGTGCGTGCAGATCGAGCGCTTCCGCACCGGGCTGCTCGAGGTCGTGACGCCGCGCCGCCCCGACGGGAGCGTCGAGCGCCGGGCAGGCGTCATGTCCGTGGTGCTCGCGGGCGGCGAGGTGCGGCCCGGCGACCCGGTGGTGGTCGAGCTGCCGCCGGAGCCGTGGTCGCCGCTCGTGCCGGTCTGAGGCCTACTCCTGGCGGAGCGCGACGACGGGGTCGAGCCGACCGGCCCGCCGCGCCGGCGCGACGCCGAAGATGACGCCGACCGCGACCGAGACGCCGAACGCGAGCAGCGGCGACCACCAGCTGATGACAGCCGGCAGCGGGCTCACGTAGTCGACGAGCAGCGAGCCGCCTACCCCGACTCCGATGCCGACCACGCCGCCGACGGTGGTGAGCAGCACGGCCTCGGCGAGGAACTGGGCCAGGATGTCGCGCTGCCGGGCGCCCAGAGCCATGCGCAGGCCGATCTCCCGAGTCCGCTCGCGGACGCTCACCAGCATGATGTTGGAGACGCCGACGCCTCCGACGACCAGCGAGATCGCCGCGATGGCCGAGAGCACCAGGGTCAGCAGGCTGAGGATCGTGCCGACCGTGCCGAGGATCTGGGCCTGCGAGACCGCGGAGAACTCCTCGCCGGGGTACTCCTGCTGCAGCGCGGCCACCAGCTGCGGCTGCAGCCGGTCGACGTCGTCGCTGCGGGCCGCCTTGACGGCGAGCGCGTCGATGCGGCGCACACCGAAGAGCCGCTGCGCCGAGGTGACCGGCACGTGCACCTCGACGTCGCGGCTCACGCCGAAGGCCGAGCCCTGGCTGGCGAGCACGCCGATGACGCGGAAGCGCACGCCGCCGATCGTCACGAAGCGCCCGAGCGGCTCGCGGTCGGCGAAGAGCTGGTCGGCCACCGCCGAGCCGAGCACCGCGACCCGGCGCCGGGTGCTCACGTCCGTGGCGGAGAGGTAGACCCCGCGTCGCAGCGGCTCGTTGAAGACGAAGGGCACGTTCTGGTTGGTGCCGCTGACGGTCGCGAACACCGACTTGGCACCGGCGCGCACCTGCTCCCCCGAGGTCACCGTCACCGCGACCGCGCGCTTGTCGCCGACCACCCGCGCGAGCAGGTCGACGTCGGAGAGCTGCAGCCTGCTGACCGAGGGCGCGGCGCCGAACTGGAACTTGCCGGGCACCACGAGCAGGAGGTTCGACCCCAGTCCCTCGACCTGCTGCTCGACCTGCTGGCGGGCACCGCTGCCGATGGCGACGAGCAGCACCACCGCGCTGACGCCGACGACGACGCCGACCATCGTCAGCGCCGAGCGCAGCCGGTTCGCGCGCAGCGCGTCGAGGGCGACGCGCAGGGCCTCGAGCCCGGTCACGCCGGCACGCCGGTGTCGCGCTCGACGAGGCCGTCGCGTACGTGCACCTGCCGCCGTGCCCGCGCCGCGACCTCCAGGTCGTGGGTCACGAGCACCACCGCGACGCCGGACTCGACGTTGAGCCGCTCCAGGATCGCCATGACCTCGTGACCGGTGCGGGTGTCGAGGTTGCCGGTGGGCTCGTCGGCCAGCAGGATCCGCGGCTCGCCGACCAGCGCGCGGGCGATGGCGACGCGCTGCTGCTCGCCGCCGGAGAGCTGGGTGGGCCGGTGGTTGCGGCGCTCGGCGAGACCGACGCGGTCGAGGGCGGCGGCCGCCCGCGCCCGGCGCTCGGCCCCGGGCACACCTCGGTAGACCAGTGGGAGAGCCACGTTGTCGAGCGCACTCACCCGCGGCAGGAGGGCGAAGCTCTGGAAGACGAAGCCGATCGTGCGGTTGCGCAGCGACGCCAGCGCGGTGCCGTCGAGCCCCGAGGACTCCTCGCCGCCCACCTTGAGCGAGCCGGTCGTGGGCCGGTCGAGGCAGCCGAGCAGGTGCATGAGGGTCGACTTGCCCGAGCCGGAGGGGCCGACCACGGCGACGTACTCGCCCTCGTCGATGCGCAGCGACACCCCGCGCAGCGCCTGCACCGTCACGCCCTCGAGGGGGTAGTCCCTCGTGATCCCGACCGCCTCGATCGCGGGCGTGCTCATGCCACGTGCTGGCCGTCGTGCACGCGGTCGGCCCCGCTCACGACGACGCGCTCGCCCGCCTCCACGCCCGAGACGACCTGCACGAGGTCCTCGCCCTGCGCGCCCAGCGACACCATGCGCCGGCGCAGCTCGTGGCCCTCGGCGACCCAGACGGCGTCACGGTCGCCGACCTTGAAGACGGCGGCCGCGGGCACCGACACCGCGTCCTTCGCCGTGCGCACGCGCAGGTCGACGACGGCGCTCATGCCGGGGCGCGGCGTCGGCGCGTCGGAGCCGTCGGGCGTGACGGCGTCACCCAGCCGCAGGCGTACGCGGTAGGAGACGCTGCCCGCCGCGCTGGAGGCGGGGTTCGCCTCCACGGAGGTCACGGAGGCCTGGTACGTCGTGCCCGGCACCGCGTCCAGCTCCACGCCCGCGCGGGTGCCGCGCTGCACGAGCAGGATGTCGGTCTCGTCGACCTCGGCGCTCAGGCTCACGTCGGAGTCGTCGGTCACGGTCAGCAGGGACGCACCGCTGCTGACCGGCAGTCCCTCGGCGATCACGGGCGTGCCGGCGCCGCCGGAGGACCCGCCCGCCACCGCGCCGGCGGCGCTGCCGAGCAGGTCGCTCGCCTGGCCGGCCAGCCCGGAGGGCAGCGCGCTCAGCGCGTCGTCGAGGCCGCTCGTGCCGGATCCGGCACCGGCCGCGCCGAAGGTGACGACGCCCGCGACGGGCGCGCGGACGACCAGGCTGTCAACGGTCGACTGGGCGACGGCGATCGCGGCTCTCGTCTGCAGGCGCTGGGCGTCGACGAGTGCGGCGGCCGCGGAGGTCAGGCTGCTCGCACCGGCGTTGAGGCGGTCGAGCGAGTCCTGCGCCGCCTGCTGGGCGACGGCGAACTGCGACTCGGCCGAGGTGACGGTCGCCAGCGCCTGTGCCCGGGCGGCCGGGTCGGGGATCGCCTCGGCCGCGGCCCGCGCGCTCGCGAACCCGTCGGCCGCAGCCTTGGCCGTCGCTGCGGCCTGGCGCTGCACCGACGCGGGCGCGCGCAGGTCCACGGCGCCGGGGGTCGAGCGGGCCAGCTGGGCGTCGGCCTGGCGGGCCTGCTCGAGCCGGGCGCGGGCCGTCGGCGAGTCGATGCGGAGCAGCACCTGGCCCTGCTCGACGCGGGCGCCGTCGGCGACGCGCAGCTCGGCGACCGTGCCCTGCGCAGGGCTGGTCACCGTCACGGCGGCCCGGGCGACGACCTGGCCGGGCGCCTCGACGACCTCGCGCACCGTGGCACGTCCGACCGTGGCGAGCGTCGGCGAGGTCTCGTCACCGCCGGAGGTCACGGCCCACGCGGCGGCACCGACGAGGACGACGGCCGCCAACGGGACCGCGAGCACGGCGGCCCGGCGCTTCCCGCGGGACATGTCCACAGGCTACGTCGGCGCGGCGTGCCCCGCCCGCCCGCGCAGTGCGACCTCGCTCACGCGCACCTCGCCCTACCCGCACCCGCGATGATCATGGGCTCGTCCGCACGACACGCGGACGTGCCTCCTGAGAACCCCATGATCATCGTCAGGGCGAGGGGGTTGCGGCCGAGAGGTACATCGATGTACAACAGAGGTACACCACGACGGAGAGGGACACGATGACGCTCGAGACCATCGACCGCGAGGCCATCACCACCGCGATCACCCGCGACGGCATCACCGCGTGCAAGGGCGCGTTCAGCGTCGAGTGGGCCGACGCGATGCGCGAGGACATCCTCGCCGCGTTCGAGGAGGCCTCGGCCCGCGAGCACGGCGCCGTCGGCCGCGGCCCGAACCGCTACTACGTCGAGATCCACCCCGAGCAGCTGCGCGGCTTCGTCGACATCGTGATGCACCCGTGGTTCCGCGCGGTCAGCGAGAGCATCCTCGGCCCCGACTGGACCGTCGTCGAGCTCGGCTTCGACATCCCGTTCGCCGGCGCCATGAACCAGCCGTGGCACCGCGACTTCCCGGCGCCGGTCGAGACCTACCGCGACCACCGCCTCACCTCGCTCGCCTTCAACCTCACTGCGGTCGACACCGCCGAGGACATGGGCCCGTTCGAGATCGCCCCCGGCACGCAGTACGAGTCGGGCCTCGACTGGAAGCACCAGATGTTCCCCGACCGCGAGGAGTGGAGCCGCTTCGAGTCGCTCGCCCAGCGCAAGTACCCCCAGCGCGGCGACATCTCGGCCCGTTCGGCGCTGACGATCCACCGCGGCACGGCCAACCAGTCCGAGAAGAGCCGCCCGGTCCTGGTCGTCGGCGTCGACGCCCCCGGCGCCGGCCACGACGCCCTGCACGACACCGCCGTGACCAAGGGCTACTGGGCCGGCCTGCCCGAGGAGGTGCGCCAGCACCTGACGGCGCGCGTCGTGGACACGCTCACGCCCATCACGCAGAAGCACGACATCGAGGGCCTGGTGATGGGCGAGGCGTAGCCCTCAGCCGGCACCCATCTCGCGGCTGCGGTCGCGGGCCGCCTCGAGAGCGTCGAAGACGGCGGCCCGCAGACCGTGGGCCTCGAGCTGGCGCAGTGCCGCGATGGTCGTACCGCCGGGCGACGTGACCTGGTCCCTGAGCTCGGCGGCGCTGCGTCCGGAGTCGCGCAGCATGGCGGCCGCACCGTACGCCGTCTGCGCCACCAGCTCGCGCGCCATCGCGCGCGGCAGCCCGAGCAGCACGCCCGCGTCGACCATCGCCTCGGCGTAGAGGAAGTGGTAGGCCGGCCCGCTCCCGGCGAGCGCCGTCGCCGCGTCGAAGAGCGTCTCCTTGACCCGCACCGAGCGCCCGACCGGCGCCAGCAGCTCCTCGACCGTGGCCAGGTGCTGCTCGCCGGCGTACTGCCCGGCGGTCAGGACGTTCATCGCCTCACCCACGCTGATGGGCGTGTTGGGCATGACCCGCACGACGGGCACCGGCCGGTGCAGCCGCTCCTCGTAGAACCGGGTCGGCAGCCCTGCCGCGATGGAGACCAGCAGCGACTGCGGCGTGACCGCGTGCGCCAGCTCCTCGACGAGCCCGGCCATGTCGACCGGCTTCACGCCCAGCACGACGACGTCGGCGCCCGCCGCCTCCTCGGTGCTCACGGTGCGTACGCCGTGGCGCGCCAGCAGCTCGGCCGACCGCTCCTCGCGGCGGGTGGTCACGACGACGTCGCTCGCGGGCGTCCCGCTCCGGAGGAGGCCGGCGAGGATCGCCTCGCCCATCGTCCCTGCGCCCAGCACCGCGATCGAGGTCATGGCGGGAGCGTAGCCAGCCCCACGACGTCGTGGTGCCCCATGGCCCTGGGGCGGCGACCAGGGACCACGACGTCGTGGGTCAGGGGGTGCGCCGGCGCAGCGTCGCCGCGCCGAGGGCGAGCGCGAGGACGGTGGAGCCCACCACCACGAGGCAGTCGCGGGCCGCCGTGCCGCCGAAGCCCGTGCTGGTGGACAGCTCCCCCATCGCATCCGCGGCGTAGGTGAGCGGCAGCACGTCGCTGAGCAGCTCCAGCCCGCGCGCCATCTGCTCGCGCGGCGCGATCAGCCCGCACAGCAGCACCTGCGGCAGCACGACGGCGGGCAGGAACTGCACCGCCTGGAACTCGGTCGCCGCGAAGGCGCTGACGAGCAGGCCCAGCGCGACGCCCAGCAAGGCGTCGAGCACCGCGACGACCAGGAGAGACCAGACCGGTCCAGCGATGTCCAGTCCTAGGAGCTGCAGCGACACGACCGTCGCGATGACGCCCTGGAGCACGGCGACGACGGCGAAGCCCAGTGCATATCCTGCGATCAGGTCGAGCTTCGAGATGGGCATCGTCATGAGCCGCTCGAAGGTGCCCGACGTCCGCTCGCGCAGCGTGGCCACGCTCGTCACGAGGAACATGCTGACGAACGGGAAGATCCCGAGCAGGGCCGGCCCGACGCGGTCGAAGACGGCCGACTGCGACGAGAAGACCGCGGACAGCAGCCACAGCAGCACGCACGGGACGAGCAGGAGGAGGGCGACCGTACGCGGGTCGCGCCGGAGCTGCCGCAGCACCCGCAGCGCCGTGGCGGAGGTCCGGAGGACGCTCATACCAGCGCACCTCCCTGACGCTCGACGAGGGCGAGGAACGCGGACTCGACGTCGTCGGTCGAGGTGGTGGTGAGCAGCTCGGCCGCGCTGGCGTCGGCGAGGAAGCGCCCGTCCCGCATGAGGAGCAGCCGCTCGCAGCGCTCGGCCTCGTCCATGACGTGGCTCGAGACCAGCAGCGTGCAACCACCGCGTGCCAGTTCGCCGAACAGCTGCCACAGGTCGCGGCGCAGCACCGGGTCGAGGCCCACGGTCGGCTCGTCGAGCACCAGCAGCTCGGGGCGGCCGAGCAGTGCCGCCGCCAGCGAGACCCGCGCGCGCTCGCCCCCGGACAGGCGGCGTACGAGGGTGCCGGCGTGCCGCGAGAGGCCGACCGCCTCGACCACGTCCCGCACCTGGCCGGGCGGGGCTCCGAGCAGCACGGCGAAGTAGTCGAGGCCCTCGCGCACCGTCAGGTCGGCGTAGACGCTCGGCGCCTGGGTGACGTAGCCGACGCGGCTGCGCAGCTCGGGAGAGCCGGCCGGCGCGCCGAGGACGCGCACGGAGCCGGACTCGACGACCTGCGCACCGACCACGGCGCGCATCAGGGTCGACTTCCCGCAGCCGCTGGGGCCCAGCAGTCCGGTGATGGAGCCCGTGCGGACCGAGCAGCTGACGCCCGGCAGCACCGGCCGCCCACCGCGCCGGACCACGAGGTCGCGCACCTCCACCGCGTTATTCACCATGTGATGAATATTGACCCGCGGTGCGGGTCTGTCAAGGGACCTGCGGCCCCAGGTAGCGCTGCACGGTCGGGGCCACCAGGGCCACCACGTCCTCGTCGGTCGCGCCGGCCAGCGGCTCCACCGCCACCACGTGCCGCAGCAGCCCGAGCCCCACCAGCTGCGCGGCCGCCGCCTGCACGCGCAGCTCGGCGTCCGGGCCGTCGACCCGCGGGACCACGAGAGGCAGCAGCACCTCCCCGACGAAGCCGCGGAGCAGCTCGGCGCCCGTGGCGCTGCCGGTGGCGGCCGACAGCAGCGCGACGAAGGGACCGCGGCCGGCCGGGTCGGCCCAGACGCCCAGGAAGAAGCGCACCAGCCGCTCCCCCACCGACTCCCACGGCCCGTCGACCACTGCGGGCAGCGCCTGGCGGGGGTCGAAGGGCAGGTCCATCGCCGCGACGAAGACCTCCTCCTTGCCCGCGAAGTAGTGGTGCACCAGCGAGGGGTCCACACCGGCGGCTCGGGCGATCGCGCGCAGGCTCGCCCGGTCGTAGCCCTCGGCGCCGAAGACCTCGCGCGCGGCGGTGACGATGCGCTCGTAGGCGTCGGAGCCGCCCGCCGGGCGCCCCGGTCTCCTGCGAGGCGTGCCGGAGCCGGGCGGGCTCACTGCTGCAGCGCGTCGAGCCGGCGCAGGATGATGCCCTCGCGCAGCGCCCAGGGCGAGATCTCGAGCTCCTCGACGCCGAGCAGGTCCATCGCCGCGTGGGCGACGAGAGCCCCGGCGGCCAGCTGGGGTGCACGGTCCTCGCTGACCCCGGGCAGCGCCAGGCGCTTGCGCAGCGGCATGCCCGGCAGCCGCTCCGCCCAGTCGGCGAGGTCGTCGCGGCGCAGGACGCGGCGGACGTAGGGACCGTCGGCGTACGGCGCGGCGCCCGTGATCCGCGCCAGCGACCGGAACGTCTTCGACGAGCCCACCGCCCGGTCCGGTGCTCCCGCGAGCAGCACGTCGCGCACCTCGCGGCCGAGCTCCGCGCGGATGTGCTTGCGCAGCGCCTTCACGTCGGAGCTCGACGGCGGGTCGCCGTGCAGCCAGTCGCGCGTCAGCCGCCCGGCACCGAGCGGCACGCTGAAGGCAGTTGACGGGTCCTCGTCCATGCCCGCCGCGACCTCGAGGCTGCCGCCGCCGATGTCGAGGACGAGGAGCCGGCCGGCAGACCACCCGAACCACCGGCGTACGGCCAGGAACGTCAGCCGCGCCTCGTCACCTCCGGGCAGCACCTGCAGACGCACACCGGTCTCGGCGTGCACGCGGGCCAGCACGTCCTCGCCGTTCGGCGCCTCGCGGATCGCCGAGGTGGCGAACGCGAGCACCTCCGAGACGCCCTGGTCGTCGGCCATCCGGCACGAGTCCTGCACGAAGCTCAGCAGCGCGTCGGAGCCACCGGCGTTGATGCGCCCGTCGGCGTCGAGCTGCTCGGCCAGCCGCAGGGGCATCCGGTGCGAGAACGCCGGCAGCGGCCGGGCACCGGGGTGCGCGTCCACCACCAGCAGGTGGACGGTGTTGGACCCGACATCGAGGACTCCGAGGCGCACGCACAGGAGGGTACGCAGTGGCGCCGCCCCGACGAGCGCTGACCACGGTGCCCGCGACCGGCGCGGCTAGGGTGTGCGCGTGCCCGAGGTCTCCCTGGATTTCCCCCGCGCGTGGGTCGAGTTCGCCGACCCGGACGATGCGGAGCAGGTGTTCCGCTGCGACCTGACGTGGCTGACCTCGAGCTGGACGTGCATCTTCGGCTCGGGCTGCGCGGGCATCTACCGCGACCGGCCGCTCGACGGGTGCTGCACGCTGGGCGCCCACTTCGCCGACAAGGCCGACGAGAAGCGCGTCGCGGGGTTCGTCAAGCAGCTGACGCCGGCGACCTGGCAGCTGCACGGCAAGGGCCGCGCCCACTGGGTCGAGGTCGACGACGAAGGCGCCCGCAAGACCCGGGTCGTCGACGGCGCGTGCGTCTTCCTCAACCGGCCGGGCTTCGAGGGCGGCTACGGCTGCGCGCTCCACAGCCTCGCGCTCGAGCGCGGCATGGAGCCGCTCGAGACCAAGCCGGACGTGTGCTGGCAGCTGCCCGTGCGGCGCACCTACGAGCGGGTCGAGCGCCCCGACGGCACCGAGGTGCTCATCACCTCGATCGGCGAGTACGACCGCCGCGGGTGGGGCCCCGGCGGCCACGACCTCGACTGGTATTGCACCGGCAACACCGAGGCGCACGTCGGGCGGGAGCCGGTCTACGTGTCCTACGCCCCGGAGCTGCGCGAGCTGATGGGCGCCGCGGCGTACGCCGAGCTGGTGCGCCACTGCGAGGCGCGGCTCGCCTCGCCGCTGGTGATGGTGGCGCCGCACCCCGCCGACGCGACGGTCCGCTAGTCCACGACCGTGGGCAGCGAGGGGTCGAGCCACGAGCGGTGGCAGATCTCGAGCTCCTCGCGCGACACCCGCGCCAGCGAGAGCGGCGGCAGCTGGTCCATCGCGAACCACCCGACGTCGAGGATCTCCTTGGCGTCGCGCGTGCCGGTGCCGCGGTCGAGCACCTCGCACACGAAGAACAGCTTGTAGACGGTGACCGGCATGCGCGGTTCGTGGCCGCGGGTGTCGCGGTCGAGCAGGGCAGCGAGCCGCAGGGCGCGGGCTTCGACGCCGGCCTCCTCGGAGATCTCGCGCAGCGCGGAGCGCGTGGGCGGCTCGAGCGGGTCGCACCAGCCGCCGGGCGGGGTCCAGAGACCGTCGGAGCGCTCACGCACGAGGAGCACGCGGTCCCGGTCGTCGAAGACCACGCCGCGCACATCGACCTTGGGAGTGGCGTGGCCGCCGTCGGGGTCGACCAGTGGTGCGAGCTCCTCCATCGGTCCGGGGGTCACGAGCGCGCGCAGCGCCTCGGCGACGTCGGCCACCTGCGCGTAGCGGGCCCGGTCGAAGACGTCGCGGTTGTAGTGGAGCCCGGTCTGGGCGATGGCGGCCAGCTCGACCACCGCGCGCCGCACCGCCTCCCCCGCGTCCAGCTCGCCGTGCGGTCCGGACGCGGGTCCCTCGGGTGCTGCCACGCCGGCAAGTCTGCCGGGCGCCGGCTCAGCGCCGGGCGCGGACCCCCTGCACCACCAGCGCCGAGAGCGCCAGCACCGCGACGAACGCGCCGTAGACGACGACCGTCGGGTGCAGCCCGAACGAGGTCGTGGCGAAGCCCGCAGCGACGGCCGGCACGCTGAAGGCGACGTAGGAGATGACGAACGCGGCGGCGAACAGCTCGCCGCGCTCCTCGGGAGCGGCGATGCGGGCGAGGGTGCCGAAGCCGCCCAGCGCAGCGGCGCCGAAGCCGACACCGGCGACGACGGTGCCGACCGCTGCGACCACGTCGGAGCTCGCCTCGAAGCCGCCCAGCGTGACGAGCATGCCGACCAGGAGCAGGCCGGAGGCGATGGTGAGGATGCGGCCGAGCGACAGGCCGCGCAGGGTCACGGTCGCCACCGCGCCGACGCCGCACAGCAGCGTCACGACCAGACCGCCGACGAGGTGGCTGCTGAGGCCGAACTCCGCGACCGCGACCGACGGGCCGAGCGAGAGGTAGAGGCCGCCGAGGGCCCAGCTCGCCACGAGGACCGGCACGAGGCCCAGCACCTCGAGCCGCAGGCGCGGCGGCACGGCCACCCGGGGGCGCAGCGAGGCACGGGCGCCCGGGCGCAGCGTCGAGGTCTCCGGCAGCAGCCAGGCAGCGACCGCGGCGGCGGCGACGCCGGCCAGCAGCACCGCGTAGACCAGGTGCGTCGGCGCCGGCGCGTACTGCACCAGGGCTCCGCAGCCGAGCGAGCCGAGGGCGAGCCCGGCCAGCGGTGCAGCGCCGTTGACCACGCCGGCGCGCGTCGGGGCGTGCGCCGGGTTGAGGTCGGCGAGCGCGGCGCCCAGCGTGGTCATGGCCGCGCCGGTCGCGATGCCCTGGGCGACGCGGGCGACGGCGAGCACGGTGACGTTGCCGGCGCCGAGGAAGAGCCCGAGCGCCACTGCCTCGAGCGCGACGGCGGCGAGCAGCACCGGACGGCGGCCCACGTGGTCGGACAGGGCGCCGACGACGAGCAGCGAGCCCAGCAGGCCGGCGACGTAGACGGCGAAGACCACGGTCAGCGTCGTGGCGGAGAAGCCCCAGTCGTGCTGGTAGACGACGTAGAGCGGCGAGGGTGCGCTCGAGGCGGCCATGAAGAGGACCAGGGTCGCGGCGACGGCGACGAAGGCGGCGGGGTGCGCGAGCCGCGTGCGCCGCAGCGGCTCTCGGGTGCCGAGGTCGGTGCGGGCCGGCGTGGTGGCGGTGGACACGAGGTGCAGCTCCTTCGCGCAAAGATCGATGCGTTAAGGCCGACGCTAGCAGACGCAGCGATCAGTGCGATAGTGGAGAAGTGACGAGCATGCCAACAGCGCAGACCCTCGAAGAAGTCCCCGGCACTGCCCGCCCGGGCGGCCGGTCCGCGCGCGTGCGGGCAGCGGTGCACCGCGCGGTGGAGGAGCTGCTGGCCGAGCTGCCGCCCGACGCGCTCAGCGTCCCCCTCATCGCCGCCCGGGCCGGCGTGCACCCCACCACCGTCTACCGGCGCTGGCCCACGCTGGGCGACCTGCTCGCCGCGGTCGCGGCCAGCCGGTTCAGCGGCGACCTCGTCACCCCTGACACCGGCACGCTGCGCGGCGACCTCGAGACGTGGGTGTCCGACGTCGCGACCGACCTCGCCGACCCCGACGCGCTCGCGGTGATGCGCGCAGCCGTCGCCGCCGGCACGCAGGGTGGGTGCGCCTGCGTCGCCGACCGGCACGCCCAGCTCGCCGCGATGCTCGAGCGCGAGCAGGGCCGGGGTGGCTCCGCACCCGGCCTCGAGGCCGCCGTCGACTCGCTGCTCGCGCCCCTCTACTACCGCGCGATCTTCACCGAGGCCGCCGCGCCGCCCGACTGGGCGCGCGAGCGCGTCGACGCGCTGCTCGGCGCCCGCTCGTGAGCGCGGACTCCGCCACCTGCGCCGACCGGCCGGAGGGCGCGGCCTACGCGCTGGTGCCGGCGGCGTACGTCGTGCTGCGTCGCGGCGACGGGCCCGGTGAGGTGCTGCTGCAGCTGCGCCAGGGCACGGGCTACCTCGACGGGCACTGGGCGTGCGGCGCGGCCGGGCACGTCGAGGCCGGCGAGTCGGTCGTGCAGGCGGCGGTGCGCGAGGCGCGCGAGGAGCTCGGCGTCGAGCTGTCGCCCGACTCGCTGCGCCCGCTGTGCGGCATGCACCGCTCGGGCGGCACCGGCCTGGCCGTCGACGAGCGCGCCGACTTCTTCTTCGAGGCGCGCGAGTGGGCCGGCGAGCCGGCGCTGCAGGAGGCCGACCGGGCGGCCGACCTCCGGTGGTACGCGCTCGACGCGCTGCCGGAGCCGGTCGTGCCGCACGAGCGGCTCGTCCTCGAGCACCTGCTGCGCGGCACGCTGCCCGCGGTGCTCGCCGTCGGGTTCGAGCCCGCCGACGCTCGGCCCGTCGTCCACAGCGCGCCCGTCGCGGACCACCCTGTCGGTGGGAGCGCCTAGGGTCGGCGGCATGGCGACCAAGGCTGCGGCGAGGACGAAGGACCGGCCGGCCTACGCCTGCTCCGAGTGCGGCTGGACGACGGGCAAGTGGGTCGGCCGCTGCGGCGAGTGCTCGGCGTGGGGCACCGTGCAGGAGACCGGCCCGAAGGCTGCAGGCAACACCTCGGCCGGGCCCGTCTCCGCACCGGCCCGCCCGATCGCCGAGGTCGAGGTCGAGACGACGCGCGCCCGGCCCACCGGCATCGGCGAGCTCGACCGGGTGCTCGGCGGCGGCCTCGTGCCCGGGGCCGTCGTGCTGCTCGCCGGCGAGCCGGGGGTGGGCAAGTCGACGCTGCTGCTCGAGGTCGCGGCCCGCTGCGCGGCGCCCGACCGCCCGACGCTCTACGTCAGCGGGGAGGAGTCGGCCGGCCAGGTGCGGCTGCGCGCCGAGCGCGTCGACGCGCTCGACCCCCACCTGCTGCTCGCCGCCGAGACCGACCTCGGCGCGCTGCTGGGCCACGTCGACGCCGTCTCGCCGGCGCTGCTGGTCGTCGACTCGGTGCAGACGATCGCCTCGGCCGAGGTCGACGGCTCCGCCGGCGGCGTCTCCCAGGTCCGCGAGGTCGCGACGGCGGTCATCCGGGTGGCCAAGGAGCGCGGCATCGCCACCGTGCTCGTCGGCCACGTCACCAAGGACGGCAGCATCGCGGGCCCGCGCACGCTGGAGCACCTCGTCGACGTCGTGCTGCAGGTCGAGGGCGAGCGCTCCCACCCGCTGAGGCTGGTCCGTTCGGTCAAGAACCGCTACGGCCCCACCGACGAGGTCGGCTGCTTCGAGCTCGGCGAGAGCGGCACCACCGAGCTGGCAGACCCCAGCCGGCTGTTCGTCTCGCGCCACGAGGGCGACGTGCCCGGCACCTGCACGACCGTCGCGCTCGAGGGGCGTCGCCCGCTGCTGGCCGAGGTGCAGGCGCTGGTCGCCCCGTCCAAGCTGCCCAGCCCGCGGCGCACCACCAGCGGGCTCGAGGGCGCGCGGGTCGCGATGATCCTCGCCGTGCTCGAGCGCCGGGTGGGCGTGCGGCTGCACGACCAGGACGTCTACGTCGCGACGGTGGGCGGCGTACGCCTCGCCGAGCCCTCCTCCGACCTCGCCGTCGCCATCGCGGTCGTCAGCGCCCAGCACGACGCGCCCCTGCCGCAGACGCTCGTCGCCTTCGGCGAGATCGGGCTGGCCGGCGAGATCCGGCACGTCGCCGGCATCGAGCGCCGGCTCGCCGAGGCGGCCCGGCTGGGCGCCACGGTCGCGCTCGTGCCGCCGGGGTCCTTCGTCGCGCCCCCGGGCATGAAGACCTACCCGTGCGGCAACCTCATGGTCGCGGTCCAGCACGTGCTCGGCATCGGCGAGAAGGCCAAGAGCGCGCTCGCGGCGGGCATCGCGACCACCCCGGCTAGACTGTCGCTGATCCCAGCCGGCGACGGGTGACCCAGCGAGGAGACCAGTGGCAGCGAGCGACCGGCAGACGACGGACGACCCCCTGCGCTCCATCCTCGCGCTGCTCGCACCCGGCACCCAGCTGCGCGAAGGCCTCGAGCGCATCCTGCGCGGGCGCACCGGAGCCCTGGTCGTGCTCGGCTACGACCGCAACGTCGAGGCGCTGTGCACCGGCGGCTTCCAGCTCGACGTCGAGTTCTCCTCCACCCGCCTGCGCGAGCTGTCCAAGATGGACGGCGCCGTCGTCTGCGACGCCGAGGTCACCAAGATCCTGCGCGCCGCCGTGCAGCTCGTGCCCGACCCCTCGATCCCGACCGAGGAGTCCGGCACCCGGCACCGCACAGCCGAGCGGGTGGCCCGCCAGCTCGGCGTGCCGGTCGTCTCGGTGAGCCAGTCGATGTCGATGGTGGCGCTCTACGCCGCCGGCCGGCGCTACGTGCTCGAGGACTCCACCCAGATCCTGAGCCGGGCCAACCAGGCGCTCGCGACCCTCGAGCGCTACAAGCTGCGCCTCGACGAGGTCTCCGGCACGCTGTCGGCGCTCGAGATCGAGGACCTCGTCACCGCCCGCGACGTCAGCACGGTCGTGCAGCGCCTCGAGATGGTCCGCAAGATCGCCCACGAGATCGAGGGCTACGTCGTCGAGCTCGGCACCGACGGGCGCCTGCTCTCGCTCCAGCTCGAGGAGCTGGTGGCCGGCGTCGACGCCGACCGCGAGCTCGTCGCCCGCGACTACCTCCCGTCGGGGCGCCGGGCGCGCACCGTCGAGGACGTGCTCACCGAGCTCGACGGCCTCGACGCCGCCGGCCTGCTCGACCTGGCGGCCATCGCCCGGGCCATCGGCTTCGGCACCGCCGGCGACGGGCTCGACGCCGCGGTCAGCCCGCGGGGCTACCGCCTGCTCGCCAAGGTCCCCCGCCTGCCGGCCACGGTGGTCGACCGGCTGGTCGAGCACTTCGCCAGCCTGCAGAAGCTGCTCGCCGCCAACATCGACGACCTGCAGGCCGTCGAGGGCGTGGGCGAGTCGCGCGCCCGCACGGTGCGCGAGGGCCTCTCCCGCCTGGCCGAGTCCTCGATCCTCGAGCGCTACGTCTGACGGTCGGGCGCCCGCGCTCGGTCAGCTCGGGGGTGCGAGCCCCGACAGCGCCGGCAGGTCGACGTAGAACACCCGCCCGGCGGCCCCGCCCGAGCGGCGCAGCACCGCCTGCACGTAGACCGGCATCGGCTCGTCGGGCAGCGTCTCGTCGAGCTCGAGCGCCTCGTCGTCGACGACCGCGAACACGCCGTCCACGACCACGCCGACCTCGCCCCCGGGCATCACCAGCACGTCGGCGCGGGCCTCGTGCTCGCGCAGGTCGACCAGCGGGAGCCGTTGGCCCTCGTGCTGCATGCCCGCGGTGATGGGCGCCCGGAGCCCGGACAGCGGGGCGACCTCGGCGTCGCGGACGATGCCGTCGACCTCGTCGTCGCGCACCGTCATCACGCGCTGGCCGACGAGGAACGTGACCCACTGCCCCACGCCGACTCCTCCTGTCACGACTGCTGGAGCAGGCAGCGTACGCGGCGCTCCTGCGCCCCTCGTCAGCGGAGGACGAAGCGCTTGGGCGCGCTGGTGAGCGTCCCCACGCGGGCGGTCACCGTGTAGGTGCCGGCCTTGGCGCGCGCCCGGCCCGGCCCGCACTTGCCCGGCCCGGAGCGCTTGCCCGACCAGGTCACCGAGCGCGGCGTGAACGTCGTGCCGGCGGCCAGGGTGCGCACCGACGAGCTGCCCTTCGAGGTGCAGTCGTCGGAGTTCCAGATGCGGTCGGGACCCGAGCGGACCTCGAGCGAGAGCGCGGCGGTGCCGACGTCGCGCGTGCACGGGGTCGAAGAGTTGTTGGTGACGGTGAACGAGAGCCGAGGGGTGGCGCCCGCGCGGTAGGCGCTGGCGTCGGTGCCGACCACGACGCGGAGCTGGCGGTCGGAGCAGGTGCCGCCGGGCGCCGGCGTGGCCGCGGGCGTGGCGCCGGGCGTGCTGCTCGGCGCGGTGGACGGGCCGCCCGACGGGTCCGCCGCCGCGGAGGCGTCGGCGCCGCTGCTGGGCGCGGCCGACGGGTCGTCGAGCCCGCCGCCGAGCGCGGAGCCGGTGGAGGCCGCCGGCGTCGAGGAGTCCGCCGTCGGGTCCGCCGACGCGTCCTTCCCGCCGCCTGCGCCGGTGCACGCCTTCAGCAGCACGACGAGCACGACCAGCACGCCTGCGACCACCAGCGCGCGGCGCCGCCAGTAGACGTTCGGCGGCTCGGGGCCGACCGGTTGCAGGACCACGAGCGGAGGCTAGGGCTCGCGCGCGGGCGCGGTGCGCTCCCACGCCGTACGATCCGACGCGCCATGCCTGTCTCACCCCTGCACGCGCCGCTGCTCGACTGGTACGCCGCGCACGCCCGCGACCTGCCGTGGCGCCAGCCGGGCGTGAGCGCCTGGGACGTGCTGGTCAGCGAGGTCATGCTGCAGCAGACGCCGGTCGCGCGGGTGCTGCCCGTGTGGCTGGAGTGGACGGCGCGCTGGCCGACTGCGGCGGCGCTCGCCGCCGAGGCGCCCGGCGAGGCCGTGCGCGCGTGGGGCCGGCTCGGCTACCCGCGCCGGGCGCTGCGGCTGCACGCCGCGGCGGTGGTCGTGACCGAGCAGCACGGCGGCGAGCTGCCCGACGAGCTGGCGGCACTGCGTACGCTGCCGGGCGTCGGCGCCTACACCGCGGCCGCGGTGCTCTCGTTCGCCCACGGACGGCGCCACGCCGTGCTCGACACCAACGTGCGCCGGGTGCTCGCGCGGGTGGGCGACGGCGTCGAGAACGCCGGCCCGAGCGCCACCGCGGCGGAGTACGCGCGCGCCGAGGCGCTCTTGCCCGACGACCCGGGCGAGGCCGCCCGCTGGGCGGTCGCCACGATGGAGCTCGGTGCGCTGGTCTGCACCGCCCGGGCACCGCGGTGCTCCGAGTGCCCGGTCGCCGACGCCTGCCGGTGGCGGGCCGCCGGCTACCCCGCTGCCCAGACGCAGGCGCGGCGGCCGCAGGCGTTCGCCGGCACCGACCGCCAGGTGCGCGGGCGGCTGATGGCGGTGCTGCGCACGGCGTCGGAGCCGGTGCCGCGCGACCTGCTCGACGAGGCCTGGCACCTGCCCGAGCAGCGCGAGCGCGCGCTCGCCGCCCTGGCCGCCGACGGGCTGGCGAGCGAGCTGCCCGACGGGCGGTGGTGCCTGCCGGGCACGCACGGGCCGGCTGCAGCAGGGGTGGCACCCGCCGGAGCGGGGTAGGCGGAGCCCGTGGTGGAAGGACCGGCGTCCGGCGGAGCGCCCGATCTCGTGCACCGCGAGGTCGGCCTGGCGCCCGAGCCTGCGAGCGTGCGCCGGGCCCGGCACGCCGTCGAGGACACGCTGCGCCGCGCCGGCCAGGCCGAGGACGTCGTCGACACCGCGGCCCTGCTGGTCAGCGAGCTGGTGACCAACGCCGTCGTGCACGCCCGCTCGTCGGTCGGGATCACGGTCACCGTCAACCGACGGGGCGTCGTGGTCGAGGTCGCCGACCACAGCCCCCACCTGCCCGTGCAGCGCAGCTTCACCACCGACGCGACGACCGGCCGCGGTCTCGAGCTGCTGCAGGCGCTCTCCGTGCAGCACGGTGCCCGGCGCACCGACTCCGGCGGCAAGGTCGTGTGGTTCGCGCTCGGGCAGCCGCAGCCCGAGCGCGCCGAGCAGGCGGCGCCACAGCCGGAGCCGAGCGTCGAGGTGCGCCTGCTGCACCTGCCGGTCGGCCTCTACGCGACGTTCCTCGAGCACGCGGCGTCGCTGCTGCGCGAGCACCTGATGACGGCGCTCGACGAGGCCACCCGCGCCGACGCCTCCGAGGCCGACGACGCCGCGGCCGGCAACGAGGCGCTGACGGTGCTGGCCGAGGCGGTGGCGCCGTCGCTGGCGGCGGCCGCGCCGGGCGCGAGCTCCGTCGACGCGCGGGCCCAGCTGCCGCGGTCCGCCGTGCCGCGGTTCCTGACCCTGCAGCGCGCCCTCGACCGGGCCGTCGCCCAGGCGGCGGCCGGGCTGCTGCTGGCGCCGGCGAGCCAGCCCGAGATCCGCCGGCTGCGCATCTGGTGCTGCGACCAGGTCGTCAACCAGGCCATGGGCGCGGATCCCGAGCCGTGGAGCCGGCTCGACGCGAGCGCGGCGCCGATGGCGCGCGAGTCGCCGGCGTGGGACACCTCCTCGGTGACCGCGTCGGACCGCGCGCTGCTGGCCGCCGACGACGCCAACCGGATCCTGGCGGTGAGCGCACCCGCCGCCGAGCTGCTCGGCTGGTCGCGCGAGGCGCTGGTGGGGCGCCGGCTGGTGGCGATCATCCCGCCGCGGATGCACGAGGCCCACATCGCCGGCTTCGTCCGCTTCCTGCTCACCGGCGAGCGCCACGTCGTCGGCCGCCGCGTCGAGATGCCCGCGCTGCGCCAGGACGGCAGCGAGGTCCAGGTCGGCCTGCTCGTCGAAGCGCACCGCCTGCCCTCCCAGCGTACCGTCCTCGTCGCCGAGCTCGACCCCGCCTGAACCCTCCCCCAGCGTTGGCACGATGTGACTCCTTGCCAATCCGATTGGCAAGGAGTCACATCGTGCCAACCAGGGGGGGTACGCCGGCGGCACCGCAGACGCGAGACGGGCCGCCTCCCCGGGTGGGGAGGCGGCCCGTCCTGGCCGTGCGGGTGGGGCTAGAGCGACTTGGTGAGGGTCACCTCGGGCAGCGGGGGCTTGGCCTCGCCGCGGAAGGTGAAGCTGGCCTCCTTGCCCTCGCCCTCGATGTCGACGAAGACGATCTCGCCCGGCTTGACCTCGCCGAACAGGATCTTCTCCGACAGCGCGTCCTCGATCTCGCGCTGGATGGTGCGGCGCAGGGGCCGGGCACCCAGGACGGGGTCGTAGCCGCGCTCCGCCAGCAGCTGCTTGGCCGCGGGCGTGAGCTCGAGGCCCATGTCCTTGTCCTTGAGCCGCTCGTCGAGCCGGGCCAGCATCAGGTCGACGATCGTGATGATCTCGGCCTGGGTGAGCTGGTGGAACACGACGATGTCGTCGATGCGGTTGAGGAACTCGGGCCGGAAGTGCTGCTTGAGCTCGTCCTGGACCTTGGCCTTCATCCGGTCGTAGCCGGTCTGGGTGTCGCCCACGGCCGCGAAGCCGAGGTTGAAGCCCTTGGAGATGTCGCGGGTGCCGAGGTTCGTGGTCATGATGATCACGGTGTTCTTGAAGTCGACGACCCGGCCCTGGGAGTCGGTCAGGCGACCGTCCTCCAGGATCTGCAGCAGCGAGTTGAAGATGTCCGGGTGGGCCTTCTCGACCTCGTCGAACAGCACGACCGAGAACGGCTTGCGGCGCACCTTCTCGGTGAGCTGGCCGCCCTCTTCGTAGCCGACGTAGCCGGGGGGCGAGCCGAACAGCCGCGACACGGTGTGCTTCTCCGAGAACTCGCTCATGTCGAGGGCGATCAGCGCGTCCTCGTCACCGAACAGGAACTCGGCCAGCGTCTTGGACAGCTCGGTCTTCCCGACGCCCGAGGGCCCCGCGAAGATGAACGAGCCGCCGGGGCGCTTGGGGTCCTTGAGGCCGGCCCGCGTGCGCCGGATCGCCTGGGACAGGGCCTTGATGGCCTGCTCCTGGCCGATGACCCGGCGGTGCAGCTCGTCCTCCATCTTGAGCAGCCGCTGGCTCTCCTCCTCGGTGAGGCGGAGCACCGGGATGCCGGTGGCGGTGGCGAGCACCTCGGCGATCAGGTCCTCGTCGACCTCGGCCACGACGTCCATGTCGCCGGCCTTCCACTCCTTCTCGCGCTGGGCCTTGTCGCCCAGGAGCCGCTTCTCCTCGTCGCGCAGGCGCGCCGCCTTCTCGAAGTCCTGCGCGTCGATCGCGGACTCCTTCTCGCGGCGGACGCCGGCGATGCGCTCGTCGTACTCGCGCAGGTCCGGCGGCGCGGTCATGCGGCGGATGCGCATGCGCGAGCCGGCCTCGTCGATCAGGTCGATCGCCTTGTCGGGGAGGAAGCGGTCGGAGATGTAGCGGTCGGCCAGCGTGGCCGCCGCGACCAGGGCCGCGTCGGTGATCGAGACCCGGTGGTGCGCCTCGTAGCGGTCGCGCAGGCCCTTGAGGATCTCGATGGTGTGCGGCAGCGAGGGCTCGGCCACCTGGATCGGCTGGAAGCGGCGCTCGAGGGCGGCGTCCTTCTCCAGGTGCTTGCGGTACTCGTCGAGCGTGGTCGCGCCGATGGTCTGGAGCTCGCCGCGGGCGAGCATCGGCTTGAGGATCGAGGCCGCGTCGATCGCGCCCTCGGCGGCACCGGCACCGACGAGCGTGTGGAGCTCGTCGATGAACAGGATGATGTCGCCGCGGGTGCGGATCTCCTTGAGGACCTTCTTGAGCCGCTCCTCGAAGTCGCCGCGGTAGCGCGAGCCGGCGACGAGGGCGCCGAGGTCGAGGGTGTAGAGGTGCTTGTCCTTGAGGGTCTCGGGCACCTCGCCCTTGACGATCGCCTGGGCCAGGCCCTCGACGACCGCGGTCTTGCCGACGCCGGGCTCGCCGATCAGCACCGGGTTGTTCTTGGTGCGGCGCGAGAGCACCTGCATCACGCGCTCGATCTCCTTCTCGCGCCCGATGACCGGGTCGAGCTTGCCCTCGCGAGCGGCCTGCGTGAGGTTGCGGCCGAACTGGTCGAGGACGAGGGAGGTCGAGGGGGCGCCCTCGGCAGGGCCGCCCGCCGTGGCGGTCTCCTTGCCCTGGTAGCCGGAGAGCAGCTGGATGACCTGCTGGCGGACGCGGTTGAGGTCCGCCCCGAGCTTCACGAGCACCTGGGCGGCGACGCCCTCGCCCTCGCGGATGAGCCCGAGCAGGATGTGCTCGGTGCCGATGTAGTTGTGGCCGAGCTGCAGCGCCTCGCGCAGCGAGAGCTCCAGGACCTTCTTGGCGCGCGGGGTGAAGGGGATGTGCCCGGACGGGGCCTGCTGGCCCTGGCCGATGATCTCCTCGACCTGCGAGCGCACGGCCTCCAGCGAGATGCCGAGGGACTCGAGGGCCTTGGCGGCCACGCCCTCGCCCTCGTGGATCAGGCCGAGAAGGATGTGCTCGGTGCCGATGTAGTTGTGGTTGAGCATCCTGGCCTCTTCTTGGGCCAGGACGACGACCCGCCGCGCACGGTCGGTGAACCTCTCGAACATTGCACGCTCCTCACGAAGCGGATCGGACCGGGCGCTCCTAGCGAGCGCCTGTCCTTCCGCATGCTAGCCCCGACGACTCGTCCGTGCGTCGCTGCGTCCGCCCCTGTCGCTCCCCCGGCCCATGCGCCCGACCGGGGAGGAAGGGGACGGAGCGCGGACGAACCGCCACATCCGTACGAGTCGAAGGGGTCAACGAGCACCCGGGCGGCACCATTCCGGCGCCGCAGCGCAGACGGGTACGCCAGGGGCGAACGGCCCCCGGCGCACCCGTCGTCAGCGCTGCGCAGGTCGAGAGGCTGGGCTCAGCCCGCGGCCTTCTCGTACTCCTCGATCACGTTGCTCGGGATGCGGCCGCGGTCGCTGACCGTGTAGCCGTTCTCGCGGGCCCACTCGCGGATGCTGGCGCTGTCGCCGCGTCGGGAGGGGGCGGCCGGCGCGGAGGCGCGGCTGGTGCGGGTGCGCGTGCCGCCGCCCGAGCGCCCGCCGGTGCGGCGCCCGGCGCCGACGTAGGGGGCGAGGGCGTCGCGCAGCGACGCGGCGTTGTCGGCGTTGAGGTCGATCTCGTAGGTCACGCCGTCGAGGGCGAATGTCACCGTCTCTTCGGCGGGACCGCCGTCGATGTCGTCCTCGAGCGTGACGACAGTGCGCTGCGCCATTGTGGTGCCGGCCTTTCTCGGAATGTGTTCGGGAAATGCCAACCTATAGCATCACGGCGCCATTGTGCTAGACGGGAAGGGCGCCGAGCATTGCGCCGAATGGACTACTCCGGGCAATTGTCACGAGCACAACTACTCGCGGTCGTCATTGCTCCGACCGTCCGTGGCGCGGAATGCGAAGACGAGAAGACCGATGAAGGCACCGGCGATGACGACGGTGGGGACGAGCGCGGCGAGTACGTTCACCGCACCAGTCTCGCACCGGCTCGGAGCAGGCGCCGACGCTGCGCCCAGGCGTTTCAGAGGTGGCGGATCATGCGGGTGTTGCCGAGGGTGTTCGGCTTCACCCGCTCGAGGTCCAGGAACTCGGCGACGCCCTCGTCGTAGGACTCGAGCAGCGCGGCGAACACCTCCGGCGAGACCGGCGTCCCCTCGAGCTCGACGAAGCCGTGGTGGCCGAAGAACCCGACCTCGAAGGTGAGGCAGAACACCTTGGCGACGCCGAGGGACGCAGCCTGCTCGAGCAGCTGGGAGAGCAGCGCGCCGCCCACGCCCAGGCCGCGTACGCGTTCGGAGACCGCGAGCGTGCGCACTTCGGCGAGGTCCTCCCAGAGCACGTGCAGCGCGCCGCAGCCCACGACCTGTTGGTCCTGCTCGGCGACCCAGAACTCCTGCACGTCCTCGTAGAGCGTGACGGTGGCCTTGGAGAGCAGCCGGCGGTCGTCGGCGTAGGCGTCGACGAGCCGGCGGATCTCGCGCACGTCGGAGGTGCGCGCCCGCCGCACGCTGACCAGCCCGCGCCGCTGACCCACGAGCGGGCTCTACTGCCCGGGCCGCACGAGCGGGAACAGCACCGTCTCGCGGATGCCCTTGCCCGTCAGCATCATGAGCACGCGGTCGACGCCGATGCCGAGGCCGCCGGAGGGCGGCATCGCGTACTCCAGCGCCCGCAGGAAGTCCTCGTCGAGCACCATCGCGTCGACGTCGCCGCCCGCGGCCAGCAGCGACTGCGCGGTGAGCCGGGCACGCTGCTCGACCGGGTCGACGAGCTCGGAGTAGGCGGTGCCCATCTCGGCGCCGAAGGCCACCAGGTCCCAGCGCTCGGCGACCCGCGGGTCCTGCCGGTGCGCCCGGGTCAGCGGCGAGACGTCGGTCGGGAAGTCCTTGTAGAAGGTGGGGAGCACGGTGTGCTCCTCGACCAGGTGCTCGTAGAGCTCGAGCAGCACCTGCCCGCGGCCCCACTGCGGCGCCAGGGGCACGCCGGCCTTCTCGGCCAGGGCGCTCAGCTCCTCGAGCGTGGAGTCGTTGGTGACCGGCTCGCCGAGGGCGTCGGAGATCGCGTCGTTGACGGTCACGACCCGCCAGTCGCCGCCGATGTCGTGCTCGGCCACCTCGCCGTCGTCGCCGGTGTGGCGGACGACGGTCGAGCCGAGCGCGTCGCGCGCGGTCTGCTGGATCAGCTCGCGGGTGAGGGTGAGCATCGTGTCGTAGTCGCCGTAGGCCTCGTAGGCCTCCAGCATCGTGAACTCGGGGTTGTGGCTGGAGTCCGCGCCCTCGTTGCGGAAGTTGCGGTTGACCTCGAAGACCTTCTCGACGCCACCGACGACCAGCCGCTTGAGGTAGAGCTCGGGCGCGATGCGCAGGAAGAGCTCGAGGTCGTAGGCGTTGATGTGGGTCGTGAACGGGCGCGCGTTCGCGCCGCCGTGGATCGTCTGGAGCATCGGGGTCTCGACCTCGACGTAGCCCCGGGCGTGCATCGTCTCGCGGATGGAGCGCACGGCGGCGCTGCGGGTGTGGAGCATCCTCCGCGACTCGGGGTTGACGATCAGGTCGACGTAGCGCTGGCGCACCCGGGCCTCGGGGTCGGTCAGGCCCTTGTGCTTGTCGGGCAGCGGACGCAGCGACTTCGAGGTGATCGCCCACGAGTCGGCCATCACGCTGAGCTCGCCGCGCCGGCTCGAGATGACCTCGCCCTCGACGCCCACGTGGTCGCCCAGGTCGACGTCGCTCTTCCACGCCTGCAGCCGCTCGGGCCCGAGGGCGTCGAGCGAGAGCATGACCTGCACGTCGCCCGTGGCGTCGCGGATCGTGGCGAAGCAGAGCTTGCCGGTGATCCGGTTGAGCACGACCCGGCCGGTGACGCCGACGCGCTCGCCCGTGCGGGTGTCGGGCTCCAGCCCGGCGTGCCGCTCGCGCAGGGCGGCGATCGTGGTCGTGCGCGGGAAGCCGACGGGGTACGGGTCGACGCCCTCCGCGCGCAGGCGCGCGAGCTTCTCGCGGCGTACCTGCTCCTGCTCGCTCAGGGTCGGCTCGCTGGCGGGGGTCGTGTCACTCACCCGCCCAGGGTACCGAGCCCTTTGTCCGAACCCGCGCGCCGCCGACCTGCGGCGATGCGGCGGCGGGTTCGGACGCAGCGGTGTCAGCGGCCGCGCAGGGAGCGGTAGCGGCGGATGAGCGCGTTGGTCGAGCTGTCGTGCGCCAGGTCGGCGTCGGAGCCGGCGGTCAGCTCGGGTGCGATCCGCTTGGCGAGCACCTTGCCCAGCTCGACGCCCCACTGGTCGAAGCTGTTGATGCCCCAGATCGTGCCCTGCGTGAAGACCTTGTGCTCGTAGGTCGCGATGAGCTGGCCCAGGGTGCGCGGGGTGAGCTCGGGGAGAAGGATAGAGTTCGTGGGCCGGTTGCCCTCGAAGGTCCGGTGCGGCACCAGCTCCTCGGCGACGCCTTCCTCGCGCAGCGCCTCGGGGGTCTTGCCGAACGCCAGCGCCTCGGGCTGGGCGAAGTAGTTGGCCATCAGCAGGTCCTGGTGCTCGCCGACGTCCTCGGCCGGCCGGGCGATGCCGATGAAGTCGGCCGGGACCATCGTCGTGCCCTGGTGGATCAGCTGGTAGTAGGCGTGCTGGCCGTTGGTGCCGGGGGTGCCCCACACGATCGGGCCCGTCGGGGCGTCGACCGGCTGCCCCGACAGCGTCACCGACTTGCCGTTGGACTCCATGTCGAGCTGCTGGAGGTAGTCCGCGAGCTTGTCGAGGTACTGGCTGTAGGGCAGCACGGCGTGCGTCTGGGCGCCGAAGAAGTCGCGGTACCAGATGCCGATCAGCCCCAGCAGCACCGGCACGTTGCGCTCGAGCGGCGTCGTGCGCACGTGCTCGTCGATCTCGTGCATGCCGGCGAGCAGCTCGCGGAAGCCGTCCGGCCCGACCGCCACCATCAGCGAGAGCCCGATCGCGCTGTCGAAGGAGTACCGGCCGCCCACCCAGTCCCAGAAGCCGAACATGTTGGCGGTGTCGATGCCGAACCCGCCGACCGCCTCGGCGTTGGTCGAGACCGCGACGAAGTGCTTGGCGACGGCCGACTCGTCGCCCAGCTGCCCGACCAGCCAGTCGCGTGCGGTCGTGGCGTTGGTCAGCGTCTCCAGCGTCGTGAACGTCTTGGAGCTGACGATGAACAGCGTGGTCGCCGCGTCGAGCCCGCGGGTCGCCTCCGCGATGTCGGCACCGTCGACGTTGGAGACGAACCGGCACTCGATCTCGCGCTGGGTGAACGGCTTGAGCGCGGTGTAGGCCATGGCAGGCCCCAGGTCGGAGCCGCCGATGCCGATGTTGATGACCGTACGGATGCGCTGGCCCGTGTGCCCTACCCACTCGCCGCTGCGCACGGAGTCGGCGAACGCCGCCATCCGGTCGAGCACCTCGTGCACCTGCGGCACGACGTCGACGCCGTCCACCTCGACGACCGCCCCCCGCGGAGCGCGCAGCGCCGTGTGCAGCACCGCGCGCCCCTCGGTCGTGTTGATCTTCTCGCCGGTGACCATCGCCTCGAACCGCTCGGCGACCCCCCGCTCGCGGGCCAGGTCGACCAGGATCTCCAGCGTCTCGGCGGTCAGCCGGTTCTTGCTGTAGTCGACGAACAGGTCGCCGGCGCTCGCGGTGAAGGTCTCGCCGCGCGTCGGGTCCTGCTCGAACAGCTCGCGCAGGTGCAGGTCCTTGACCTGCTCGTAGTGGGCGTTGAGCCGGGCCCACGCCGCGGCGTCGGTGAGGGGGGTCTGCTCCGAGGTCGTCATGCAGTCATCCTCCCGCCGCTCCGCCGCGCCTAACCAGCGAGGTGCCTCACTCGGCTGGGGCCACGAGCCAGCGC
Organism: Motilibacter peucedani; assembly: GCF_003634695.1. Classification (NCBI taxonomy): domain Bacteria; kingdom Bacillati; phylum Actinomycetota; class Actinomycetes; order Motilibacterales; family Motilibacteraceae; genus Motilibacter; species Motilibacter peucedani. The sequence goes on from NZ_RBWV01000011.1 coordinate 43,795, forward strand.
CGCCGCAGCGCGTGCGCCGCCGCCTTGGGCTGGCGGTCGCGGGTGAACACGCCCTTCCTGTTGCCACCGACGCGCATGACGCCGGGGGCGGTCGCGAAGTCGGCGAAGTTCCAGACGTGCTCGCCGACGACGGCGGGGATGCGGTCGAGGACGCGGTGGTTCATGTCGAGGTAGGCGACCTGGTACTCCTCCGACCACGGCTCGGCGGCCAGGCTGTGGAGACCGGCCAGGGTGTCGGCGCCGTACTCGGTGACGATGATGGGCTTGCCGTCGCCCGCCCACCCGCGCAGCTCCTGCTCCCACGCGAGCTCGGCCGCGTCGAGGTCGCCGGTGTGGACGTACCAGCCGTAGTAGCGGTTCAGCATGATGACGTCCCCGAACTGGGAGACGCGGCACGTCCCGTGCGGCGCGAGGGCGACGTTGACGAAGCCCACGGGCCGGGTGGGGTCGGCCTCGCGGGCGACGTCGAACAGCGGGCGGAAGTACTCCTCGGCCGCAGCGGTCTCGCTCTCCGGCTCGTTGGCGATGCTCCACAGCACGACGCAGGGGTGGTTCTTGTCGCGCGCCACCAGCTCGCGGATCGCCTGGGCGTGCACGGCCTGCGTCGTGCCGTTGATGGTCTCGGCCGAGAACGTGGTCCTGCCAGGAGGCCCGGGGATGCTGCCGCCCAGCCCGAAGTGCAGCCCGACGGCCGCCACCTCGTCGATCAGGACGATCCCCTCGCGGTCGGCGAGGTCGAGGACGTCCTCGGAGTAGGGGTAGTGCGAGGTGCGGAAGGAGTTGGCACCGATCCAGCGCAGCAGCTCGAAGTCCCGCAGCAGGTAGGCGTCGCTGTGGGCCCTGCCGATCACCGCGGCGTCCTCGTGCTTGCCGAAGCCCCTGAAGTGGAACGGCTCGCCGTTCACCAGGAACTCGGTGCCCCGGACCTCGACCGTGCGCACCCCGACCGGCTGCAGCCAGCTGTCGAGGACGGCGCCGTCGTGCTCCAGCCGCACCTCGAGCTCGTAGAGGTAGCCGTCGCCCGGCGCCCACCGGTGCACGTCCTCGACACGAAGGGTCCCGGAGGCGCCGGTGCCGGTCGCGACCACCGCGCCGGTGCCGTCGCGCAGGGTCGCCGCCACGTCGTACGCCGCGGTGCCGCGCACCTCGACGTCGTACGCGACGGTGCCGACGCTGCCCTCGAGCCCGGTCACGACGGTGACGTCGTCCACCCACGTCGTCGGCGTGCTCGAGAGCCACACGTGCCGGTGGATGCCGGCGTAGTTGTAGAAGTCGTGGAACCAGCGCTGCCGCGGCCCTCTCGGCGTCTGGACCACGAGGCCTGGCGGGATCGTCTCGAACGAGAGGCGGTTGTCGACGCAGACGGTGATGCGGACGAGCTCGCCGGCGCGTACGTGCTCGGTGACGTCGGCCTCGAACGGTGTGTAGCCGCCCTCGTGGCTCACCACCTCGGTGTCGCCCACCCACACCGTCGCCCGGTGCGTGGCGGACTCGAGGTGCAGCACCACCCGGGAGCCGTCCCAGCCGCGCGGGACCCGGGCCGTGGTCTGGTACCAGAGCTCGCCGGCGTAGTCGCGGACGTCGGGATCGGCGACGATGTCGTTGAAGCTGGCCGGCACCGCCATGAGGCGGTACTGCTCGAGCGGCGCGGCGAACCACCGCTGCGCGCGGCCCTCGCCGGCGCCGTCGAGGCGGAAGCGCCACAGGCCGTCGAGCGACCTGCGTTCACGGGTGCGGGTGTCCTGGGGCCGCAGCATCGGGGCTCCTCTCGTCGGTGTCGGTCCGTGCGGCGTCTCAGCGCAGCCGGTAGAGCACCTCTCCGGCGTCGGGGACGACGAGTGTGTCGGGGTCGGCCGCGAGGGCCGCCAGGTCGACGTCGGCCGGGTCGAGGTGGTCGAGGTTGGCACCGCGCACGACGGACTCGGGGATGCCGGTGGCGAGCGTGACCTTCACCCGGTCGTGCTCGCCGTGCTCGGGGTCCCACGTGCCGGCCCCGCGCAGGTGGGTCGAGTGGGCGAGCACTCCCCAGTGCAGGTCGGAGAAGCGGTCCCACTGCTTCACGAAGTAGTCGCGGCAGTGGTATCCGATGGTCTCGATCTCGGGGTGCATGGCCGCGATGCGCGTGATGTGCGGGGCGTAGAGGATGACCTCCCCGCCGTCGGCGACGACGGGCTCGAGCTTGTAGAAGCCCTTGGCGCCGGTCCAGATGTCGTCGTACTTCCTCGGCATCACCGAGACCACGCGCCGCACGGGGGCGTCGAGGTAGCGCACGTGCGTCTCGGCCGACACGTCGGCGGCCGCCGCCCACGCGGACTCCGGCGTGCCGAACGCCGCAGCGTGCAGGCTGCTCGTGCCTGCCTGCACCACGACGCAGAGCGCCAGCCGCTCGCTCGGCACGAGCCGGGCCGCCTCGTCGATGAGCGCCCGCACGGGCGTGGTGCCGCGGGTGCCGATGATCTGTGCGCTGGTGATGAGCGCGCCCAGCCAGTGGGAGATGTCGATGATCTCCTGGCCTGCGACGCCGGGGAAGAAGTACTTGTTGCCGCCGGAGAACCCGACGACCTCGTGGGGGAAGACCGGGCCGACGACGAGGGCCACGTCGTGCTCGGCGACCGCGCGGTTGAGCTTGACGTCGACGCCGGTGTGCAGCAGGCCGCCCGACAGCTCGGCGATGCGGTCGGCCGGGATGTGGCCGAGGTCGACGAAGGTCGCCGGGTCCTGCCACTCGTGGTTGAGGACCTGCATGCCGGGATAGCGCTCGGCCCGGCCCCCGGGCGGGGCGCCGAGCCAGTCGTCGAGGTCGGCCTCGGCCATGGGCGCGTGCGTGCCCAGCGCGACGAGCACCGTCAGCCTCGACACCCGGCCGTGCAGGGCGTCGTGGACGGCGCCCATGAGCAGCGGCAGCGGACAGCTCCGCGTACGGTCAGGGACCACGACGCAGACGCTGCGGCCGTCGAGGTCCGCCGACGCCAGCGCGGACCGCACGAAGGCGGTGACCTCGTCGGAGGACAGCACCCGGTCGGCGCCACCCGCGAAGGCGGCCGGGGAGCCGGCGTCGACGGCACTCACCGGTTGCGCTCGAACGCCAGCCGGAGGCCGTGCAGCGTGAGCCACGGCTCGTGCACGTCGATGGTGGCCGACTCCGCCAGCACGAGCGGTGCGAGACCGCCCGTGGCGATCACGGTCACGTCGTCGGGGTCGTCGGCGAGCTCGCGGGCCATCCGCTCGACGATGCCGTCGACCTGGCCGGCGAAGCCGAAGACGATGCCGGACTGCAGCGCCTCGACGGTGTTGCGGCCGATGACCGAGCGCGGGCGGGCGATCTCGACCCGGCGCAGCTGCGCGCCGCGCGACCCGAGCGCCTCGACGGAGATCTCGACGCCCGGGGCGATGGCCCCGCCGACGAACTCGCCGCGCACCGACACCGCGTCGAAGGAGGTGGCAGTGCCGAAGTCGACGACGATCGCCGGCCCGCCGTGCAGGGCCACGGCGGCCAGCGTGTTGAGGATGCGGTCCGAGCCGACCTCCTTGGGGTTGTCGGTGAGCACCGGCACCCCCGTCTTCACGCCCGGCTCGACGATGACGCTCGGCACGTCGGCGTAGTAGCGGGCGCAGAGGTCGCGCATCTCGTGGAGCACCGCCGGCACGGTGGAGCAGACCGCGATGCCCTCGACCACCGGCTGCATCGAGCTGCCGGCCAGCAGCGAGCGCAGGACGACGGCGATCTCGTCGGCCGTGCGGCGAGGGTCGGTGGCGATGCGCCAGTGCTCGACGACCTCGGCACCGTCGAAGAGCCCCAGCACCATGTGGGTGTTGCCGATGTCGATGGTCAGCAGCACGTCGCTCAGCCCTTCTCGCCACGGGCCGGCAGCCCGTGCAGGTCGAGCCCGATGTCGAGCACCTGCGCCGAGTGGGTCAGCGCTCCGACGGCGAGGTAGTCGACGCCCGTCTCTGCGACGTCGCGCGCGCTGCGCAGCGTCAGCCCGCCGCTGGCTTCGAGCCGCGCCCGGCCGGCGACGAGGGCGACGGCCCGCCGCAGGTCCTCGACCCCCATGTTGTCGAGCAGCACCAGGTCGGCGCCCGCCTCCACAGCCAGCACCGCGTCCTCGACCGTGTCGGCCTCGACCTCGATCGGCAGCCGCGGCCAGCGGCTGCGCACCGCCTCGAACGCGGCCACCACTCCCCCGGCCGCGACGACGTGGTTGTCCTTGACCATCGCGGCGTCGGAGAGCGACATGCGGTGGTTGACGCCGCCCCCGCAGCGCACGGCGTACTTCTCGAGGATGCGGAGGCCTGGCGTGGTCTTGCGGGTGTCGCGGATCTCGGCACCCGTGCCGCGCACGGCGTCGACCCAGATGGCCGTCAGCGTCGCGATCCCCGACAGCCGACCCATGAGGTTGAGGGCGGTGCGCTCGGCCGTGAGCACGGCGCGGGTCGGCCCGGCGACGGTGGCGACCGCCGTGCCCGCCGCGACGACGGTGCCGTCGCGGACCACCGGCTCGAGGACCGCACCACCGGCGAGCTCGAAGACCGCTGCGGCCACGGGGATGCCGGCGATCGCACCGTCGGAGCGGGTCACCAGGTCGCCCGCGGTCAGGGCGTGCTCGTCGACGGTGGCGACCGTCGTGACGTCCACGCCGCCGTCGAGGTCCTCGTCGAGGGCCCGCTGCACGATGTCGACGACCCGCTCGGGGTCGAGGCCGGCGTTGGTCAGTGCGGCGCGGGTCTCGGGGCGCAGCTCGCTCATCCCAGCCGTCCCGGGGAGCGCAGCGGGCGCGGGCGCGTCGAGAGGGAGCCGGCGGTCAGGGTGGTCACGAGGTGGGTCCTCCAGGTGTCGTCGTCGCGCTCGGGATGGTCCTCGCGCCAGTGCGAGCCGCGCGTCTCGGTGCGCGTGCGCGCCGCGAGCGTCAGCGCCGAGGCCACGGTCAGCAGGTTGGTGGCCTCCCACGCCTCGATGCCGCGGGCCGCTCCGGTGCCGGCCGCGAGGGTACGCAGCGCCTCCGCGGTCGCCGCGAGGCTGGCTGCCGAGCGCAGCACGCCGGCGCCCTCCGACATCGCCCGCTGCAGCGGCGGGCGCGCGCTGCGGTCGAGCAGCCCCGCGGGACGGGTCTCCGCCGCCGGCTCGCCCTGCGGCGGGAGGCTCGTGCCGCCGAAGGAGTCGGCGATGCGCGCCGCGAAGACGAGCCCCTCGAGCAGGGAGTTCGACGCGAGCCGGTTGGCGCCGTGCACGCCGGTGCACGCGACCTCGCCACAGGCGTACAGGCCCTCGACGCTCGTGCGCCCCTCGAGGTCGGTCAGCACCCCGCCGCTGGCGTAGTGGCACGCGGGGACGACGGGGATGAGGTCGTGCACCGGGTCGACGCCGTGCTCTCGGCAGCTGGCGAGGATGGTGGGGAACCGGCGCCGCCACGTCTCCTCGCCGAAGTGCCGGCCGTCGAGCCAGACGTGGTCGGTGCCGGTCTCGCGCATGCGCCGCAGGATCGCCTTGGCCACGACGTCGCGGGGGGCGAGGTCGGCCATCGGGTGCACGCCCTGGAGGAACCGGACCCCCTCGTCGTCGACGAGGAACGCCCCTTCACCGCGGACGGCCTCGGAGACCAGCGGCTGCTGACCACCGGAGACCTCCCCGAGCCACAGCACGGTCGGGTGGAACTGCACGAACTCGAGGTCGGCCACCTCGGCACCGGCCCGCAGGGCGAGGGCCACGCCGTCACCGGTCGACACCGACGGGTTGGTCGTGGAGGCGTAGACCTGGCCCAGCCCGCCCGTCGCCAGCACGACCGCGCGCCCGAGCGCGGCACCGACGCCGTCGCGGATCCCCTCGCCGATGACGTGGAGCGTCACCCCGCAGGCACGGCCCCCCGCGGTCGTGAGCAGGTCGAGCACCAGCGCGTGCTCGACCACCTCGACCTCTGGGTCGGCGTGCACGGCGGCGATGAGCGCGCGCTCGACCTCGAGCCCGGTCGCGTCGCCGCCCGCGTGCACGATGCGGTCGCGGTGGTGGCCGCCCTCGCGGGTCAGCGACAGCGCACCCGCGGCGTCGCGGTCGAGCCGGGCACCGAGGTCGATCAGCTCGCGCACCCGGCGCGGGCCCTCGGTGACCAGGACGCGGACCGCGTCCTCCTCGCACAGGCCGACGCCCGCGACGAGGGTGTCGTCGAGGTGCTCCTCCGGCGAGTCGTCGGGAGCCAGCGCCGCCGCGATGCCGCCCTGCGCCCAGCGGGTGGAGCCGGCGTCGAGGAACGTCTTGGTGACGAGCAGCACCGAGAGCCCGGCGCGACGGGCGCCCAGTGCCACGGTGAGTCCCGCGATGCCACTGCCGACCACGACCACGTCGGCGCGCGCGGTCCAGCCGGGCTCCGGTGCGTCGAGCCGCTGCGGCAGCCCCTCGACGGTCGTCATGCGGCCGACCCGAGCCGCACGGGCACGTTGTCGATGAGCCGGGTGGTGCCGACGCGGGCGGCGACGAGCAGGCGGGCCTCGCCGCCGCGCGGGTCCGCCGAGAAGCCAGGCCCGCGCAGCTCGAGGTAGTCGACGCGTACCCCCGACGCACCGGCCAGCACCTCGCGTCCCGCCGCGAGGACCGCCTCGGACCCCCGGGCGCCCTGAGCAGCGCCGGCCTGCAGGGCACGCGACAGCGCGAGCGCCGCCGCCCGCTCGTCGGCCGAGAGGTAGCGGTTGCGGCTCGAGAGGGCCAGCCCGTCGGGCTCGCGCACGGTGGGCACGCCGACGACCTCCACGCCGAGCGACAGGTCGGTCGCCATCGCCGTGACCAGCGAGAGCTGCTGCCAGTCCTTCTCGCCGAAGAACGCGAGCTGCGGGCGCACGAGGTTCATCAGCTTGAGCACCACCGTGAGCACGCCCGCGAAGTGCCCCGGCCGGGAGGCGCCCTCCAGGTCGCTCCCGGGCGGCCCGGGGTCGACGCGCACGACCGGCTCGCGGGGGTAGACCTCGGCCGCCGAGGGGGCGAAGACCACGTCGACCCCCTCACGGCGGCAGACCTCGAGGTCGTCGTCGAGCGTGCGCGGATAGCGCTCGAAGTCCTCCCCCGGCCCGAACTGCAGCGGGTTGACGAACACCGTCACGACGACGGTGCCGGTGTCGCCGACGCGGGCCCGCGCGGCGCGCACGAGAGCGGCGTGCCCCGCGTGCAGGGCGCCCATCGTCATGACGACGGCGAGCGGGCCGCGGCCCTCGAGCGAGGTACGCAGTGCTGCCGTCTCGTGCACCAGTGCGGTCATCGGGCCCTCCCGGCTCTCGTCATCGGGCCCTGCCGGCCAGGACGTCGAGCAGCGGCTCGGCCCGCTCGGGCGCGAGCACCCCGGCCGCCAGCGCGCGGTCGGCGGTGAGCCGGGCGAGGGCGACGTAGGCGGCCGCCGCCTCCGGCGAGACCAGCCCCAGCTCGTGGACGTGCGAGGCCACGGTGCCGGCGTCGCCGCGCGCCACCGGGCCGGTCAGGGCCAGGTCGCCGTTGCGCAGGGCGCCGTCGAGGGCGGCCGACAGCAGCGGCGCCACGAAGCGGGCCGGCTGCTCGATGCCGCAGGTGACCAGCAGGTCGAGCGACTGCGCCACCAGCGTCACGAGGGAGTTCGCAGCACCTGCGAGCGCCGCGTGGTAGAGCGGGCGCAGCGACTCGGGCACGCCCTGCGGCTCGCCGCCCATCTCCACGACCAGCGCCTGGCCGATGGGCACGAGCGGCTCGGGCGCGGTCACCGCGAAGGGGCAGCCCGCCAGGCGCGAGAGGTCGACCGGCGTGCCGGTGAAGGTCATCGCCGGGTGGATCGCGAGCGGCAGGGCACCCGCCTCGACCGCCGGCTGGAGCACGCCGACGCCGTGCCGGCCGCTGAGGTGGACGAGCAGGGTGCCGGGGCGCACGGCGCCGACCTCGGCCAGTCCGCGGGCCAGGGGTGCCAGCTCGTCGTCGGGCACGGCGAGCACGGCGAGTCCCGCACGCGACACGACGTCGGCGGGCGGGAGCAGCGGCACGCCCGGCAGCAGCGCGGCGGCGCGCGACCGGCTGGCCTCCGAGACGCCCGAGGCGGCCACGACCCGGTGGCCGGCGCCGCCGAGCGCCGCACCGATGACCGCACCGGCCCGGCCCGTGCCGACGACGCCCACGTCGAGGCGGGCGGGCCGCGCACGGGCGGCGGGTGACGCGGGCAGCGGCATGGGGGTTCACGTTCCAGTCCACGAGGGGTACCAGACGGCCTGTCCCGGCCAGCCTATCCGGGCGCCAGACTGCTCGCGTGCTCCTGACCTGGCGCGAGGCGACGGCGGCCGCGCTCTACGGCCGCGGAGGCTTCTACGTGCGCGAGGAGCCACGCGCGCACTTCCGCACCTCGGCGCACGTGCCGTCGTTCGCCCGCGCGGTCGCCGCCCTGGCCGACCGCCACGGGCTGCGCACCGTGGTGGACCTGGGCGCCGGCGGCGGCGAGCTGGTCGCCGGCCTCGCCGCCCTGCAACCCGACCTGGCGCTGCACGGCGTCGACCTGGCTCCCCGGCCGGTGGGCCTGGCTCCGGCCGTGGGCTGGACGGCCGAGCTCCCCCGCTGCGACGGTGCGCTCGTCGTCGCCAACGAGTGGCTCGACTCCGTGCCGGTCGACGTCCTCGAGCAGACCGGCGACGGCCCGCGGCTGGTGCTCGTCGACCCGCGGACGGGCGGGGAGGCGCTCGGCGACGCGCCAGCTCCGAACGACCTCGCCTGGCTCGACCGCTGGTGGCCGCTGCGCCGGGTCGGCGAGCGCGCGGAGGTGGGGCTCCCGCGCGACGCTGCCTGGGCCGCGGTCGTGCGCGCCGTCGACGGGGTCGCCGTGGCGGTCGACTACGCCCACACCCGCGACGAGCGGGCAGCGGGCGCGTACGCCGACGGCACCCTGCGCGCGCACCGCGGCGGCCGCCTGGTGCGACCGGTGCCGGACGGGTCGTGCGACGTGACGAGCGCCGTCGCGCTCGACGCGGTGCAGGCCGCCGGTGAGCAGGCGGGGGCGACCACGCTGGCGGTGTCCTCCCAGCGGGACGCGATGGACGGGCTGCTGGAGGCGGGCGGCCTCCAGCAGCGGCTCGAGCGGGCCGAGCTGCGCGACCCGGCCGCGCTGGGCGGGTTCACGTGGCTGGTGCAGCGGTGCGGCGTACGCGTGCAGTGACGGGCGTTGCACGCGCCGTCTGCCGTCATCGCCGAGCCCTGAGCGGGCCGCCGGCTCAGCCGGAAGCAGCCACCGGCTCGGCGACCGCGATGCGGTGGGTCACGTAGGTGAGCACGGCCAGGCTGACGGCGGCGAGCACGACGTAGCCGACCATCGTGTGGACGCTGTCCCAGGCGGTGTGGATGCCGACCACGACGACGACTGCGACGACCACACGGCGTACGCCTGCCGCTGACCACCCGCCCGCCGCGGCCGACCAGAGCGCCGCTGCGGCGATGCCGGTCCAGGCCATGTGACCGGCCGGGCTGAGGATCCCGCGCACCAGCAGCAGGTTCTGCACCGCACCGATGTCGCCGCCGCTCTGGAGCAGCGTCACCATGCCGTAGCCCATGGTCTCGAGGGCGGCGAACCCCGCTCCTGCGGCGACTCCGAGCAGCAGCCCGTCTGCGCGTCGCCGCCACGGGCGCAGGAAGAGCACCGCCGCAGGCAGCAGCAGCTTCGCGAACTCCTCGATCGCTGCAACCCCGACCATGGGCAGCACGCCGAGCGTGCGCAGCGTCTTGTACTCCAGCGACCCGGCCACGACCGTACCGATCAGTCCACCTAGCACTGCGGTGGTCCAAACCGTGCCAACCGGCACGTCGAACGCCAGCCGGCGCCCGTAGACGAAGGTGGTGAACGCGGCAGGCACGGCGGCGGCGCCCAGCAGGATCACCGACGGGAGGAAGTTGGGGTTCTGCGTGCCCACCAGCGTGCGCTCGTCGGCGACGAAGAAGGCGCTGCCGATGGCGAGCACGAGCAGCCACCCGTGCCGCGCCGCGCGCGTGAGCGGCGGCCCGGCAGGGCGCCCTGAGCGCGGCTGGTCGGTGCGGATGGAGGTGGTCACGGCATGCTCCTGACACGGCACGGATGCGTGGAGCGCCGATACCCGCCGGAGCGGCCACCAACCCGGGGCCGCTGGTCCGGCCGCCCAGCGGGCAGGGCGTCGCGGAGGGGACCCGGAGCGGGCCGGCGCCTCAGCGGACGGTGACGGACAGGCCTTCGAGCGTGCGGATGATGTAGCCGCGGCCCCACACGGGCTCGGAGGCGATCGCCAGGCCCGGCACCCGCTGCACCAGCTCGCTGAAGATCGCGCCCAGCTCGAGCCGCGCGAGCGGCGCACCCAGGCAGTAGTGGATGCCGGCACCGAAGGAGATGTGCGGGTTCGGGGTGCGGCCGACGTCGAACCGCTCGGGGTCGTCGAAGCGCGCGGGGTCGCGGTTGGCCGAGCCGAACAGCAGGGCCGCCTGGGTGCCGCGGGGCACGGGGATGCCGGCGATGTCGGCGTCCTCGAGCGCCCAGCGGGAGAACAGCTGCAGCGGCGTGCTGTAGCGCAGCAGCTCCTCGACGGCGGTGGGCAGCAGCGCGAGGTCGCCCCGCAGCCGCTCGAGCTGGTCGGGGTGCTGGAGGAGGGTGGCGGTGCCGTTGGTGGTCACGCCGACGGTCGCCTCGTGGCCGGCGTTGAGCAGCAGCACACAGGTGCCGACCAGCTCGTCCTCGGTGAGCCGCTCGCCCTCGTCGACCACCTCGGCGAGGGCGGTGACCAGGTCGTCCTGGGGGTGCAGGCGACGGTCGGCCGCGAGGTCGCGCAGGTAGGCGGCGAACTCGCCGGCCGCCTGCACCGCCCCGCGCTGGTCGTCGACGGTGGGGTGCAGCTCGTACATCCGGCACATCGCGTGCGACCACGGCAGCAGCAGCCCGCGGTCGGACTCCGGCACCCCCAGCAGGTCGGCGATGACCGCGACGGGCAGCGGCTCGGCGACCGCCGATCGCAGCTCGACGGCCGAGCCGTCGCTGCCGGCGTCGAGCAGCGCGTCGACCAGGCGGGCGGCGATGGCCTCGACCTTCGGACGCAGGGCGGCGACGCGCGCAGGGGTGAACGCCTTGGACACCAGGCGCCGCAGGCGGGTGTGGTCGGGCGGCTCGGTGTCGAGCATGCCGTCGCGCACGACGTCCCAGAACGGCGCGAGCTCCTCGGGCTCGTCGGGCCGGCCCATGTCGGCGTGCGTGGCGACCTGGAGGTAGCTGCGCCCGAAGCGACGGTCGCGCAGGACGGCGTCGATGTCCTCGTGGCGAGCGACCAGCACCTGGCCGGTCTGCGCGGCCCAGGCCACGGGGGCGCTCTCGCGCAGCTCGGCGTAGACGGGGTAGGGGTCCACGACGAACGCCCGGCGGGTGGGGTCGAAGGCGGCGGGCGCGGCGGGTACCTGCATGGTGGAGCAGAGTCTAGAGCCCGGCGGACCGTCCGCCAGCCGGTTGCGCCCACCGCTCGGGCCTCGCCCGGGCGCGCGCAGCCCGGGTGCGCTCGACCTCGGTCGCGAGCAGTGCCGCCGCCTCGGCGGCGTCGCGGTGCGGCACCAGCGGAGCGATGTGGGGCGGCAGGTCGACGTGCAGCGTGACCAGGCCGAGCCGGCGCTGCAGCGGGCCCTGCACCACCCGCAGCGACTGCACCTTGGCGTGCGGCACGACGTCGAGCACCACCCGGAAGGCGCCGTGCCGGGCCAGCAGCACCTCGTCGTCGCCGCCCACGCCGAGCGCGCGCCAGCCCAGCGGGTCGAGCCAGCGGGCCCGGCGGGGAGCGGGCACCAGCGGGACGGCGAGGCGGTCGTGGTCGGCGGGCCCGACCTCCGCACCCAGCACCAGGCGTACCAGCTGCTCGGCCTCCGCGCGCGGCGCGACCGGCAGCAGCGTGCCGGTGAGCGCCTGCGCCTTCTGCCCGTAGCCCGCGACCGCCACCTCGAGCCGCACCCAGCCCCACGGGCGCCACAGCACCGGTGCCACCACGCGGATCGCCTGCACCCGCCCCGGCGGCACCGTCTGCTGGCGGCTCTCGAGCAGCCCGTGGCGCAGCCGCAGCCCGTCGGCGGAGCCGGAGACCTCGAAGCCGGCGTCGGCCTGGCCGCGGACGAAGAACTGCTGCACCGGCACCACGAGCGCCGGGAGCACGAGCGCGAGCGGCGCCGCCGTGCGCTGCCAGGCCGACAGCGCCACCGCGGCGCCGATCACGAGGCCGGCCACCAGGGTCGGCGCCGAGAGCACGAGCGAGGCGACGTAGCGGCCCCACGGGACCGCGTGGAGCAGGTGCTCCGGCGCCTCCTCGTGCACCGGGGCCCCGGCGGCGGGGTCGGCGTGCTCGGCGGCGACGAGGCCCGCGGCGCGGGCGAGCAGCTCGGCGCGCAGCGCGCGGGCCTCCTCCTCCGAGAGGTAGGCGAGCCCGCCCTCGCTCGAGCTGGCGCCCACCACCTCGAGCCGCAGCTCCGCGAGCCCGACGAGGCGGGCCAGCAGCGGGCGTACGACGTCGACCGCCTGCAGCCGGTCGAGCCGCACGCGACGGGAGCGGCGCACGACGATCCCGCTGTCGACGCGGAGGTCCTCGCCGTCGAAGCCGTACGTCGTGGTGCGCCACGCGAGCCACCCGGCGACCGCGGCGACGGGCACCGCGCCCGCCAGCGCGAGCAGCGCCCAGCGGGCCGGGCCGTGGCGCTCGAGGCCCACCTGCTGGGCGACCACGACGGCGAAGGCGACGAAGATCTTCCAGCCGCGGATGAACGGCGTGAGCGGGTGCAGGCGCCGCAGGGGCTGCGTCACAGGCCGGCGGCCCGAGCCTCGCCACGGGCGGCGAGCCGGTCGCGCAGCCGGGCCGCCTCGGCGGGCACCAGCCCGCGGATCACCGCGTCGGTCGTCGCCGCTGCCGTGTGCAGCTGCACCGTCGCGAGCCCGGCCAGCCGGTGCACCGGGTCGGCGGTCACGTCGACGAACTGCATGCGGCCGTAGGGCACGACGGTCAGGCGGCGCACGAGCAGCCCCTTGCGGAGCAGCAGGTCGTCGGCGCGCTCGGCGTAGGCCCACGAGGCGACGTTGCGCCCGACCAGCACCCAGACCAGGGCGGCCGCGAGCACGCCGACCAGCACGGCGAGCCCTGCCCAGGTCGTGCCCGCGAGCAGGCCGAGCCCGACGGCGACCAGCACCGTGACGAGCAGCAGCGCGCCGCAGCCCAGGGCGCGGCGCACCGTCGCGAGGCGCGGCGACACCGGTCGCCACTCGACGTCGAACGGGTCGAACGGGTCGTCCACGACCGGCAGCGTAGCCAGGTCGTGCGAGCATGCCCGCCGTGAGGACTCTGCGGGTGGGCGTCGGCGCGGCGACGGGGTGGGGGCCGGAGGCGGCCGACCTCGTGCTGCCCATCGGCCCGCAGCACCCGTCGGCCCACGGCGGGCTGCGGCTGCACCTGCGCGTCGAGGACTCCGTCGTCGCGGCCGTCGAGCCCGAGGTCGGGTTCATGCACCGCGGGGCCGAGAAGCTGTTCGAGGCGCGCGACTACCGCCAGGTGATCGTGCTGGCCAACCGCCACGACTGGCTCTCGGCCTTCGCCAACGAGCTCGGCATCGTGCTGGCCGCCGAGCGGATGCTGGGCATGGAGGTGCCGCCGCGGGCGGTGTGGGCGCGCACCGCCCTGGCCGAGATGAACCGCGTGCTCGGCGCGCTGATGTTCCTCGCCAGCCCGCCGGACCCTGCGCGCCCGGAGGGAGACACGGTCACCGACCCCGCGGTGCTCGCCCTGCGCGAGCCGCTGCAGCGGGTGCTCGAGGCGGTGTCGGGCGGCCGGGTCCACTTCATGCTCAACCGCGTCGGCGGGCTGAAGGAGGACCTCCCCGAGGGCTGGCTGCCCGAGGCGGTGCACGCGCTGGAGGACGTGCGCAGCGGCCTCGACGCCGCGTGCGCGGTCGTCGCCGCGCCGGCGTTCCGCGACCGGCTGCGCGGGCTGGGCGTGCTGACGCGGGAGGACGCGCTGACCTACGGCGTGAGCGGGCCGGTCGCCCGCGCGTCGGGGATCGACGCCGACCTGCGGATCGACGCGCCGTACCTCGCCTACGGCGAGCTGGAGGTGCCGCGCACTCGCCGGGTGGAGGGCGACGCGCTCGCGCGCTGGGAGGTGCTCGCGGAGTCGGCGCGTACGGGTCTTGACCTCGCGCTCGCGGCGCTGGCCCGCGTGGAGCCGGGGGAGTTCGCGGTGCGGCTGCCGAAGGTGCTCACCGTGCCCGAGGGCACGGCCTACTCGGTGACGGAGAACCTGCTGGGGCTCAACGGCTACTACCTGGTCTCGCGCGGCGGCAAGGTGCCGTGGCGGCTGAAGCTGCGCAGCGCGTCGTTCGGCAACGTGCAGGCGCTCGAGGCGCTGCTGCCTGGTACGCCGGTGGCTGAGCTCGTGCCGGTGCTGACCTCGCTCTTCTTCATCACCGGCGACATCGACCGCTGACGCACCCGGGCACGCCCCACCCCCTGGTTTGGCACGATGTGACTTCTTGCCAATCAGATTGGCAAGGAGTCACATCGTGCCAACAGGGGGCTGGGCGGAGGGGCGGGCTAGGACGCGGAGGTGAGGCCGCCGTCGGAGCTGAAGACGAGCCCGAGGCTGACCTTGCCGGTCTTGAGGGCCGTCATGGTGAGCGGGCCACCGGCGTCGAGCGCGGTGAAGGAGTCGAACTTCAGCCCGTAGCTCGACTCGAGGCCGGGCTGGCAGAACGGGCGGGTCGGGCACTCCGGCGGGCCGCCGAGCACCAGGCCGGAGCCGCACTTCGCGGCGAGGTCGGACAGCGTCTTGACGCCGTTGGCCTCGGCGAAGGCGGTGGTCACCGCGAACGCGTTCTGGTCGGCCGCCTCGGCCGGCTTGCCGATCGTCAGGCCGACCTTCTTGGCCAGCGGGGTCAGCGCGGCGACCGTCTTGTCGAGGTCGGGGCTGGCCAGCGCGGTGGCCTTGGGGCCGTTCTGCGCCTTGTTGATGAACTCGGTGAGCGTGCCGACGTACTCCGGCACGACCTGGATCTGGCCCTTCTCGAGCGCGGCGAGGTAGACCTCGCGGGCGCCGATGGTCTGGGTCTTGGCCTTGAAGCCGGCCGCGTCGAGGACGGCGGCGTAGATCTCGGCGACCGTCTGGTTCTCGGCGAAGTTGGCGGCGCCCACCGTGATCGATCCCGAGCCGCCGGAGAGCCCGCTGTCGAGGCCCTTGTCCTTGACGTAGGCCTTGGCGACGTTCGGCGAGGTCTTGCGCTCGGCGCTGACCTGGCGGTTGAGCGAGACCAGGTCGTCGGTCGTCAGGACCGAGGACACCTTGTCGAGCGCTGCGGTCAGCGCCGGGGTGGCCGCCTTGGCGTTGATCGCCGGGACGATGTTGTCGACCGTCTGCAGCTTCTTGTCGTCGGTGAGGACGACGAGCTCCTTGCCGGCGACCGGCTTGCAGTCGGCGGTGCCGCCCGCGGGAGCAGCCGACGCGTCAGTGCTGGCGCCGCCGCTCGAAGCCGAGCTCGACGCCGCGCTCGGGGCGGCCGCCGAGGAGGCAGGCGCACCGCCCGAGCCGCTGGACGATCCAGAGTCGCCGCAGCCGGCGAGCAGCATGCCGCTCGCAGCGAGCACTCCCGCCGCCAGTCCAAGTCGTGTGCGCATGGGTGTGAGGTCCTCTCGTGTGTCGCCCCGCCTTGGCCAGGCAGCGCGCGGCACCAGTCCGGTTGTTCCCGGACCGTGGCCATATGCCACCGCACGCGGCGGCTGGCCGCAAGTCCGTTCCGCACTGCAGCCTAGTGGAGCGGATCGGTCAGCTTCAGGGTACGACCGTGACCGGCCAGCGCCCGGCCCGCACCAGGCGCACGGCCAGCGACCCGACGATCCGGTGCCCCGCGCTCGCGGAGGCGCCGACGACGACGGCGTCGGCGCGTACCTCGTCGGCGATCCGCGAGAGCTCCGTGAACGCGTCGCCGCGGGCGCTGCGGAACTGCGCACGCACGCCGGCGTGCTCCGCGCCCCACTCGACCTGCTTGGCGATCTGCTCCGCGTTCTCGTCGAGCGTCGCCTCGACGACGCCGATCGCGCCGGGCACGAGGCCCGCCATCGCCATGCCGCCGACGACGTGGACGACGAGCAGCTCGGCGCCCTGGCGGCGCGCGAGGCCGGCCGCGTAGGCGCCGGCACGCATCGAGGTGGGCGAGCCGTCGATGCCCACGACGATGATGGTCGGGCCGTCGTTGCCGAGCTCGAAGCCGTTCACGCGCCGGACGCGGCGAGCGCCGGGTCCTCCGGCGCCTCGGCCAGCACGGCGGCAGCCCGCCGCCGGCGGCGCGGCGGGCGCAGGCTGGCCGGCGTCAGCGACCGCTGCAGCCCGGCGAGGCCGAGCTCAGCGACGACCGCGAGCAGCGAGACGAGGAGCCCGCCGGCGAGGGTCTCGCCGTAGTCCTGCGTGCTGAAGCCCTCGTTGATGATCGTGCCGAGGCCGCCGCCGCCCACCAGCGCGGCCAGGGTCGCGGTCGCGATCACCTGCACCACAGCCGTACGGATGCCGGCGGCGACGAGCGGCAGCGCCAGCGGGAGCTCCACCCGGCGCAGCACCTGCCCGCCCGACAGGCCCATCGCCGTCGCGGCCTCGACGAGGTCGGGGTCCACCCCGCGCATGCCGACGTAGGCGTTGGCGAGCACGACGGGCGCGGCGAACAGCGCGAGGGCGATGACGGTCGCCCGGTCGCCGAAGCCCACCGGCGTCGAGACGAGGATCGTGAGCACCGCGAGCACCGGCACCGCACGGGAGACGTTGGCCGCCGCGACCGTGAACGCGCCGCCGCGCCCGAGGTGGCCGAAGCCGATGCCGAGCGGCAGCGCGACGAGCGAGGCGAGCCCCACGGAGAGCCCGGTGATGCGCAGGTGGTCGACCAGCAGCTGCACGACGCCGTGCTGGCCCTTCCAGTTGAGCGGGTCGTTGAGCCAGACGACCGCGTCGTGGACGTAGCTCACGAGCGCCCCCTCGCCCAGGGCGTGACCGCCCGCGAGACGCCCAGCAGCAGCAGGTCGAGCACCAGCGCGAGCGCCACGCACAGCAGCGAGTTGGTGAGGATCTCGGCCCGGTAGAAGTTGTTGTTGAACCCGCGCAGGATCAGCTGGCCGAGCCCGCCGTAGCCCACCACGACGCCGACGGTGACCAGCGCGACCGTCGAGACGGTGGCCAGCCGGATGCCCGCCATGACCGCGGGCATCGCGATCGGCAGCTCGACACGCAGCAGGACGCGCAGCGGGCCGTAGCCCATGCCGCGGGCGGCCTCGCGCACGTCGTCGGGCACGGCGTCGAGGCCGGCCAGGGTGTTGCGCACCAGGATGAGCAGCGCGTAGAGGACCAGCCCGATCAGCACCGTGCGCGACCCGATGCCGGTGTAGGGCGCCAGCAGGGCGAACAGCGCCAGCGACGGGATCGTGTAGACCACTCCGGAGAGCCCGATCACCGGCGCGCGCAGCACGCCGAAGCGTCGTGCCAGCATCGCCAGGGGCACCGAGACGAGGGTCGCCACGACCACGGTTTCGAGGGTCAACGTGACGTGGTGCTCGAGAGCGGTGAGGATGTCCGTGCGGTTGTCACGCACGTAGCCCCAGTCCAGCCACGGGTTGGGGGCGGAGGAGGCCACGGATGGACGCTACCCCGGTGCGGTCGCAGACCGCCACGCCAGGCGGGGGCGACCCGATGATCCAGCTCGTCGGCGTCGGCAAGAGGTACGCAGACGGCACCGACGCGGTGCGCTCGCTCGACCTCTCGGTCGACCGCGGCGAGCTCGTCGCGCTGGTCGGGCCCTCGGGCTGCGGCAAGACCACGACGCTCAAGATGGTGAACCGCCTGATCGAGCCGAGCAGCGGGCGCATCCTGCTCGACGGCGACGACGTCACGAAGGTCGAGCCCAACGGCCTGCGCCGGCGCATCGGCTACGTCATCCAGTCCGGCGGCCTGTTCCCCCACAAGAGCGTGCTCGACAACGTCTCGACCGTCCCGCTGCTGCTCGGCTGGGACCGCTCGAAGGCCCGCGCCCGCTCGCTCGAGCTGCTCGAGCTCGTCGGGCTCGACCCCGCCGTGCACGCCAAGCGCTACCCGCACCAGCTCTCGGGCGGCCAGCGCCAGCGCGTCGGGGTGGCGCGCGCCCTCGCCGCCGACCCGCCCGTGCTGCTCATGGACGAGCCGTTCAGCGCGGTCGACCCGATCGTGCGCGACCGGCTGCAGCTGGAGTTCCTGCGCCTGCAGGAGGAGATCCACAAGACGGTGGTCCTCGTGACCCACGACATCGACGAGGCCGTGCGGCTCGCCGACCGCATCGCGGTGCTCTCGCAGGGCGGCAAGCTCGAGCAGTACGACGCGCCCGCCACCGTGCTCGGCGCGCCGGCCACCGACTTCGTCGCGTCCTTCGTCGGCGCCGACCGCGGGCTCAAGCGGCTCTCGGTCACCGGCATCGCCGCCACCGACCTCGAGTCCCCGCCGGTCGTCTACGCCTCCGACAGCCTCGCCGCCGCCGAGGAGACGCTGCGCGGCGAGGGCGCCGCCTGGGCGGTCTGCCTCGACGAGCGGGGGACGCTCAAGGGCTGGGTGGGCCTGCGTGACACGGCCGGCGGCGTCGCGACGGTGGGCGAGGTCTGCCACCGCATGGAGGCGTGGGTGCCGGCCCGCGCGACGCTCAAGCAGGCGTTCCAGGAGATGCTCCAGCACGACGCCGGCTGGGTCGCGGTGCTCGACGGCGACAGGTACGTCGGGGTGCTGACCCCGCGCACCCTCCACGAGGCGCTGCGACGCAGCGTCGACGCGGACGCCCTCGGCGTCCCCCTCGAGCACACCGAGGTCGACAACGTCCCGAGCTGAGCGCTTCCGCTAGGGTCCCTCGCCGGCAGCAGGCCGGCAGCAGGCCGGGAACGGCGGTGGGGAGGAGCGCAGGTGCGGGTCGCGGTCGCCGGGGGTTCCGGCGTGGTCGGGCGGCTGGTCGTCGCCGAGCTCGCCCGGGGAGGCCACGACCCCGTCGTCGTGGCGAGGAGCGCGGGCGTCGACCTGCTGACGGGCGCCGGGCTCGAGGGGGCCCTGACCGGGTGCACCGCCGTCGTCGACGTCTCGAACGTCGCGACGACGAGCGCACGGCGCTCGCGGGCGTTCTTCGCCAGCGCCACCCGCCGCCTGCTCGACGCGGCGGCGGACGCCCGGGTCGAGCACGTGCTCCTGCTCTCGATCGTGGGCGTCGACGAGGTCGACCTCGGCTACTACCAGGGCAAGCGGCTCCAGGAGCAGCTCGTGCGCCGCAGTCCGCTCCCCTGGACCGTGCTGCGGGCGACGCAGTTCCTGGAGTTCCCCGGCCAGGTGCTCGACCGCTCCAGCGGGCCCGTCGCCCTGGTCCCGCGCATGCGCAGCCAGCCGGTTGCAGCGCGGGAGGTCGCGGCGCACCTCGTGAGCCTCCTGGCGCAGCCGCCGGCGGGCGACGCAGTCGCGATCGCGGGCCCCGAGCAGCACGAGGTCGTCGACCTGGCCCGGGAGCTGCTCGAGGCGCGCGGCTCCCACCGCCGGGTGGTGCCCGTGCGACTGCCCGGGGCGGTGGGGAGGGGCCTCGCCGGCGGGATGCTGCTCCCCGCGGCGAGCACGTGACGGGCACGACGACCTGGCGGGAGTTCCTGCGCCACGAGGGCTGACCGGGACTAGCGTGCGGGGCGTGTACTCGACGACGACGTCCCGGAGCGTCCGCGCCTCCCCGCGCGCGGTCTACGACGCGCTGCTCGACCCGCAGGCGGTGTCGCGCTGGCGGGTGCCCGAGGGCATGAGCGCGCACGTGCACGAGTTCGACGCCCGTGAGGGCGGCCGCTTCCGGGTGTCCCTGACCTACGCCTCCGGCTCGGCGCAGGGCAAGTCCGGAGAGCACACCGACACCTACTCCGGCCGCTTCGTGCGGCTGGTGCCGGACGAGCAGGTCGTCGAGGAGCTCGCGTTCGAGACCGACGACCCCGAGCTGGGCGCCACCATGACCATGACCACGACGCTGAGGGCCCACGACGGCCGCACCGAGGTGGTGCTCGTGCACGACGGCGTCCCGGACGCGGTGGCGCCCGCCGACAACGAGACGGGCACGCGGATGGCGCTCGACAACCTCGCCCGCCTGGTCGAGGGGCGCTGAGGCTCAGGCCGCCGGCGGCGTACGGGTCAGCACCCGCTCCACGCGCCGGTCGGGCACCAGCCAGAGCAGGGCGACCAGCACGTACATCGCGACGCCCAGCCACCGGTCGACCAGCGTGAGCACCATGGCCGCGAGGTAGAACAGCGGCGACAGCTTGCCCTTGCGGTCGCGGCCGACCGCCACGTGCAGCAGGGAGCCCGGCCCCTCGCAGCGGATGATCGACCACTGCAGCGCGTAGTAGGCCAGGGCCGCGGCGAGCAGCACCACGCCGTACGCCTCGGTCGGCACCGTCGCGAACGTGGTCTCCCCCATCCACCCGGTGGCGAACGGCACCAGCGAGAGCCAGAACAGCAGGTGCAGGTTGGCCCAGAGCACCAGGCCGTCGACGCGCTCGGTCGCCTGCAGCATGTGGTGGTGGTTGTTCCAGTAGATGCCCAGGTAGACGAAGCTCAGCGGGTAGCTCAGCAGCACCGGCAGCTCCTCGTGGAGCGAGGACCACGTCGGCTCCTCGGGCACGTGCAGCTCGAGGACCATGATCGTGATCAGGATGGCGATGACGCCGTCGCTGAACGCCTCGAGACGCCCGGTGCGCACCTCAGGCCTCGGTGTCCGGGCGCTCGCGCGCTGCCGAGCGCTTGAGCTCCGCCACCCCCGCCGCGCCCAGCCCCGCGGCCGCCCCGCCGAACAGCACCGTCGCGACGAAGGCGGCCGTCCGCCGGGGCAGCACCGCCTCGAGCACGCGGAGGACGAGGACCGCCGCGGTGCCCAGGGAGAGCGCGCCCATGGCCCCGGCTCCGCCGAGCAGGGCCGCGCCCTTGCCCGCCCTGCGCGCACGGCCGGTCACCCTGCCGGTGAGCTCGTCGACGGTGCCGCGGACCTCGCTGCGGACCATGCCGCGCACGTCACCGGCCATGCCGAGCACGTCGCCGGCCATGCCGCGCAGGAAGCCGCCTGCGCCCGGGGAGTTGCCGCTCATGGGCCGATCCTGCCCGATCCGGGCCGCGGGCCGGCAGCCCCTCGCCCGGAGGAGAACTCGGCCGCCACCGTCTTCGGCACGCACAGCTCCCACGCCCCGACGAGCAGCTCGGCCGTCTCTTCGGGCTCCAGCGCGGCCATCCGGGCGCACAGCCAGGAGTACCTCATGTCGGAGGCCGGCGGCAGCAGGAAGACCTCCGGCCGGGTCGCGACCATCGACTCGCGCTCCGGCTCGGGGAAGCCGAAGCCCAGCACGGTCTCGTCGCGGCTCAGGGTCGCGAAGACGATGCGGCCGACGCGGAACTTCACCCGGTCGCGGACCAGCGCTTCGTAGGCCTGCGGCAGGCTCAGGGCCACGGCACGCACCTGCTCGACCGTGACCACGGCGGGCTCAGCCGCGCTGGGAGGGGTCGTCGTCGTCCTCGGGCAGGCGGAGCACGCGCTCGAGCAGCAGCCCGGCGCCCACGACGAGCGCCGACGCCAGCGCCGTGGCCGCCGAGCCGATCAGGCGCGAGGTGCGCAGGTCGCTGTCGGAGCTGGGCAGCAGGAAGACGGCGTAGCCGGCGTAGGCACCGGCGAGCACCGCGCCCACCACGGCCGACGCCTTCGCGACCGCCACCGCGCGCGCCGCCGCGAGCAGCTCGACCGGCCGGGCGCCCGACGCGCCGGAGAGCCGCTGCCTCCAGGCGCGCGCCGAGACCAGCAGTCCCACGCCGACCAGGGCCAGGCCCACCGGCAGCGACCACGGGATGCCGAGCCACGCCTGGGTCAGGACGTCGATGCTGCGCGCGTCGAGGACGCGCAGCAGCGACCACACCGCGACGCCCGCCGCGACGGCTGACAGCACCACCGTGCGGGCGGAGGTGGGGCGTACGTGCTGGGAGCTCACGGCGCCACCCCGACCAGCGGCGCGACCGGCACAGCGAGGGCCAGGTCGTCGCGCCGGCGCACGCCGGCGCGCTCGTCGTCAGGCAGGGCGGCGAGCAGCTCGGCGACACGCCCGTCGCGGCCCGGCAGCTGTGCGGAGGGAGCGAGCGCGGCCCACGGCGCCAGCACGAAGGCCCGCTCGTGCGCGCGGGGGTGCGGCAGCGTGAGCGCGGGGTCGGTGCTGGTCACACCCTCGACCGCGACGAGGTCGACGTCGAGGGTGCGGGCTCCCCAGCGCTCGGTGCGCTCGCGGCCGAACGACGCCTCGACGGCGTGGGCGTGGGCGAGCAGCGAAGCCGGCTCGAGCGCGGTGTCGAGCAGGACGACGGCGTTGAGGTAGTCGGGCTGCGGCCCGGCGCCCGGCAGCGTGAGGGCGGCGGTCTCGAAGACCGGGCTGACGGCGCGTACGGTGCCGGCCGCTCCCAGCGCCCACACCGCGCCCTGCAGCGCGGCCCGCCGGTCGCCGAGGTTGGCGCCGAGGGCGACGACGGCGCAGCGACTGGCGGCGCGCCGGATCCGGACCGTCACGTCGGTGAAGGGGACGGTGATGGGCGCCGACGGCTTGTGCACGGTCACCTCCACCGCCTGCACGAGCGGCTGCGCGAGGGCGTCGGCGGCGATGCGGTCGGCGAGCGACTCGATCAGGTCGAACGGCTCGCCGCCGATGCGCGCGACCACGGCCTCGGAGACGACGCCGTAGTTGACGGTGGCGGCGAGCTCGTCGGTGCGGCCTGCCGGCTCGAGGTCGACCTCGAGCACGACGTCGACGACGAAGTCCTGGCCCTGCTCGCGCTCGTGGGCGAAGACGCCGTGGCGGCCGAAGGCCCGCAGGCCGACGATCTCGATGCGGTCAGTCGTCGGCACTCTGCGCCCCCTCGTCGTCGTCGGCCTCGTCCGACGGCGTGCCCATCACCGGCGAGGAGTGGTGGAGCGCGACCCGCCAGCCGCCCGGCGTGCGGCGCAGCACCTTGGTCGACACCGCCTGGGCGCCGACGAACCCCTCGGCCGCCCCCTCGGCGCCGGTGAGCAGGCTCTCGGAGCAGGTCACGACGGCGGTGTCGCCGGCGACCTGCACGTCGAGGTCGGTGAGGAAGAACTGGACGTAGGGAGTGCCGGCCATCACCACGGCCCACGACCGCAGCACCTGGCCGCGGCCGCGCACGGCCGGCCAGCCGGGGTGGACGCAGACGACGTCGTCGCTCTCGAGCCAGACCGCGCCCATGAGGTCGAGGTCGGCGGTCTCGATGGCGGTGTAGAGCGAGCGCGTGACCCGCTCGACCAGCCGGGCGTCGTCAGCCATGCAGGGCGCCCGCCCGGGCGGCGCGGGTCGCGCGGCCCACCTCGACGGCGGCGCGGTTGGCGCGCACGGAGTGGACGCGCACGCCCCACACGCCGGCCGCCGCGAGGAGCCCGGTGACGGCGACGGTCGCGGCCTCGCGCTCCTCGACCGGCGCGGGGACGCCGTCGGAGCCGCTGAGCAGCGCGCCGAGGAACCGCTTGCGGCTGGCACCGACGAGCACCGGGCGCCCCAGCGCCGCGAGCTGCTCGAGACCGGCGAGGACCGCCCAGTTGTGCTCGGCCCGCTTGGCGAAGCCGAGCCCCGGGTCGACGACCAGCTGGTCGGGGTCGAGCCCGGCAGCGACCAGGGCGTCGACGCGCTGGCCCAGCTCGGCGACGACCTCGCCGACCACGTCGGCGTAGACCGCGCGCTCGTCCATCGAGGTGCTGTGGCCCCGCCAGTGCATGACGACGTAGGCGGCGCCGGCGTCGCGCGCGACCCGGGGCAGGTCGGTGTCGGCGAGCCCGCCGGAGACGTCGTTGACCAGGCACGCGCCGGCGGCCAGGGCCGCCTCGGCGGTCGTGGCGCGCATCGTGTCGATGGAGACGGGTACGCCTGCGGCTACCAGCCCCTGCACCACCGGGAGCACCCGGCGCAGCTCCTCGTCGGCGTCGACGCGCGCCGCTCCGGGGCGCGTCGACTCACCGCCGACGTCGACGAGGTCGGCGCCCTCGGCGACCAGGTCGAGCCCGTGGGCGACGGCCGCGCCGGGCTCGAGCCAGCGGCCGCCGTCGCTGAAGGAGTCGGGCGTCACGTTGACGACGCCCATGACCACGCAGCGGTCCAGGTCGAGGCCCGCCGGCAAGCCGCGGACCGAGGTCACCGGCTCAGGATGAGGCTCATCGCCTCGGCCCGGGTGGCGGGGTCGCGCAGCTGGCCGCGGACGGCGCTGGTGACGGTCTTCGAGCCGGGCTTGCGCACGCCGCGGGTGGTCATGCAGCTGTGCTCGGCCTCGATGACGACGATGACCCCGCGCGGGCGCAGCACCTCGGTCATCGCGTCGGCGACCTGGGTGGTCAGCCGCTCCTGCACCTGCAGGCGCCGGGCGAACACCTCGACCAGCCGGGCGATCTTGGACAGCCCGGTGATGCGGCCGTCCTCGGCCGGGATGTAGCCGACGTGCGCGACGCCGTAGAA
Source organism: Motilibacter peucedani (assembly GCF_003634695.1). Classification (NCBI taxonomy): domain Bacteria; kingdom Bacillati; phylum Actinomycetota; class Actinomycetes; order Motilibacterales; family Motilibacteraceae; genus Motilibacter; species Motilibacter peucedani. The sequence continues at coordinate 68,298 of NZ_RBWV01000011.1, forward strand.
CGGCAGCAGGTGGTGCTCGCAGGCGCTGACCAGGGTGATGTCCTTGACGAGCACCATCTCGTCGTGCCCGAGGTCGAACGTCGTGGTGAGGACGTCCTCGGGCTGCTGCCACAGCCCGGCGAACAGCTCGCGGTAGGCCCGCGCCACCCGCGCCGGGGTCTCGCGGATGCCGTCGCGGTCGGGGTCCTCGCCGAGAGCGAGCAGCAGCTCGCGCACCGCCCGCTGCGCCCGCTCCTCGTCGTAGGGCGGGCGCGTCGGCGTGCCGTCGTAGGACGGACCGGTGGCCGCGGCCTGCACCGCCTCGGCGGCGGTGGCCCCGGTGCCGTCGACGCCGGTGCTCATCAGCCCTCGGTGGGGAGCGGGCCGCCCGGCACGTCGGTCGGACCGCCGATGCCCATGGACTTCTCCAGCCGGCCGTTGGGCGACTGGCCGTTGGCGACGAGCGCGCGCTCCTTGGGCGTGAGCACAGGCCCGGCGCCGGGGCGGAACTTCGCCGAGCCGGTCCACGCGGGGCGGGAGGGCCGGCGGCGCACGTCGGAGAACACCGCGGCGATCTGCTCCTTGTTGAGCGTCTCCTTCTCCATCAGCTCGAGCACGAGCCGGTCGAGGATGTCGCGGTTGTCGGACAGGATCGCCCAGGCCTCCTCGTGCGCGGCCTCGATCAGCGCGCGCACCTCGGTGTCGACCACCGAGGCGACCTCCTCGGAGTAGTCGCGCTGGTGGCCCATGTCGCGCCCGAGGAAGGGCTCGCCGTTGGTCTGGCCGAGCTTGATCGCACCGATGCGCTGGGTCATGCCGTACTGCGTGACCATGGCCCGGGCGACGCCCGTCGCCTTCTCGATGTCGTTGGCCGCACCGGTGGTCGGGTCGGCGAAGACGATCTCCTCGGCCGCGCGCCCGCCCAGCATGTAGGCGAGCTGGTCGAGCATCTCGTTGCGGGTCGTGGAGTACTTGTCGTCGTCGGGCAGCACCATGGTGTAGCCGAGGGCCCGCCCGCGCGGCAGGATCGTGACCTTGTGCACCGGGTCGGTGTTGGGCAGCGCCGCGGCGACGAGGGCGTGGCCGCCCTCGTGGTAGGCGGTGAGCTTCTTCTCCTTGTCGCTCATGAGCCGCGTCTTCTTCTGCGGCCCGGCGACGACGCGGTCGATGGCCTCGTCCATGGCGTACGGGTCGATCAGCTTGCGGTCGTTGCGGGCGGTCAGCAGCGCGGCCTCGTTGAGCACGTTGGCCAGGTCGGCGCCGGTGAAGCCGGGCGTGCGCCGGGCCACCGCCATCAGGTCGACCGACGGGTCGAGCGGCTTGCCCTTGGCGTGCACCTGCAGGATGCGGTGGCGGCCGTTGAGGTCGGGGCTCTCGACCGCGATCTGGCGGTCGAAGCGGCCCGGGCGCAGCAGCGCGGGGTCGAGGATGTCCGGCCGGTTGGTGGCCGCGATGAGGATCACGCCGCCCTTGACGTCGAAGCCGTCCATCTCGACCAGCAGCTGGTTGAGCGTCTGCTCGCGCTCGTCGTGCCCGCCGCCGAGGCCCGCGCCGCGGTGGCGGCCGACCGCGTCGATCTCGTCGATGAAGACGATGGCGGGGGCGTTGGTCTTGGCCTGCTCGAACAGGTCGCGGACGCGGCTCGCGCCGACACCGACGAACATCTCGACGAAGTCGGAGCCCGAGATCGAGTAGAACGGCACGCCCGCCTCGCCGGCGACGGCGCGCGCGAGCAGGGTCTTGCCGGTGCCGGGAGGGCCGTAGAGCAGCACGCCCTTGGGGATCTTGGCGCCGATGGCCTGGAACTTGGCCGGGTTCTCGAGGAACTCCTTGATCTCGTGGAGCTCCTCGACGGCCTCGTCGGCACCGGCGACGTCGGCGAACGTCGTCTTCGGGGTGTCCTTGCTGACGACCTTGGCCTTGGACTTGCCGAAGTTCATGACCCGGTTGCCGCCGCCCTGCATCGAGTTCATCACGAAGAGGAACACGACGAAGATCAGCAGTATCGGCACGACCGTCAGCAGCAGGCTGACCAGCCAGCTCTGGCGCGGCACCTGCACGTCGTAGCCGTCCGGCGGCGGGGTCGAGCCCAGCGCCTGGACGATCGAGACCTGCTGCATGTCGACGTAGGAGGCGCGCACCTTGGTGGCGCCGTCGATCTTCGTGCCGGGCTTCAGGGTCAGCTCGAGCCGCTGGTCGCGGTCGACCAGCTTGGCCGACTGCACCTGGCCGGACGAGATCGCGTTCAGCGCCTGAGCGGTGTCGACGGTCTTGAAGCCGCCGGACGACCGCACGGTCGAGGTGACGAGGACGGCCGCGAGCACGGCGAGCATGACCCAGAAGACGGGTCCACGGAAGAAGCGCTTGACGTCCATCGAACCGGGGCGGGTGGCCCCGTCCCTCCTCGAGACAGTGACGGTCTGGCATGCGACGGTACACCGCTGGTGAGGTGCGGCAACCGTACGCGCTGGTCAACGACCCGGTCGCGGCACCTGTTCCGCCGTTCCGCTCAGGGCGCAGAGAGGAGGGCCCGGGCGCCTCAGCGGTAGACGTGCGGCGCGAGCGTGCCGACGAACGGCAGGTTGCGGTAGCGCTCGGCGTAGTCGAGGCCGTAGCCGACGACGAACTCGTCGGGGATCTCGAAGCCGACGTAGCGCACGTCGACGTCGACCTTGGCGGCGTCGGGCTTGCGCAGCAGGGCGGCCACCTCGATCGAGGCGGGGCCCCGCGAGCGCAGGTTGGCCAGCAGCCACGAGAGGGTCAGGCCGGAGTCGATGATGTCCTCGACGACGAGCACGTGCAGGCCGGAGATGTCCTTGTCGAGGTCCTTGAGGATGCGGACCACGCCCGAGCTCTTGGTGCCCGAGCCGTAGGACGAGACCGCCATCCAGTCCATCTCGACGTGGCGGTCGAGCGCGCGCACCAGGTCGGCCATGACCATGACCGCGCCCTTGAGGACGCCGACGAGGAGCAGGTCGCGTCCTTCGTAGTCGGCGCTGATCCGGGCGGCCATGCCCGCGAGCCGCTCGTCGATCTGCTCCTTGGTGACGAGGATCTTCTCGAGGTCGTCGGCGACGGTGGCCTGGTCCACGGGTGGGGCTCCTTGCGGATCTGCGGGTCTGCGGGCGCCGGTCCGCGGGGGCGTCAGGACCGTGCGAACGTGAGCCTGCCACACGCCCGCGACGCCTCGACACCGCCCGGCAGCCCGACCGGGCCCTGGCCGTGCCACGCGCTCACCAGCGCCTCCAGGGCCGCGACGTGCCGGGCACCCATCGCTCCAGGGGCCGCCCCCTCCGCCAGCGCGAGCCGGTGCAGCACGCGGGTGCGGACCGCGCGCGGCAGCGCCGCGAGCGCGGCGACGTCGTACGCGTCGGGCACCTGCGCCGCCCACGCGTCCAGCGCGTCGGCGTCGTCGCGCAGCTGAGCGGCCGTGCGGGCCAGTGCAGCCGCGACACCCGGGCCGAGCGCGGCCTCGAGCGCGGGGAGCGCGTCGAGCCGCACGCGCACCCGTGCGTACCGGCGGTCGGCGTTGTGCGGGTCGTCCCAGGGCTGGAGACCCTGGGCCGCGCAGGCCTCGCGGGTCGTCGCGCGGGTGACCGGGAGCAGCGGGCGGTGCCACAGGTCGCGCACCGCCGCCATGCCCGAGAGCGAGCGGGCGCCGCTGCCGCGTGCCAGTCCGAGCAGGACGGTCTCGGCCTGGTCGTCGAGCGTGTGCCCGAGCGCGACGGCAGCGGCGCCGAGCTCGGCGGCGCGGGCGCGGAGGGCCGCGTACCTCGCGTCGCGCGCGGCTCCCTCGGGGCCGCCGGGCCCGCTCACCTCGACCGCGCCGACCGCCACGTCGGCGATGCCGAGCGCCGCGAGCGCCTCCGCGGCGCGGGCGGCGACCGCGTCGGACCCCGCCTGCAGCCGGTGGTCGACGACCGCGGCGGCCACGCGCACGTCCCTGCGCGGGCCCTCGAACGCCAGCGCGGCCGCGAGCGCGAGGGAGTCGGCGCCACCGCTGCAGGCGGCGAGCACGGTCGAGCCCGGCGCCACGTGCGCGGCGAGGTGCTCCCTGACGGCGACCCGGACCGCCGCGACGGCCGGCGCGAGCCGACCACCCACGGCTCAGGCCGTCCGCGCGACCCAGGCGGCGGGGTCGGCGATCTCGTGCGGCAGCGGCAGCGTCTCGGGCGACTCCCAGACGCGGTTGAAGCCCTCCATGCCCACGCGCTCGAGCGCGCCGCGGACGAAGACGGCGCCGTCGCGGTACTGCCGCAGCTTGGCGTCCATGCCGAGCAGCGAGCGGGCGACCGACTGCTGGCGGGTCGGCTGGGTGCGCCGGCGCTGGAACTTCTCGCGGATCTGCTCGACCGAGGGCACCACCGCGGGGCCGACGCCGTCCATCACCACGTCGGCGTGGCCCTCGAGCAGCGACATGACCGCCGTGACGCGGGCCAGCGACTCCCGCTGCGCAGGCGTCTGCACCGCCTCCACCAGCGAGAGACCCTCCTTGCCGCGCACGGCGGCCGACACCGCGCGCAGGACCGCCCACAGCCGCCGCACGGCCGCGGCCGCGTCGAGCTCGACGTCGTCGACGAAGCCCTCGAGCTGGCCCAGCAGGTGCTCGCGCAGCCACGGGGCCACGCCGAACTGCACGCGGTGGGTCTCCTCGTGCAGGCACACCCAGAGCCGGAAGTCGTGCGGGTCGACCTCGAGCTCGCGCTCGACCGTGACCACGTTGGGCGCCACGAGCAGCAGGCGGCCGGCCTCCTGCGGGCCGAAGACCTCGAACTGGCCGAGCACCTTGCCCGACATGAACGCCAGCAGGCCGCCGGCCTCGGCGCCGGTCAGGGCGCCGCCCACCAGGGCGGCCGCGGGCGTCGCGCCGGGGCCCTTGCGCTTGGCGGCGATCCGCTCGACGAGCGGGTCCATGACCGCCTCGAAGCCCGCGGCGTTGGCACGGATCCAGCCCTCGCGGTCGACGACCGCGACCGACGAGGCGCCGGCCGGCGCGACGAGGCCGGTGTGGGCGCGTACGTGCTCCTGCGCCGTGCGCGCCGCCCCGCGCAGCTCGCCGACCACCTCCGCGATCTCGCCGCGGCCCAGCTTCGGCGGGCGCGGGGAGAGCCGGACCGCGGCGGCCACCGCGAGGTCCCAGTCGACCGTGGGCACCGCGCTGGCTGACGTCATGGCGCCCACGCTACGTGGCGGGTCAGCGCAGCAGGGCCAGGAGTCCCGGGCCGACCAGCATGCCGGCGACGACCAGAGCCGTGCCGACGGCCTGGCGCCCCTTGACGAGCCCGGTGACCCCGGCCACGACGAGCAGCGCCGCCACCAGCGTGAGCAGCAGCTCACCCGTCCCCGCGCCCCGGACCACCGCGCTCCCCCTCAGCCCGCGCAGCCGCAGGCCGCGAGGGCCGCCGCCGCGGCGTCGAGCGCCGCACGGGCCTCGAGCGTGCCGGTCGCGGGCACGGCGTCGGCCATGAACGCGAAGACGACCAGCCCTCCGTCGCGCCCCTGCGCGACGCCTGCGAGCGCGCTGACGCCGGTGAGCGTGCCGGTCTTGGCGCGCACCTCGCCCCGGGCCGCTGCGGCCGGACCGCCGCGCGGGTAGCGGCCGGCGAGCGTGCCGGTGGCGCCGGCGACGGGGAGGCCGGTGAGCAGGGAGCGCAGCTCGGGGTGCTGCGGCGACGCCGCAGTCAGCAGGGTGCGCACGAGCGTCGTCGGCGGGATGCGCGAGCCGCGGGCCAGCCCGCTCGTGTCGAGCAGGTGGGCGCCCGTGACGGGCACGCCGAGCGCTCCGACTGCGGAGACGACCGCCGCCCCGGCGCCGGCCGAGTTCGCCGCCTGCCCCGCGGCGTGCGCCACCAGTCGGCCGAGCGCCTCGGCCAGGTCGTTGTCGCTCTGGGTCAGCATCCGCTCGACCAGGTCGCGGACCGGCGGCGACTGCACCTGCGCCAGCGCCCGGGCCGAGGGCGTGGCGCGGGTGCGGGTCACCGTCCCGACCGTCGCGACGTGACGGGTACGCAGCTGTGCTGCCAGCGCCCTCCCGGCGGCGAGCGCCGGGTCGGCGACGCGGGCGGGGGCACCGACGCGTACGCGGCCCTGGTCGACGCTGAGCGCCATGACGGGAGCGGCCTCGCCGCTCGGGACGTAGCCCTTGCCCCAGTCCGGGCTGATCGCCGGCGCGGCGAACAGCGAGTCGTCGACGTGGACGCTCACCGGGCGCCCGGCGGCGGCCTTCGCGACGCGGTCGGCGAGCACGTCGAGCCGCGCGTAGGAGGTGGCGTCGCCGCTGGGGTGCGCGCGGGTGTCGGCCGCCCCCGAGCGCAGGCTCGCGTCGCCCGCGCCGACGAGCACGACGTCGAGCGGCCCGCTGGTCCCCGTGGGCCCGGGGGTGCCTGCGCCGGCCGGCTCGTCGGTCACGACGCGGGTCGAGAGCCGGGTCTGCGGGCCGAGCACCTCGAGCGCGGCCACGGCGGTCAGCATCTTCGTGGTCGAGGCCGGCGTGTGGGGCGTGGTGCCAGCGCGGTCCAGCAGCGTCGTGCCGTCCGCGGCGAGCACCGTCGCGGCGACGGCCGTCCCGAGACGGCGAGCGGCGAGCGGGCCCGCCAGCGCGCGCGCCACGCCGGCGGCGGTGGCGCCGGAGACCGGGGCGGGCGGCAGGACGGGGGGCGGCTGGGAGGGAACGGCCGGCGGGGCGGAGGCCGCAGGCGTACCAGGCGGTGAGGTGGGTGGCTGCGGCGTCGCCGCGCCGACGTGCTGCGCGAGCAAGCCCGGCACGAGCAGCGCCAGCGCCACGACCGGCGCGACGACTCGCTTCCGGGCGACCCCGGCGACCACCGGGGCGCGCACAGCACGAGAGACTACCGACCACCGACGCACAGCCGTACGATCCCGATCCACCACCATCCCGGAGGACCCATGGAGTTCGACGTCCTGGTTGAGATCCCTCGGGGGTCACGCAACAAGTACGAGGTCGACCACGAGACCGGTCGCATCAAGCTCGACCGCATGCTGTTCACCTCGACGCGCTACCCGCACGACTACGGCTACATCGAGGGCACGCTCGGCGAGGACGGCGACCCGCTCGACGCGATGGTGCTGCTCGAGGAGCCGACGTTCCCCGGCTGCATCATCCGCTGCCGCGCGATCGGCATGTTCCGCATGACCGACGAGGCCGGCGGCGACGACAAGGTCATGTGCGTGGTCGCGGGCGACCCCCGCATGAACCACCTCAAGGACATCACCGACATGCCGGAGTTCGACCGGCTCGAGGTGCAGCACTTCTTCGAGGTCTACAAGGACCTCGAGCCCGGCAAGTCCGTCGAAGGCGCCACCTGGACCGGCCGCGACGAGGCCGAGGCCGAGATCACCAGCTCCCGCGAGCGCCTCGCCTCCTCCGGCGGCCACTGACCCCACCGGGGCGACGTTGATCGCCCTAGCCGATCGAACTCGTGCCGGGCCCATGCAACTTGATGGGCCCGGCACGAGGTTGATCGGCCTAGCCGATCAACATCGGCGTCACCAGCGGGAGTGCACCTGGGGGCGGATGCGGGCGTCGTAGACGTCGCGGATGCGCGTACGCGTCGCGTCGTCGAGCGGCGGGAGCGCGGCCGCGGCGGCGTTGGAGCGGGCCTGGTCGGCGTTGCGGGCGCCGGGGATGACGACAGAGACGCCGGGCTGGTCGAGGATCCAGCGCAGGGCCAACTGCGCCGTCGTCGCACCCGACGGCGTCAGCGCCGCGATCTCCCGCGCCGCCTGCACGCCGGTCACGAAGTCGACCCCCGCGAAGGTCTCGCCGACGTCGAAGGCCTCGCCGTTGCGGTTGTAGGTGCGGTGGTCGTCGGCGCCGAACTCGGTGCTCTCGTCGTACTTGCCCGACAGCAGCCCGCTCGCCAGCGGCACCCGCGCGATGATCCCGACCCCGGCGGCGGCCGCGGCGGGCAGCAGCTCCTCGAGCGGCTTCTGCCGGAAGGCGTTGAGGATGACCTGGATCGTCGCGACGCCCGGGCGCTCCAGCGCCGTCTGCGCCTCGGCCACCGTCTCGACCGACACGCCGTAGGCGGCGACCCGCTGCTCGGCGACCAGCGTGTCGAGCGCGTCGTAGACCGCGTCGGTCGAGTAGACCGCCGTGGGCGGGCAGTGCAGCTGCACGAGGTCGAGCACGTCGACGCCGAGGTTGGTGCGCGAGCGGTCGACCCAGCTGCGCAGGTTCTCGAGGGTGTAGGCCTCGGCCACGTGCGGGTCGGCCCGCCGCCCCGCCTTCGTGGCCACGAAGACGCCGCTGTCGGGACGCGCCTTCAGCAGCTTGCCGATGACGGTCTCGCTGCGCCCGTCGCCGTAGACGTCGGCGGTGTCGATGAAGGTGACACCCGCCTCCAGCGCCGCGTCGAGCGTCGCCAGGGCGTCCGACTCGTCCACCTCGCCCCAGTCCGCACCCAGCTGCCACGCACCGAGCCCCACGACACTGACCTGGCGCTGCGTGCGCCCGAGAGTCCTCTGTTCCATGCCGAGAAAAGTACGCGGCGCCTGCCTGCAACCATCCGCCACCCTTCGTGCGTCCTACCTGCATGCACCGACGCGTCCTGCTCGCCCCGCTGGCGGCGCTCCTGCTCGCCGCCCTCCCGGCCGCACCAGCGGCGGCCGCCTCCCCCGTGAGCGCCGACCTGCTGCCCGCGAACGTCGTCCCGACGTTCGGCGGGGGCAACCACTGGGTGGCCGCCGGCACAGCGCGTACGCAGCTGCGCGGCCCCTGCGTACCCCTGCTCCCGCGCGGGGTGACCGCCACGTCGGTCTTCCGCCTGCCGGGCGCCCCGGCGCCGGTGACCCGCGCGCTGCAGACCGTCGTCCAGCTGCCGACGATGCAGGCCACCGCACGGGCGCAGGCCGACGTGGCCCGGCGCGTAGCCGCCTGCCACAGCCGCGTCTTCCCGATGCGGAGCACGGCGGGCACCATGCTCTGGTCGACGGTGACGCCGATCCCCGGCAACGCCGACGAGGCGGTGTTCGGCTACATCGGCATCGCCCGCAAGGGCAACCGGATGACCGTCGTCTACTTCAGCCACGGCGGGCAGGACAGCGACTTCCCCGACGGCGTCTTCCAGCGCTGGCTGGCGAGAGCGCAAGCAGCCCTGGGCTGAGCCTCGGCTAGGCTCCCCGCTCGTGCGCGACGTCTCCCCCGAGGTCTTCCTGATCGCCCGACCGCAGATCGACTGGGCCGAGGTGGAGCGCTACCTCACAGCCGTGCACGGCGAGGCCTGGCTCGAGCGCGTCCGCGGCGAGTCCGCTCCCGACGGCGAGCGGCTCGTCGAGTTCATGGGCCGGATGTGCTACCGCAGCTGGTCGCCCGGGCTGAACCCCAACGTGACCAAGGTGCGCGAGGACTCCACCGAGTACCTCCGCAACATCCTGCGCAGCGCGCACGGCAGCGTGCTCGAGCACGCGACGTACTCCTTCGTGTTCGCCGGCGTGAGCCGCGTCTTCACCCACGAGCTGGTCCGCCACCGAGCCGGAGCGGCGATCAGCCAGGAGTCGCTGCGCTACGTGCGCCTCGCCGACATCCCGTTCGAGCACCCGGACTTCGTGCGCGCGGACCCCGAGCTGCTGGCCCGCGCCAACGAGCTGATCGCCTCGATGGAGAGCTTCCAGGAGCTGGTCGTCGACCGCACCGGCATCGCCGGCGAGGGCGTCGACTTCCACACCAAGAAGACGGTCACGAGCGCGGCCCGCCGCTACGCCCCCGACGGCGTCGCGACGACCATCGGGTGGAGCGTCAACATCCGCGCGCTGCGCCACGTCATCGCCATGCGCACCGACCCCGGCGCGGAGGAGGAGATCCGCCGGGTGTTCGACGCCGTCGCGACCGTGATGCAGCGCGAGCTGCCTGCGCTGCTCGGCGACTTCGTGCGCCGCGACGACGGCAGCTGGGTGCCTGAGTTCTCGAAGGTCTGAGCCAGGTACGCGCCGCGGCCGCCGGCGCGGAGCTCAGGGCCCGTCGACCAGCGGGGTCTTGAAGAGCACGTTGAGCCGGGCCAGCAGGCGGGCGAGCTGCTCGGCGTCGCCGGAGTCCCACTCGCGCAGCATCTGCTGGAACCGCTCGCGCCGCGCGGTGCGCATGCGCTCCATCCGCTGCTCACCCTCGCTCGTCAGGCAGAAGAACGCGGCGCGCGCGTCGCTGGGGTCGGGACGGCGCTCGACGAGGCCGAGCTCCTCGAGCAGGCGCACCTGGCGGCTCACCGTGGGCTTGCCGATGCCGTAGTAGTCGGCCAGGTCGGTGCCCCGGGCGCCGCCGTCGTCGGCGATCCGGATGAGCAGGCCGTAGGCGTCGGCCTCCAGCTCGGGGTGCACGGCCCGGGCGAAGTCCTTGGAGATGGCGCGCGCCCGGCGCAGGAACAGCGCGATCTCGCGCTCGAGCTCTTCGTAGACGTCCTGGCCCATCGTCGCCTCCTAGTGCCGCGGCAGCTTGACGACGCTCACGAAGAAGTCGTCGATCTGGCGGACCACGGCGATGAACCGCTCGAAGTCGACCGGCTTCGTGACGTAGGCGTTGGCGTGCAGGGAGTAGGACCTGACGACGTCCTCCTGCGCCTCCGACGTGGTGAGCACGACCACCGGGATCGTGCGCAGCGCCGGGTCGTTCTTGATCTCGCTGAGGACCTCGCGGCCGTCCTTGCGGGGCAGGTTGAGGTCGAGCAGGATCAGGTCGGGGGTCGGGGCGTCGGCGTAGTCGCCCTCGCGGCGCAGGAACTCGAGCGCCTTCGCGCCGTCGCTCACGACGTGGAGGTTGTTGGCGACCTTGTTGTCCTCGAAGGCCTCGCGCGTCATCAGCACGTCGCCGGGGTCGTCCTCCACCAGCAGGACGTCGATGGGCGTGGGCACTGCCCGGGTCAGGTCGTCGCTCACGCACGTGCTCCTTCGTCGACAGGGGCGGCCGCCCCTGGCTCGTCCTGCGCCGGCAGCCGCTCGGCCACCACCGGCAGCGTCCACCGCACGGTGGTGCCCGGCTGGTCCTCGCGCGGCTCGATCCAGATCTCGCCGCCGTGGAACTCGACGATCCGGCGGCAGAGCGCGAGACCGATGCCGGTGCCTTCGTACTCCTCCTTGGGGTGCAGCCGCTGGAAGATCACGAAGACGCGCTCAGCGTACTGCTGCTCGATGCCGATCCCGTTGTCCGAGCAGCAGAACTCGAAGGCGCCCTCGAGCTCGCGGACGCCGATGTGGACGGTCGGCGCCACGTCGGGGCGGCGGAACTTGACCGCGTTGCCGATGAGGTTCTGCAGCAGCTGCGTGAGCAGCGAGGCCTCGCCGGTGACGGTGGGCAACGGGTCGGCGGTGACGCTGGCTCCGCTGTCGGCGAGCGCGGCGTCGAGGTTGCGCAGGGCGAGGCCGAGGCAGGTGTCGAGGGCCACCGGCGCCGTGCCCGCGCTCATCCGGCCGACGCGCGAGAACGCCAGCAGGTCGTTGATGAGCTGCTGCATGCGCTTGGCGCCGTCGACGGCGAACCCGATGTACTGGTCGGCGCGGTCGTCGAGCTGGCCGCCGTAGCGCTTCTGCAGCAGCTGGCAGAAGCTGGCCACCTTGCGCAGCGGCTCCTGCAGGTCGTGGGAGGCGACGTAGGCGAACTGCTCGAGGTCGCGGTTGGAGCGCGCGAGGTCGTCGGCCTGCTGCTCGAGCTGCTGGCGCCCGGCCTCGAGCTCCTCGCCGGCGCGGCGCACCTCGTCGAGCCGGCTGACGAGCGCGCGGCGCATGGCCTCGACGTCGCGGCCGAGCGACTCGACCTCGGGCGGGCCGCTGGCGACGACCGCGTGCTCCAGGTCGCCGCCGCGCACGGCGCGGGTCTCCTCGGCCAGCCGGTCGAGCGGGCGCACGACCCACCGCAGCAGCGCCAGCCACACCGAGACGGCGAGCACCGCCACGACGAGCAGAGCGGCGACGACGAGAGCGAAGAGCATCCGGGTCTCGGAGTCGAGGGTGCGGCGCGCCTCGGCACGCCGCTGCGCCAGCGTGTCGAGGTAGCCGGCGTAGGTGACGCGCACCCGGTCGAACAGGGACTTGCCGCGCAGGATGTCGTCGTCGCCGATGCTGCGGGGACCGGAGCGCTGCACCTCGGCTATCGCAGGCTGCGCCCACTGCTCGTACCAGGTCCTGGCGGACGCCGCCGCCGTCGTGTAGGACGCCTTGAGCTCGGGCTCGCGCTCGAGGATCCGCTGCACCTGCTGGGACTCGTCGCGCAGCCTCGGCGACTGCAGGGACTGCAGCGGCTGGAGGGTGCTGCGGTCACCGGTGAGCGCGTAGCCACGCACAGCGGTCTCGGCGTCGAGCAGGGCGGCGAACCCGTCTGTGCCCGACCGGATGACCAGGAAGTAGTCGCTGACGACGCGGTGCTGGGTGCTCCTCGTCTTGGCGAGCAGCAGGGCTGCGCCGGCGAGCAGCCCCACGAGCACCAGCCCCACGACCACCAGCAGCGCCGTGAGCCGGCGGCGCAGGGTCCACGACGTACGCCGCGGCGAGGTCCCGACCGCGCTCACCCGGCCTCCGCCGCGTGCTCCACCAGCACGAGCGCCACGTCGTCGGACAGGTCGCCGCCGTGCAGGGCGCGAGCCTTCGCGATGAGGTCGTCGAGCAGCTCGCCGGAGCGCGCGTAGGACGGGCTCGCCTGCGCGAGCGTCAGCAGGCCCGGCACACCGAGGCGGTCGCGCCCGCTGTCGCGGCCCGAGCCCTCGTCGACGTGGCCCTCGACGATGCCGTCGGTGAACAGCACCAGGCGCCAGCCCGGCTCGAGGGTCACCGGCCGGCTGCCCCAGACGACGCCCGGCAGCACGCCGAGCGCCGGGCCCACCATCTCGTCGGGCAGCTGCTCGGGGACGCCGGCGAGCAGCAGCGGCGCCGGGTGCCCGGCGAGGAACATGCGCGCGCTGCGCCGGTCGGGATCGACGACCAGCATGCAGACCGTGGCGAAGACCTCGTCGCTGCGCCGCTCGCGCACGAGGACGTCCTCGAGCACGGGGAGCAGCGAGTCGGAGGCCCGGCCGGAGAGCACCAGGGTGCGCCACGCGATGCGCAGGCACACGCCCAGCGCCGCCTCGTCGGGGCCGTGGCCGGCGACGTCGCCGATGAGCAGGTAGAGGGTTCCGTCGTCGGTCTCGACCACGTCGTAGAAGTCGCCGCCGAGCACCGCCTCGCGCCCCGGCCGGTAGCGCGGCGTGACCCTGATCGAGGGGTCGGAGACCTCGGGGTGGGGCAGCAGGCCGCGCTCGAGCCGCGCGTTCTCCGCCGCGCGCGCCTGGGAGAGGTAGAGCGCCCGGGTCTGCTCGTCGGCGCGCTTGCGCTCGATGGCGTAGCGGATGGCCCGCCACAGCAGCGGGCCGTCGACCTGGTTCTTGGCGAGGTAGTCCTGCGCGCCCGCGGCAGCGGCGGCGACGCCGCGGTGCTCGTCGGCGTGGCCGGTCAGGCAGAGCACCGCCGCGCGGCCCGCGACCTCCAGGACCGCGCGCAGCGCGTCGAGCCCCTGCGCGTCGGGCAGGCCGAGGTCGAGCAGCACGCAGTCGAGCCTGGTGCCGCTGTCCTGGGCCTCGAGCAGCGCGCGGCGCGCCAGCGCCACGGTGCCCACGACCTCGATGACCACGGCGGCCGGGTCGTCGGCGAGCAGCTCGGTCACCAGGAAGGCGTCGCCCGGGTCGTCCTCGACGAGCAGGACGCGCAGGGCGCGCGGCGGAGCCTGCGCGACCACCAGCGTCTCGTCCACCAGGCTCCGATCCCTGCCCCGAGCCGCACCGCCCGGATAGCGGTGGGCCACCCGTCCGGGCGCCATGATCCTAGTTGCTGCAGGCGAGGGCCGGCGGTGCGGGCCCACCACTATCGTGCACGCGTGCGCGCGACTCGATCAGGCCCTGGGGTCGCAGTGGTCGTGCTCGGCGTGCTGGCGGGGCTGGCGGGGCTGGCCGGCTGCGGTGGCGCTGAGCAGGCGACCGCCGCGGAGCTCTGCGCCTCGGTGCACCAGCTGCACGTATCCGCCACGACGCTGGCCCCCCAGCTGGCCGCCGTCGACGAGGCCGGCCGGCGCACGCTGTCCTACTCGCTGGCCGAGGACGTCGAGTCGGCGCGCGAGATCTCGGCGCGCCAGGCGGCGGGCCGGCGCGAGACCGCCTCGCCCGCGATCGGGGCGGGCGACGCGGCGGTGGTCGCCCTGCGTACCCCTGGCTCCGCGGACTGGCCGGGCGCGCTCACCCGACTGGCCGCCACCAGCGCAGCGGTGACCGGTGCGCTGGGCTGCGCCGCTGCTGCACCGTCCGGGTGAACGCCGACGGCCGGGCCTCAGGGGCCCGGCCGTCGGTTCCGAAGCATCTCCTCGGAGCGGCAGGGCTTCCGGCTCGTGGAGGGGACGGAAGCGCTGCCGCTACGGGTGTCTGGCCTTCCAGACGCTGCGCTCAGCGCAGGTCGTCGGTGCCCGCGGTGGTCCCGCCGGTCGCGCGGGTCTCGGTGCCCTCGTCGAGGTCGATGCGCTCCTTGCGGACCTCGCCGCTCACGGTCTCCTCGTGGGTCTCGGACTCGGTCTCGAGGCGTACGCGCTCGACCGGCACCGTCTCGGTGGTGACCACCGGGCGCTGCGTGGTGAGGACGACCTCGTGCTCCTCCTCGGAGATGTCCGGGCCGGAGGTCGCCTGGTCGATGTTCGACGCGTCGACGGGCTCGGTCACGAGGCGCGCGTGCTCGGTGGTGACCGGGACGGTGACCGTCTGCTGCTCGGTCTCGACCCACTTGCGCAGGCGGGCGCGCCCTGCCTGCACGGTCTCGACACCGGCGCGCAGGTGCTCCTCGGAGCGGGTCATCGCGTCGTCGGTGGTGGGGCCGGAGGTGTCGTAGCCGGTCGTGCCGGTGGTGCCCGCAGCGCTCGTCGTGGCGGCGGTCTCGGCGCGCGCCGCGTCGCCGGCGTAGGAGGCGTCACCAGCGGTCTCGTACGCGGTGGTGCCCGACGCCGTCGTGGTGCCCGTCGTCGCGCTGTCGAAGCTGCTGTCGGTCGTCGTGGTGCCCGTGGTCACGCCCGAGGTGGTGCCGGCCGCGAGGCCGCTCTCGTAGCCCTCGCCGCGGACGCCGCTGCGCGAGAGGCCGTAGTAGGAGTAGAGCTGCTCCTCCTCGGACTCGGACAGGTGCCCGCCCTCGGGGTCGACGTTGGGGGCGTCCTTGATCTGGTCCTTGCCGAACGGCACGGTCAGGCCGTCGTCGGACACGGTGCCGTCGGCCACGGGCACGAAGCTCTCGTGCGTGCCGAAGAGGCCGGTGTGGACGGTGACCCACTCGGGACGTCCGGTCTCGTCGTCGACGAAGATCTGCCCGATCTTGCCGATCTTCTCGTTGCCGCTGCCGTACAGCGTGCTGCCGATCACTGAGCGTGCCTGGTCCTGCGTGAACATGCGTTCTCCTTCGGTCGGCCGGTTTCTCTCCGTCACGGAGGGTGCCCTCACCGAAGATCACAAAACGGTCACAGCAGACAGGATCCGCGGATCGCGACCGGGCGGACATCAGCCTCGAGGAGACGTACGCTCCCTGCTCGTGTCCCACCTCGCGCCGTCGCTCGCCCTGGCCGCCGTCGCCGCGGCCGCCTCCTTCGCAGCCGCTGGAGCGGCCGCTGAGGCGGTGCCCTCGCCCCGTCCGGTGACCAGCGCCGCCCCGGCGCCGACCGTCGCGGCCGCCGACCTGCCGGGCAGCGGCTGGACCCGCAGCCCGGACGTCGTGCCGGCCGGGTTCCCGGCGCAGCTGCAGGCCTGCGTCGGCACGCGCCCGGTCGAGCGGCGGCTGCGCTGGTCGGCCGGCCCGTCCTTCGCCCGCCAGAGCGGCAGCGCCAGCCAGGTGGTGCTGAGCCGCACCGCCCCGCTGCCGGCCCGGGCGTCGAGGGCGCTGTCCACCGCGTACGCCGGGCGCCTGCGCACCTGCGTCCGCGAGGTCCTGCTGCCCGCGGTGGCGCGCAGCGCCAGCTTCGACACCGCTGCCGCGGTCGTGCGCGCGGTCCCCGTGCCGGCCGGAGCCGGGTGGTCGGCTGCGGCAGCGCAGCTGCGCCTGCCGCTGGCCGGCGACTACGACGGTGCCGTCGTCGTGCAGGTCGCCTTCGTCACCGGCCGCACCCGCGCGACCGGTGTCGCGGTGACGGGCAGCGCGGGGCTCTCGACCGCAGCGCTGCGCCGGGTCGTCGCCCGGGTGGGCGCCCGCCTGGCCGCCGCGCAGGAGTAGCGCGGCAGCCGCTCAGGGCACCGCTGCGTACGCCGCGGGCACGCCGCGCGACACCCGGCCGGCGCGTACGTCGTCGACCGCTGCGCGCAGCGCCGCCAGCAGGTCATCGACGACCTCGCGGTGGTAGGGCGAGAGCATCAGGTGCAGGCCGCCGGGCTGGCGGTCGAGCCACCAGCGGCGCTCCTCGAGCGCGTCGGCGACCGCGCCGAGGTCGAGCTCGCTGCTGCCGATCTCGAGCACCGAGAGGTCCGGCGCGACCGTGGGCGCGAGGTCCGCGATGCCGGCCAGCCCGGCGAGCAGCCGGTCGCGCGCGTCGCGGACCGAGCGGGCGAGCCGGAGGTAGCCCTCCTCCCCCAGCCCGTGCAGCGCCGCCCACGCGCCGGCGATCGGCGGGGCGGGCCGGGTGCCGGCCGTCGTGGACGAGCCGTAGAGCCCGCCGCCCCAGACGTCGTCGTCGACCCACCACTGCGCGCGGTAGTGCGCCGGGTCGCGCCACAGCAGCGCCGACGCGCCCTTGAAGGAGTAGCCGTACTTGTGGATGTCGGCGCTGATGCTGGTCACGCCCTCGACTCGGAAGTCCCACGGCGCCACCGGCTCGCCGATGCGCTCCCAGAACGGCAGCAGCAGCCCGCCGAGGCACGCGTCGACGTGGCACAGGATGCCCGCGTCCCGCGCGACGGCCGCCACGGCGGGCACGTCGTCGACCACGCCGTAGGGGTAGTTGGGCGCCGAGGCCACGACCAGGATCGTGTCCTCGTCGACGGCGGCGGCCAGGGCCTCGACGTCGACCCGGCGGTCGGCACGCACCGGGACGCGCTCCTGCCGCACCCCGAGCAGGTGGCAGGCCTTCGCGAACGCCGGGTGCGCGGTGCGCCCGGTCACGATGCGGGGCGACGCGATGCCGCGGCCGCGCGCGACCTCGCGGGCGACGTAGACGGCGAGGAAGATGGACTCGGTGCCCCCGCTCGTGAGGCCACCGGCTCCCGGCGTGCCGTGGAGGAGCCCCGCGACGATGTCGGCGGCCTCGCGCTCCATGCGTGCCAGCGACGGGAACCTGCGCGGGTTCAGGGCGTTCTCGGCGAGGTACTCGCGGCTGACCGCCGCGAGCAGCTCCTCGAGCTCGGGCGAGCCGGGGTGGTAGACGAGGCTGAAGATGCGCCCTTCTCGCCAGGGCGCGTCGTCGGCTCGCCGCTCGAAGACCGTGCGCAGCAGCTCGTCGCGGGGGACGCCCCGGGCCGGCAGCACCGCCGCCGGCCTGGTGGCCTGCAGGGTCACGCCGGCACCGCCGCGCGGTCGAGCAGGGGCAGCACCTGCTCGCCCACCCGCCACGCCTCTTCGAGGTGCGGCCAGCCGGAGAGGATGACCTCGTCGAAGCCGATCTCCTCGTACTCCGCGAGCCGCTCGGCCACCTGCTCGTGCGAGCCGACGAGGGCGGTCGCCGCCCCCTCGCGCACCAGTCCGACCCCGGCCCACAGGTTGGGCGAGACCTCGAGGTCCGCCGCCGTGCCGCCGTGCAGGCTCGCCATGCGGGCCTGGCCGACGGAGTCCATCCGCGCGAATCGCGCCTGCGCGTCGCGGACCGCCTCCGGCGACATGCCCTCGAGCAGGCGGTCGGCCTCGCGCCACGCCTCCTCGGGGGTGTCGCGGGAGATCACGTGGAGCCGGATGCCGAAGGACAGGCTGCGGCCCTCGCGCTCGGCCGCCTCGCGCATCCGCTCGACGCGCGGGCGCACGAGTGCGGGCGGTTCGCCCCACGTGAGGTACGTGTCGGCCCGTCGCGCCGCCACCGCCTCGGCCGCGGGGGAGGCGCCGCCGAAGTAGATGCGCGGCGGCACCTCCACCGGCTCGAGCAGACCACCGCGTTCCACTGTGAAGTGCTCGCCCGCGTGGTCGAAGCGCTCTCCCGACCAGCACTGCGAGAGGACGTCGAGGAACTCGTCGGTGACGGCGTAGCGCGCGTCGTGGTCGAGCGGGTCGCCGTAGGCACGCTGCTCGGCGGGGTCGCCGCCGGTCACGACGTTGAGCCGCAGGCGGCCGCCCGTCATGCGCTGGAAGGTCGCCGCCTGCTGGGCGAGCAGCGTCGGCAGCACGAAGCCGGGTCGGAAGGCGACGAGGAACTCGATCCGCGAGGTGTGCTGCGCCACGCTCGCGCACAGGATCCAGGGGTCCTCGCACGCGGCACCGACCGGCGTCAGCACCGCCTCGAAGCCGACGGCCTCGGCGGCACGGGCCACCTGCGACAGGTAGTCGACGCTGGGCCGCCGCGCGACCGCCGCGGAGCTCGAACCCTCGCGCACCGTGGCCGAGCCGACGTGCCGCCCGTCGCCGCGCGAGGGCAGGAACCAGTGCACCCTCACGACGCGAGCACCGGGCTCGGGCCAACGGGGACGTCGCCCTGCAGCGTGATGCGGTGCATCACGCGACGGGCGTCGCCGTAGTCGCGGTTGGCGTAGTGCAGGGTGCTGCGGTTGTCCCACATCGCGAGATCTCCCTCGCGCCACCGGTGCCGCACGATGTGCTCGGGCTTGGTGATGTGGGCGTACAGCAGGTCGAGGATGCCGCGGCTCTCCGCCTCCGAGACGCCCACGATGTGGGACGTGAAGCCCGGGTTGACGAAGAGCCCCTTGCGCCCGCTCTCGGGGTGCACGCGCACGACCGGGTGCTCGACCGGGTCGAGGGAGCGCACGCGTTCGCCGTCCCACACGCTGCCCTCGCCCTTCTGCCGCTGGGCGAGGTAGTAGCCGAACTCGCGGGAGCCGTCGTGCACCGCGGTGAGCTGGTCGACCAGCTGCTGGACCGGCGTCGACAGCGAGTCGTAGGCGGCCTGAGTGTCGGCCCACTGGGTGTCGCCACCGCTCGGCGGCAGCTGCACCGCCCGCAGGATCGAGCCGAGCGGCGGGCGGCGCACGAACGTCACGTCGGTGTGCCACACGTCGGCGAACCCGTTGTCGGCGCTGTCGAGGGCGTAGATCTCCGGGTGCGCGTCGTCGAGCCCCGGCACGACCGGGTGGGAGGCGGTGAGTCCTCCGAGCCGGTTGCCGAGGGCGACCTGGCTGTCGGGGTCGAGCGATTGGAACCGGAAGAAGAGCACCTTGTGCTCGACGAGGGCCGACCGCACCGCGCTCAGCTCGTCGTCGCTGGCGTCCGCGAGGTCGAGCCCGCGCACCTCGGCGCCGATGTGCGGCCCGAGCAGGTCGAAGTCGAGGGCCGCGGGCCCGGCGGCCGTCGGGCGGGGGTGTGGCAGGACGGTGGACATGCGGCAGCTCCAAGCGCGGGGGTGTGCACGGCAGTGGTCTGAGGTGGACTGCGGGCGCGCGGAGCGCTCGCTCAGTCGACGTGGGGACAGGCCGAGGAGGTCCGGCGCCCCAGGTCGAGGAACCGACGCGACACCAGTCGTGCTCGCTGCACAGGAACTCCTCCTCCCCACCTCGCGCCGCCGGTCGCCCGCGACGTCTCTTCCACCGGGTCGCGGCGTGCGGCTTGACAGGCCGCCCCGCGTTGTGGACCATTCCTATCATGTTTGAGGGCTTCAGCGGAACGTCGCGCCGACACGTGGACCTCGTCCGCGTCGCCGGCGGCATCTGTTCGCGCCACCGCGCCTAGCCCTCCGCATCCCCCGCCCGGTCCGTCCCGGTGCGGCGCGCCGACCGCTCGAGACCCTTCGACGCCGGCCCTCGGACCGTCTGTGCATCGGTGCACGACCACGTCCCTCCCTGGCTCAGCCACCACGCGCCGGACCACCGGGTCCCGGTGTCACGCTCCCCTTCCTCCTTGGAGAAGCTCCACATGCGCTCCCACGCCCCCCTGCGCCGCCTGTCCCTGCTGACGGCGGCCTCCACCGCACTGGCCCTCACGGCCGCGTGCGGGAGCAGCGACTCCTCGAGCTCCGCGGCGAGCGGCACCTCGCCCGCCGGCTCCGGCGGCGGCAAGCTCACGCTCGGCATCGGCTACTTCCAGGGCGCCGCGCTCGGCCCCGAGTCCATCATCTCGGCCAATCCCGAGCTCGCGGCCAAGGTGCCCGCCACCTTCAAGCTGACTCCGATGGGCAGCGGCGTCGCCGGACTCGCCGAGCTGCGCGGCGGCGCCTTCCCCGTCGCCTCCGGCGTCGGCAACCCCCCGGTCGTCGGCGCCATCGCCACCGGCACGCCGATCAAGGTCATCTACGCCGAGAGCTTCGACGCCGCCCAGCTCGTGGTGCCCACGAGCATCAAGGCCGACGCCGACCTGGCCGGCAAGACCATCGGAGACCTCAACGGCTCCTCCGAGGACTTCGAGCTGCGCGGATGGATCTCGACCAAGGGCCTGACCGACAAGGTCAAGGTCGTCGGCTTCCCGAGCGAGGCGGCGGCGGGCGCCGCCTACAAGGCGGGCAAGATCGACGCGGCCTACGTCGAGCTGCCGCAGGCCTATGACATCCTCAAGAAGGGCGGCGCGCGCACCGTCGTCACCGCCCAGCAGATCGCCGAGCTCGGCTTCCCGTCGCTCAACGTCCTGGTGGTCACCGAGGACTTCGCCTCGAAGCACGCCGACGTCGTGCAGTCCCTGGTCTGCCAGGCGATGAAGGGCCTCACCGCGGTCAAGGGTGCGAACGCCGAGACGGTCATCACCAACGGCGCCAAGCTCGTGGGCGCCGCGCCCGCCGACGCCATCGCGGCCACCAAGGCGCTTCCCTTCGTCTCGAACGAGACCCAGCTGTCGTGGTTCAAGGACGACGGTGGCGACGTCTCCACGGGCAAGATCCTCAAGGCCTACAAGCTCAGCGCGGACTTCCTCAAGGCGCAGGGCCGCGTGCAGAAGATCCCGACGGACGCCGAGATCGCCTCGCACATCGACCCGAGCTTCGTCGAGAAGGCCGTCGCCGACGGTTGCGACAAGTGAGCACCGACCAGATCGGCGCGACGCCGGCCCTCGGGTCCTCGACCCTGGCGGTGCCCGCAGTCGAGGTGCGCGGGGTGAGCAAGAGCTTCCGCGGGCGCAAGCGTCGCGGCGACGCGCGGCTGGCGCTCGACGGCTTCGACCTCACGGTGCAGCAGGGCGAGTTCGTCTGCCTGCTCGGCCCTTCGGGCTGCGGCAAGTCGACGCTGCTCAACCTGCTCGCCGGCTTCAGCACCCCCGACGCCGGTGAGGTCCGGGTCGCGGGCGAGCCGGTGCGCGGGCCCGGTCCTGACCGGGGGGTGCTCTTCCAGTCGCCGATGCTCTTCCCGTGGGCGACCGTGATGGGCAACGTGCTCTACGGCCCGCGGGCGCGCCGCCAGCTCGACGACGACGTACGCGCCGCAGCCACCGAGCTGCTGCGTACCGTCGGCCTCGCCGACCACGCCGACGCCTACCCGCACGAGCTCTCGGGGGGCATGCGCCACCGCGCCGCGTTCGCCCGGGTGCTGATCAACAAGCCGAAGCTGCTGCTGATGGACGAGCCGTTCGCCGCGCTCGACGCCATCACCCGGGCTGCGATGCAGCGGTTCCTGCTCGACCTGTGGCAGGTGCAGCGCACCACCATCGTGTTCGTCACCCACGACGTCGAGGAGGCGGTCCTGCTGTCCGACCGCGTCGTCGTGATGTCGGGGAGCCCGGGCCACAGCCGGGCGGAGTTCCCCGTCGAGCTGCCGAGGCCGCGGTCCTACGAGGACGCCGACACGCTCGAGTTCGTGGCCGCCAAGCGACGGATCCGCTCCGTCCTCAACACGGAGGTCTGACATGACGACAGACACGGGCCGGACCACGGAGACCACGGGAACCACTCAGGGCATCCCACGGCCGCTGGTCGCGACCGGCGGCGCGGCGTCCCCGCTGCTCGCCGTCGCGCCACGCACGCACGACCGCCGCCGGCGCGCCCGCAGGCTGGGCACCGGCTTCGTCGGCGTCCTCGCCGTCCTGGCGGTGTGGCAGGTGCTGGCGCTCGCGCTGGACGACGAGGTCGTGCTGCCGACGGTGCAGGAGACGGCCCGCCAGTTCTGGCAGTACATGTCCGACCGCTACCCGGGCAACGGCAACACCCTCTGGCAGGACGCGCTCATCTCGACCGCGCGCATCCTCGCCGGCTTCGCGGTGGGCTCGCTGGTCGGCATCGCGGTCGGCGCCGTCATGTCGAGCAACCGGGTGGTGCGTGACCTCGTCGACCCGCTCATCGAGCTGACCCGGCCGCTGCCCCCGCTCGCGTTCATCCCGCTGTTCATCGTGTGGTTCGGCATCGGGGAGCGCTCGAAGTTCGCGTTGATCCTCGTGGGCGTCGTGCCGACCGTCATCATCGCGACCGTCAGCGCGCTCGACGCGGTGCCCAGGGAGCTCGAGATGGCCAGTCGCGCGCTGGGCGCCTCGCACGCGCACACCCTCGTCTTCGTGCGCATGCGCGCGGCGCTGCCCGGCATCCTCACCGGCATGCGGCTGGCGATGGGCGGTGCGTGGACGAGCATCGTGGCGGTCGAGATGATCGCCGCCACCAGCGGTGTCGGCTTCCTCATCGTGCAGGCCGGCAACTACCTGCAGACGCCCATCCTGCTCAGCGGCATCGTGACGATCTCGCTGCTCGGCATCGCGCTCGACGGCGTGCTGCGCCTGCTCGGCCGGTTCACCGACCCGAGCTCGCGGTGAGCGGCAGCCTGCTCGCCGGGCTCGCCTGCGCCCGGTGCGGCAAGCCCTACGACGCCGACGTGTTGCAGGGCCGCTGCGCGGACGACGGTGCGACGCTGCTGCCGCAGTACGACCTGTCGCCGGGCGCCGTCGACCGCGACGCCGTGGCGGCGCGCCCGGCCGACCTGTGGCGCTGGACCGAGCTGCTGCCGCTGCGGCACCCCGGCCCGCCGGCGCTGTCGCTCGGGGAGGCTGCGACGCCGCTGGTCACGCTGCGGCGCACGAGCGAGCGGCTCGGCGTCGAGGTGCTGCTCAAGGACGAGAGCCCACTGCCCGGCACGACGTTCAAGGCGCGCGGTGCCGCCGTGGCCCTGGCCCGGGCGATCGAGCTCGGCATCCCGGGCGTCGTCCTCCCCACCGCCGGGAACGCCGGCGGCACGTGGGCGCTCTACGCCGCCCGAGCCGGGGTCCCGGCCGCGGTCGTCATGGCCGAGTCGGCTCCACTCGTGAACCAGGCCGAGGTGCTGACCGCGGGCGCCGAGCTCCACCTGGTGCCAGGCACCCTGGCCGAGGCCGGGGCACGGGCCCGCGAGCTGGCGGCCGAGCGCGGGTGGTTCCTGGCCGCGACCTTCGGCGAGCCCTACCGCGTCGACGGAAAGAAGACCGCCTGGCTCGAGGTCTTCCACGACCTCGGCTGGCGGTGGCCCGGCACCGTGGTCTTCCCCGTCGGCGGCGGCGTCGGTCTGGTGGCCGCCTCCGAGGCCGTCGAGCAGGCGCAGGCCCTGGGCTGGGCCGGCGACGGTCCCCGCCTGGTGGCGGTGCAGTCCGAGGACTGCGCGCCGCTGGTGCGCGCCTGGGACGCGGGCGGGAGCGAGGTGGCGCGGTGGGAGGGTGTGCCGCGTACGGTCGCAGCGGGTCTGCGCGTGACCGCGCCGAGCGAGGGCTGGCTGGTGCTCGAGCGAGTGCGCCGCAGCGGCGGCACGGTGCTCGGCGCCTCGGAGGGCGACGTCCTGGACGCGGTCTCGCGGCTCGCCCGCGAGGAGGGCGTCTACGCCTCCCCTGAAGGAGCAGCGACGCTCGTCGCAGCCGAGCGGCTGGCCGCCCGGGGCGAGCTGGAGGAGCCGGTGGTCCTCTACCAGACGGCCAGCGCGGCGAAGTACCCCGAGGCGCTGCGCCCGGTGCCGGCCCGCTGAGCGCGGGACGTCGCGTCCGACCGCAGCAAGCGCGTACGCGTCGTCGTGACGGTCGACGGCGGTTGCACCTGCAGCACGACGACCGGCGTGATGGGTGGGCGCTGCCTGCGACGTCTCCCGCGACGACGATGCCGACGTCGGTGCCGCCGGTCGCCTCGAGGGACGTTCGGAAGGTGGTCACGGGCAAGTGCTGCTGCAGGGGCACGGTGGACGGAAGGCTTCCCGCGCGGGCATCCTCGTCCCATGATCGCGTCAGACGGCTCGCGGCTCGTCGGGCGCGACGAGGTGGTCGACGTCCTGCGCGCCCGGCTGAGCAGCTCGAGCGGAGCCGGGGGCTCGGTCGGGCTCACCGGCGAGCCGGGCGCGGGCAAGAGCGCGGTGCAGGCGCACCTGGCCGACCTCGCGAGGGCGGCAGGGGCGACCGTCCTCGGCGCCCGCGGCAGCTCGTCGGAGAGCCACCTGCCCTACGCCGCGCTGCACCAGGTGCTGTCCCCGCTTCTCGGGCGGGCGCCGGAGCTGCCCGCCCCGCAGCGCACTGCGCTGCTCGCGAGCTTCGGGCTCGCGGACGCTCCAGAGGTCAACCCGTTCTTCACCTCGCTGGCGGCGCTCGAGCTCCTCGTCGACGCCGCGGGCGCCGCGCCGGTGCTCGTCTGCCTCGACGACCTGCAGTGGATGGACCGCCCGTCGGTCGACGCGCTGGCCTTCGTGGCCCGGCGCATCGCCGACGAGCGCGTCCTGCTGCTCTCGAGCGCGCACACCGAGTCGACGCTGCTCGGCGACGAGCGCACGACCACGTGGGTGCGGCTCGGCGGGCTCTCGGAGGCCGACGCCCACGAGCTGGTGCTGCGGCGCGCCCCGGCGCTCGAGCCGGAGCTGCGCGCCCGCGTGGTGGAGCTGGCCGGCGGCAACCCGCTCGCCCTGGTCGAGCTGGCGCGCTCGGCCCAGGACCCGGCGAGGGAGTGGAGCGAGCTCGAGCTTCCCCTGACCGGCCGGCTCGAGCGCGCCTACCTCGCCCGGGCCGACGAGCTGGACGCGCCCGCGCGGGCCGTCCTCGACGTGGCGGCGCTCGACGACGGCGACGACCTCGCGCCGGTCCTGGCAGCGGCCGCCCTGGTCGCCGGCCAGGACGTCGGTCCGGGGGCCGCGGTGCCCGCGCGCGAGCTCGCGCTGCTCACGGTCGCCGGCACGACGTACGCCGTGGCGCACCCGCTCGTCCGGTCCGCGCTGCGCCGCGCCATGCCGGCGCAGCGGCGCGGGGAGGTGCACGCGGCGCTCGCGACGGTCCTCGGGGCCCACCCCGAGCGGGCTGTCTGGCACCGCGCCAGCTCGGTGCCCGGCCGCGACGAGCAGGTCGCCTCGGAGCTGGAGCAGGTGGCCGGCGAGGCGCGGCGCCGCGGGGCGTACGCGACCGCCGCCTCGACCCTCGAGCGCGCGGCCGAGCTCAGCCCCGACCCGCAGGACGAGGCGGCCCGGCTCATCAGCGCCGCCGAGCTCGGCTACCAGCTCGGGAGGTACGCACAGGTCGAGCAGGTGACCGCGCGCACGGCAGGGATGTCGCTGCGGCCGCGCGACCGGTCGCGGCTCGCCTGGCTGGCCGGCGCGTTCCACGACGGGGCGACGAGCGAGCCGGCCGAGGTCCGCCACCTGGTCGAGCTGGCCCGACTGGCCACCAGCCAGGACGACCTCGACCTGGCCATGCAGCTGCTGTTCGGTGCCGCGCGGCGGGTCTGGTGGCGCGACCCCGGCGCGGCCGTGCGCCGCGACATCGTCGGCGCCGCGCGCGACGTGCCCCTGCCAGCGGGCGACCCGCGACTGCTGGCGGTGCTCGGGCTGACAGAGTCCCTCGAGCTCAGCGCACCGGTGCTGCAGGCGCTCGACGCGCTGCCGGGCGACGCGGCCGGACGCGCCGACATCGCCGGGCTGCTCGGCATCGCCGCCTTCTGCGCCGGCGACTTCGTCCGCGCCGAGTCGTTCCTGACCGTCGCGGTGTCCGGGCTCCGGGCCGACGGCCGGCTGAGCCTGCTCGCGGAGGCGCTCGCCATCCGGTCCTGGGCGGAGATCAACCTCGGCATCTTCGACGCGGCACGGTCGGCGGACGAGGGGGCGCGGCTGGCGGAGGAGACCGGCCAGCGCGTGTGGGCCGGCACGGCGGAGCTGGCGGCCGCCTTCATCGACGCGGTCGGCGGGCGCTGGCGCGGCTCGTCACCCCTGCTCGCCCGGGCCGAGCAGACCGCGCTCCAGCTCCCGAACGCCAGCTCCTCGCTGCTCGCCGGCGCGCAGCTGGTGCGCGGCGTGGGAGAGCTGGCCGCAGACCGGCCGGCACAGGCCTACGGCGAGCTGCTCCGGGTGTTCGCGCCCACGGACCCGGCTTTCCAACGGGTGCAGCAGCTCTGGACCGTCGGCTACCTCGCCGAGGCTGCGGTGCGCAGCGGCGCCCGCCCGGAGGCGAGGGCGACCCTGGCCGCCGTCGACGAGCTCGCCGACGGGTCCACCGCGGGCGGCACACGCATCGCCCTGGAGTACTCCCGGGCCGTGCTCGCCGACGAGGCGACCGCGGACGGGCTCTTCAGGGATGCGCTGGCAGGCGCGGCGCAGGGGTTCCCGTGGCACCACGCGCGGCTGCAGCTGGCCCACGGCTCGTGGCTGCGGCGACAGCGGCGCGTGACCGAGTCGCGGGAGCCGCTGCGTACGGCTCGCAGTGCCTTCGACGCGCTCGGCGCGCAGCCGTGGGCCCTGCGCGCCGACCAGGAGCTGCGCGCCACCGGAGAGCGCGGCTGGCGACCGACGACCAGCGAGCGCGAGCGGCTCTCCCCGCAGGAGGCGCAGATCGCCGCGCTGGCTGCGCGCGGCCTGTCGAACCGGGAGATCGCCCAGCGGCTGTTCCTGTCGCACCGCACGGTCGGCTCGCACCTCTACCGCATCTTCCCCAAGCTCGGCATCACCAGCCGGCACCAGCTCGCCGGCGTGCTCACCGGCCCGGTGCCCGCTGCGCAGATGCAGTCGTCCGACTGAAGCGCGGCAGGCCCTCTGCTCCCTAGCGTCCGGTGCACGGCGGCGCGCACCGGTGCTGCCGCACGAGCGAGGGAGACGACCGTGGGCACGTCCGTCATGTTCATCCACGGGCTGTGGCTGCACGCCACGTCCTGGGAGCCGTGGATGGCGCGGTTCCGCGACGAGGGCTACGAGGTGCAGGCGCCGGGGTGGCCCGGTGACCGCGAGACCGTCGAGGAGTCGCGGCAGCACGCCGACGAGATCGCCGACCACGGCATCGACGACGTGGTCGACCACTTCGCCGAGATCATCCGCGGGCTGCCGGAGCCGCCCGTGCTCGTCGGGCACTCGTTCGGCGGGATGATCGCGCAGAAGCTGCTGGGCAGGGACCTCGGCAAGGCGGCCGTCGCGATCGACGCGGCGCAGATCAAGGGGGTGCTGCCCGTGCCGCTCTCGGCGCTGCGCGCGACCCTGCCGGTCTTCAAGAACCCGGCCAACAAGCACCGGGCGGTGTCGCTCACCGCCGAGCAGTTCCGCTACGCCTTCGCCAACGCGGTGTCCGAGGAGGAGTCCGACGAGCTCTACGCGCGGTGGACGATCCCGGCGCCGGGCAAGCCGCTCTTCGAGGCGGCTGCGTCGAACTTCAGCCCGCACTCCCCCGCTGCCGTCGACACCGCCAACTCCGGCCGCGGGCCGCTCCTGCTGATCGCGAGCGGCAAGGACCACACCGTGCCGGAGTCGGTGACCCGCTCGACGCTCAAGCAGTACAGGCACTCCGACGCCGTGACCGACCTGCACACGTTCCCCGACAAGGGCCACTCGCTGACCATCGACTCCGGCTGGGGCGAGGTCGCCGACACCTGCCTGGCGTGGCTGCGGGGGCAGTCGCTGTGAAGCTCGAGCTGGACGGCAGGACGGCCGTCGTGACAGGAGCCAGCAAGGGCATCGGCCTGGCCATCGCCCGCGCGCTGCGCGAGGAGGGCGTACGCGTGGCCGCGGGCGCCCTCCACGGCTCGGCCGAGCTGACGGCCCTGGTCGACGGCGGCGACGCTCTCGCCGTGCTCACGGACCTGACCACCGCGTCGGGGTGCCAGGAGCTCGTCGACGCGGCCGTGGACCGCTTCGGCGGCATCGACGTGGTGGTCAACAACGTCGGCGGGGTGCACCCGCGCACCGAGGGCTTCGCCGCCGTGACCGACGACGACTGGCAGTGGGCGCTCGAGGTCAACCTGATGTCCGCGGTCCGCGCGACGCGGGCGGCCCTGCCGCACCTCGTCGCGGCCGCGCCGTCCACCATCGTGACGGTCTGCTCGGTCAACGCGGCCCTGCCCGACCCCGGCGTCATCGACTACAGCGCGGCCAAGGCGGCGCTGCGCAGCTTCTGCAAGTCGCTGTCCAAGGAGCTCGGGCCAGCCGGTGTCCGCGTCAACACCGTCAGCCCGGGCCCGGTCGAGACGGCGTTGTGGCTCGGCGCCGGCGGGGTGGCCGAGACCCTGAGCGCGGCCCAGGGCGTCGACCCCGCTGCCGTGCGCAACGCGGCCGTCGCCGGCACGCCGACCCAGCGCTTCACCCGCCCCGACGAAGTGGCTCAGGTGGTCTTGCTGCTCGCCTCATCCACGGCCGGCAACATCACCGGCGCCGACGTGCTGATCGACGGTGGCATGGTCACGACGATGTGAGCCCCTTCTGCCGCGTCAGAGCGTGATGAGGATCGTCCTCGTGGTGCGCTTGCCCGTGGCCGTAGCCGTGACGACCAGCTGGTAGCGGCCGTGCGGCACGGGCTTGCCGCGCAACTTCTTGTTCCAGCGCAGCAGCACGGTGCCCTTGTGCGCGCGGACGCTGCCGACGCGTACGGGTGTGGCTGCCTTCCTGCCTCGCACGGGCGCACGTCGCACCGAGAGCGTGACCGTCGCGGCCCGGTCGAGGACGGCGCGGACGGTGACCGTCCGCGCCGCCAGCACCGAGCGGCAGGCGGCCTTCTTCGACACGGCGCACACGCGTACGCCGGGAGGCGTCGACGGCGGCTGCCGGGGAGTGGTCTGCGGTGGCGTCGGTGCAGGCGGCGCTGCCGGCGGGACAGCCGGCGGCGCTGGCGGCGCCGAAGCGGGGGGCGCCTGCGGCGGAGGGTCCTGGGCGGGAGGCTTCGCGGGGGCCAGCAGCGGGCCGAACGCGCCACCGTCGAGAACCACCCGGCCGACGGCGTTGGCGCCACGGTCGACGAACCACAGGTTGCCGTCGGCGCCGAAGGTGAAGTCGGTGAGCGTGTAGCCGTTGAACGTCGCCGTCGACACCCCGGTCAGGGAGCCGTCCGCCTCGATCCGGGCGAGGGTCGGACCGCTGGCGAGGTTGAGCAGGAAGTAGAGCCGCCCGTCGGGTCCGAGGCGCAGCGCGCGGGGCAGCGTGTCGCTGGGCAGGCCGAGCTGCCGCAGGTCGGTGATGTGCGGGGTGCCTTGCGCGTCGAGGTGGCCCAGCGCGCCGCCGAACGCCGGCGAGAACGTCGCGCCGGGGTCGAACATCGTGAACCACAGCCGCTGCTGGCCGTCGAAGCCGATGGACGTGACGTCGTAGACCGTCGGGTTGGCCGTGGGGACGTTGACCTGGTGGCCGGCAGCGTCGATGTGCTTGAGGTAGCTGCCTCCGTCGCCGTACCACGCCGTACCGTCAGGTGCCAGGGCGATCGGCGCCGGGGAGAGGTAGCTCGCCGAGAAGTCGTCGAAGGACCCGTCGGCGCCGATGTGGTCGACGTCGCTCCCACCCAGGGTCGTCGCCCAGACGCCGCCACCGGCAGCAGGTGCGAGGTTGCGGACCTGCTCGTTGACGTAGGCGACGTGGCCTCCGCCCTGCCCCGGCGTGTAGTGCCAGACGTCGGTGCCGAAGTCCTTGACGAACCACAGCGATCCACCTGACGAGACGAGCTCGTCGGGGCCGCTGCCCGTGACGGTCGAGTCGTCAGGGACCTCGAGCTCACTGACGTCACCACCAGTGGTGATGCGGCCGAGCCGGTAGCCGTAGGGCTCCGACCACCAGAGCGCGCCGTCGGGGCCGGCGGCGATGTGCTCGACGCGCGAGTCCGCGGTCGGGATGGTCCACACGTTGACCGACACCGCGGAGGCCGACGTGGTGGCGGAGGCAGGCGACGCGGAGCCGAACGCGAGCCCTAGCAAGGCGGCGGACAGGAGACAGGTGCCCCGGGTCTTGGTCGTCGTCACGGGACGCCACCCTAGGGAAGCAGTCGCGGGTCGCACCAGCCCTCGAGGGCAGACGTCTCGTCGTCCACGAGGATGTCCGGGCGGGCACACTCGCTGCATGGACGACCTCGTGCGCGCCGAGCTGCTCTCGCTGTTCGACCACGCCTGGCAACGCTTCACCACTCGACTCGACGGGCTCACCGACGACGAGCTGGTCTGGACTCCGACGCGAGACGCCCGCATCAGTCTTGCCTGGCGGTTGGAGCACATCGGCCAGGTGCTCACGGAGAGCCGCAACTGGACGTGGCTCGGCGCAGCTCCACCCCGCGCCGTGAGGCGGAGCTTCGGAACGGCGAGCGACGCCCGGGCTGCGCTGGACGCCGCGTACGCGGGCTGGCGGGCACTGCTGTCGTCCGTCGACGACCTGGGGGCTGCCGTCGGACCGGCTGCGGGTGCCTATGCGCACTCGACCCGGCTCTCGTTCGTGCTGCACGTCGCGGACGAGCTGGTGCACCACTGCGCGGAGGCGGCGATGCTGCGGGACCTCTACGCCGGCTGACCCGGCTCAGGGCCGCCCGAGGACGCAGAACTCGTTGCCCTCGGGGTCGGCCATCACGGCCCACGGCACGTCACCCTGCCCGACGTCGGCGTTGGCGGCACCGAGCTCCAGGAGCCGGGCCACCTCCGCCGGCTTGGCGTCGACCGGGTCCGGCAGCAGGTCGACGTGCGCGTGCGAGGCGAGCGTCGCGGGCAGGTGCGACGAGCCGACGAGCTCGAGGCACGGCCCCGCCCCCGTGCTCGCGCGCAGCAGGACCCGCTCGCCCGACTCCGCCACGACCCACCCGAGAGCGTCGGACCAGAAGGCGGCCAGCACCTGCGGGTCGGCGCACTCGACGACCAGTGCGGCGATCGGCCCCGTGCGGTCGTGGTCCTGCGGTGCCAGCACGCAGAACGCGCCGCCTTCAGGGTCGGCGAGCACCGTACGGCAGCCGTCGTCGGTCGTCCCGACGACTGTCGCGCCGAGCCCCTGCACCCGGGCGAGCAGCTCGGAGTGGTGGTCTCCAGAGGTCGTCGCGAGCTCGAGGTGCAGCCGGGTGCGCACCGCCTCGAGGTCTGGCACGGGCACGAGGTCGATGGTCAGCGTGTCGGGCACCGGCCAGCTGGCGTCGGCCGGGACGACGCTCGTGACGCCCGGCTCGCTGTCGTCGACGACCCACCCGAGCGCGCCGGCCCAGAACCGGCCGAGCGCAGCGTCGGAGCTGGCCTTGATGTTCACCTGGACCGGCCGCAGCGTCACGCCGCCCACCGTAGGACCCTTCCCGCGACCTGCGCGAGCGAGATCCGCAGGGGGTAGCGTGCACAGGTGCCCGAGGGTGACAGCGTATGGCGGGTGGCGCGACGGCTCGACGCCCGGCTGGGCGGGCGGACGGTCGTGCGGTCCGACTTCCGCGTACCCCGCTTCGCGACCGCCGACCTCAGCGGCCGCCAGGTGCTCGGCACCGACACGCACGGGAAGCACCTGCTGACCCGCCTGAGCGGCGGCTTGACGCTGCACACGCACCTGCGCATGGACGGGTCGTGGACGGTGCTCGCACCCGACAAGCGGCTGCCGCGCAGGGTGCATCCCCACGTACGCGTGCAGCTGGTCCTCGACGACGGCCAGCAGGCGTTCGCGGTGAAGATGCCGCTCGTCGAGCTGCTCAAGACCTCGGACGAGCACTCGGTCGTCGGGCACCTCGGACCTGACCCGCTGCGCGCGGACTGGGACGCCGAGGAAGCCGTACGCCGCCTGGCCTCCGTCCCCGACCGCCCGGTCGTCGCCGCACTGCTCGACCAGCGCTGCATCGCGGGGCTGGGCAACCTGTGGGTCAACGAGACGTGCTTCCTGCGCGGCTACGACCCGTGGACGCCGGTGTCGCTCGTCGACCTGCCCGCGACCGTGGACCTGGCCGCCCGGATGCTGCGGCACTCCGCCGACCACCCGGAGGCGGCGATGGTGACGACCGGCTCGACACGCCGCGGCGAGCAGCACTGGGTCGCCGGCCGGGCCGGCCGCCCGTGCCTGCGCTGCGGCACGACGGTGCGCGTGGTGGCCGAGGTGCCCGGTGACCCGGAGCGGCGGCGTACGTGGTGGTGCCCCAGCTGCCAGCCGCCGCGCCGCTCCGGCTGAGGACCGGAGCGCGGCGTCAGGGCAGGCGCTGGCCGGTGGCGCCGGTCGCGGTCCCGTCCTGGGTGGTGCCGCGGGCCTCGATCATGAGGATGCGGGTGCCGAGCTCGGCGCGGGGCCGGTGGCGCACGCCCTGCGGGACCGTGAAGACGTCCATCGGACCGAGGCTGACGGTCCGGTCGGGCAGCTCGAGTTCCATGCGCCCGCTGAGGACCACGAAGATCTCGTCTGCACGTTGCGGGGTTCAGCCGTGGGTCGAGCATCCCCCGCGGCGCTAGCGTCCGGGCGGCGAGTGGTCGGCCGCGCGGGCGAGCTGCCGCTCGAGCGCCTCCAGGTCGAGCAGCGACCACACCTGCACGATGCGCCTGTCCTCGAAGCGGTAGAAGACGTGCTCGGTGAAGACGATCCGCTCCCCCGTCGGCTCGAGCCCGCGGAACGTCTCGGCCGGGGTGCAGTCGAACCGGAGCACGCAGGCAACGTGGTCCTCGCCGGTGACCAGCAGCCGCACGTCATAGACGAGGTCGGGGATGCGGCGCACGTCGTCCTCGAGCAGCGCTCGGTAGTCCCGCAGCGTCATCGGGGCGTCGTTGTAGACGAGCTCGTCGGCGACGTAGGCCGGCAGGTCGTCGAAGCGCCGCTCGTCGAGAGCAGCGATGTAGTCGCGGTAGTGCTGCTCGAGAGATGCGCCGGGCGGCGTCGCGTCGTCCATGACGGCACTCTGCCACGGCGACCGTCAACTCGGTCTTGACAGCTGGGCAGTCGTCAAGCCAACCTTGACACATGGCACGTACGCACCTCTCCCAGCCGCTCGTCCAGGTCCTCGCGGTGTCGCTCACCTTCGTCGTGCTCGGCGGTCTCGTCGGCGTCGTCAGCGACGGCGACGTCGTCGACTCGGTCGCCGGCTTCGTCTGCGGCGTTGCCGCCGTCATCGCCGTGGGCTGCGTGGTCTGCCTGGCGCTGCAGCGTCGCGCGGCGAGGGCTGCACGCGACCGGCAGGTGCTCGACGACCTCGAGCCGCTGCGCTCCCCGCACCAGCCGTGACGGCACCCGTCGGGTCCGGCGCGCCGGCACCGGACCTCACCGCCGACGAGGCGGCAGCCGTCCGCGACGCCGTGGCGGAGGCGGTGCTCGGTACGCCGTCCGGCCTCCGCGACGCGCTCGAGAACGACCCCGACGCGTACCTCCGGCTGGTGGCCGCCAGCCGCGTCGCGGCCGAGCAGACCAGCCAGCTGCTGCGCGAGTCGGTCGCCGGCGCCCGGGCCGCCGGCCACAGCTGGGACACGCTCGGTCGCCTGCTCGGGGTGAGCAAGCAGGCTGCGCAGCAGCGTTTCGCCGCCGCGGCACCGGACCCCGGTGACCCTGGTCCCCACGAGCGCCGGGTCCTCACGCCGCTCACCGCGTTCGACGAGATGTCGGTGCTGGAGCGCGAGGGGCGCGCCGGGTGGCACGTCGTGAGCTACGGCCCCCTCTACCACGTGGTCGAGGCCTCGAGCACGCCGTGGGAGCACCGCCGGGTGCCGTGGGCGGTGGGCCGGCGCGCCCGCTGGGAGGCCGGGGGTTGGCAGCAGGTGCCCGGCCCGTCGTTCCCGTGGTCGTACTGGAAGCGGCCGGTGCGAAGGGACGGATCTGACCGTCCTCAGGGCGAGTCGTCGTGAGAGCTTGGAGACTCGTCGTGCCGACACCATCCAGATCGCGGGCTCGCTCGTGCTCCTCGCAGCACTTCTCGCAGCTCTGACGGGCCGGCTCGAGCAGTCGTCCTACGCCTACCTCGCCGCCAACGCGCTCGGCTCCGGAGTCCTCGCGGGAAGTGCGGTCTTCTCGCAGGAGTGAGGATTCCTGCTCCTGGAGGGCGTCTGGGCACTGGTCTCGGCCCTCTCGATCGGGCGCAAGCTCCGAGGTGCCCGGCCGAGTGCGGCCCACGAGACCACGAACCTGCGGAACCGGTGAACCTGCGGCCGACGAGTCCCGTCGCCGACTACCGTCACAGCACCATGAGCCGGATCACGCTGCAGTCCCACGTCACGCTCGACGGCGTCATCGAGTCGCCGCCAGAGGCTCTCCTGCCCTGGATCAGCAAGGAGGGGCAGCAGGATTCCCTCGCCCTCGCCCTCGCCGCTGACGCGCTGCTCCTCGGACGGGCCACGTGGCAGTCGCTCGGGCCGGCGTGGCGCGAGCAGTCCGGGCCCATGGCCGAGCGGCTCAACTCGATGCCGAAGTACGTCGTGACCTCGACCCTGAGGTCGTTCGAGGGATGGGCGAACTCCTCCGGCGTCCGCTACGACGACGTCGCAGGGTTGCGCGAGCAGAGCGACCTTCTGGTCTACGGCTGCGGATCGCTCGCTCGGGACCTGCTCCGCGACGGACTGCTCGACGAGCTGCACCTCAACATGACCCCGGTGGTGGCAGGCGGTGGGCGACGCCTCTTCGACGAACCGACGAGCCTGCTGACGCTGGACTTCGTCGAGACGCGGACCTATCCGACGGGAGCTATCCACCTCGTCTGCCGGCCGCGCGAGGTGGACGCCGCGAGCAGCTGACCGCAAGGACCACCGCTCACTGTCTGCGTCGCCACAGCCGCCATCGTGACTGCCTACGCCGCCGGTGGGTGTCCTCCAGCGGTTCGATGGCCACGCACCCGTTGACCGAGGACCTCCAATCCTGTGCCTCGGTCACCGTCAGCTCCGCGCAGATCGACCGGCCCGAGTCGTCCATGGACGCCAGTAGGCCCGGGCCGTCGCCGTGGATCTCGACGCAGATCGACCAGGCCGCGTAGACGCGGAGCGCGTCCATCAGAGCAGGGTCCGTCGGATCGACCTCGATCATCCCGATCCGGCGCGCCGTTCGATCCTGATCCTGGATGACGCGCTCGGCGGCGGCCACGTCAGCCGGCAGGTCGCGCCAATCACTCACAGGGTCCACGTACACACGACGGGCAAGTGGAGCCACTACGTCCAGCAGTGCGGCGCACACCGCCGTAGCCGCAGGGCGCGTCAAGCCCTCGCTCGCGACGGTGTACGTGCGCCGATGCTCCGTGTGTTCCACCCGTGCATCGTCTCCCAGTCGGGCGGGGAGCCGCTCAACGTTGTGCGGGCGCAGCAGCCAGGCGTTTCGTCAGCATGTGTTGACGCCGATCGACCCCGGACCTACCGTGGTCGTCAGCACATGCTGACGACGGGAGTACGAGTCGTGGAGGTGAGGTCCTTGGTGGCGCTCGCACAGGCAGCTGGCGACGACGACCCCCGGGCAGCGCTGCGGGCAGCCGCAGAGCTGCGGCGGGAGACCGAGCGGCTGGAGGCACAGCTGGTCCGCCGAGCACGCAACGCTGGACTGTCATGGGCGGAGGTCGCAGGGCAGCTCGGAGTCACGAAGCAGTCGGTGCACCGCAAGTACGGCGGTGGTGGCGTCCTCCGGCTCGGTCGACAGCCCTAGCTGTCGTCGGGACCGAAGGGCAGGGGGAGGGTGGCGCCGGGGTTGCGGTCGATGGCGTGGACCGCGGGTGCGGGTGGTCCGCCTCTCGGTGAGCAGATCTGGAAGAGGCCTGGTCTGTGGGGGTCGGGTTCGATGGTCCAGCCGTCGTCGTGGACGAGGTGGTGGCAGCGTTCGCAGAGCAGGACCTCGTTGGGCACCTCGGTGGGCCCGTGGTCGCGGGCCCAGTGCCGGACGTGGTGGGCCTGGACGTTGAGGTTGGTGCAGCCGGGGGTGATGCACCCGCCGTCCCGGACCCACAGCGCCTTGACGTGGGAGCGGGGCGCGAGCCGGGACTCGCGCCCGAGCGCGAGCGGCTCGCCCCACTCGCTGACGATGACCGGCGTGAGCTGGCAGGCGCAGGTCAGGCGTGCGAGCGCGGCGGGCCCGAACGCCCGGCCGACCAGGGCGGCGAGCCCGCTCGCCGCGAGCCCGGCCGCCGCCGCCGCTGCCGCGGCGCTCCCGCCGGCGGTGCTCTCAGAGATGTCTGACCGTTGGCCCTTGCCCGACAGTTCGCCGCGCAGGGTGGGCAGGTCGAGCACGAGGGAGACGTGCGGGGCGATCCCACCGACGGTGGGCGCGTTCCCGGTGGCGAGGGCGGTGCCGGCGAGCTGGACGAGCGCGTCGGCGGTGCGCTGGCCCTTGGTGCGCGGGTCGGGGGTGCCATCGGGCAGCGGTTGGCGGCCGGAGAACGCGTCGAACGCGGCCTTGACCAGCACGCCGTCGGCCGGGTCGAGCAACCCGCTCAGGCTCCACGTCCCGTCGAACCCGGGGGTGATGTTCACGTGCCGGGCGGCGCGCTGGCGTTCGGCGCGTTCAGTGGCCGTCTCGTCGGGGTCGACGACCTGGACGAGCCGGTCGACGGCGAGGCGGAGCTGGTCCGCGCTGGAGCGGCGAGCCAGCTCGAGCAGCGTGGACTCGGCCTCCTCCATGGTCGTGCCGACCCGGGCCCGGCCGCGGGTGAGCGCGTCGACGTGCGCCGCCTCGATCTCCGCTGACGCAAGGGCAGTCGCGGTGCCCGGCAGCTCGGTCAGGGTGCGAGCCCGGGCCAGCCGGGCGCGGGCGGCGCGCGGGTCGAGGCGGAGGTGGTGCCGGAGCCAGGCCGCAGTGTTGGGGGCGGCGTCGAGCCGGTAGGCCTCCCGGACATCGACCGCGGTCAGCGTCTGCGCTTCGAGCGCGTCGAGCCGCGCGCGGACCGCCGCCAGGTGCTTCAGCCGCGCCAACAGCCCTTCGGAGGTGACCGAGCCGACCACGTCACCGTCGCCGGACAGCAGGGTGTCGAGGGTGTCGGTCATCGACTCCCACGCCTGCTGCTCGGCTGCTGCGATCACATTCCAGAACCTACAAGCCACCACTGACAGAGTCGCCTCACAGACCAGGAACCCTCTAGCAGCAGGCACTTCGACCCGCAGAGTGTCATGAACCAGCTGAGCGGTAGTCATGGCATGCACAGCACAGTGGCACTCAGTGGTAACTGGCTCTGTGCAACATGGAGCGTACGGGCCCGACGCACGACCGGTTCGTGAGCAGTTGCATCCCTTACGCAGGCACAAGTCCTTGGTCTCGGCATGACTCCACTGCGCAGCAGCCAAGTGGCGTCCGCCGCCGGCGTCAACGTCCAGACGCTGAGGCACTACGAGCGTCGCGGACTGCTCGCCGAGCCGCGGCGCAGCCTTGGCGACCACTGGCTTTCGCACTCGTCGTCGCCGTCGCGACCGTGTGTGCGGTCGTGCTCCGTCGCCGTCCGGGCCGGCGCGCCGCACCGCCTACGACCGGCGACGGTGAGCGTCAGTCACCGGCCGACCTGGGGATGCCGCTCGCTCCGACGGCGGGCAGCCGATCCTTGAGGCCCTGAGCGAACGCGTCTCCCACGTCTTCCGCTCCGCGCTGCTGGTCGGCCAGACTGGCGCCGTGGAGCAGCACGAGTTCGGCGCGGCGGTGCGCCACCTGCGCGAGAGCACTGCGCCGGAGTCCGTCGGACTGCCGGCCGGTGGCCGACGCACACGAGGCTTGCGGCGCGAGGAGCTCGGTGAGCTCGCGGGGATGTCGGCCGACTACGTACGCCGCCTCGAGCAGGGCCGCAGCCACCCGTCGGCCGGCGTGGTCAAGGCCATCGCGCGCGGCCTCCGGGTCGGGCGCGGCGACTACGAGCGGCTGTGCGCCCTCGCGGGGTACGCCGCTTCGGACGGCACGGTGCCCACCCAGATGGGTCCTGGCGCGACGAGGCTTCTGGAGCGGTTCTCCGACACCCCGATGTTCGTCTCCGACGCGGCGATGAACCTCGTCGCCGTCAACAGCGCGTTCCTCGCCCTCGGTCACTGGGACCTGCCGGGCGACCCGTGGGACTGGAACATCGCCTGGCGGACCTTCGTCGACCCGTTCGAGTCGTTCCAGCAGTCGGCGGCGGACGCGGACGACCACCAGGCCGTCCTGGTGACCCAGCTGCGCAACGCACTGCTGCGCTATCCCGGCGACGCCGCGCTGGCCGCTCTGGTCGACGAGCTGCGCACCCGAAGCCGCCGGTTCGACGCCCTGTGGCGCGCCCCCCGGCCGGTCCAGGCATTCGAGAGCAGCGCCACCTTCGTCCGGCCGCGCGGCGAGTCCGTGACGCTCGTCGGCAACCTGCTGGCGATCCCCGGCGAGGACCTCGCCGCGCTGATGCTCACGGCGGCCCCGCGCTCGGACGACGCCGCGCGCCTGGCCGAGCTGGTCAGCGAGGCCGACGGCTCGACCGTCGTGAAGGTGGGCCAACTCGGCCCAGGATGACCGCGTCGAGACCTGCCAGGTTGGGTTCACCAACCCCGACACGAGAGCAGGTCAGGCGATGAAGGCAGTACGTTTCCACCAGTACGGCGGTCCTGAGGTCCTGGCGTTCGAGGACGCCGAGCAGCCCACCCCCGGCGCCGGGCAGGTCCGCATCCGGGTCGCCGCCACGTCGTTCAACGGCGTCGACGCCAACATCCGCGCCGGCTCCATGCAGGGACCGATCCCGGTCCAGCTGCCGCACATCCCGGGCATCGACGTGGCCGGGACGGTCGACGCGCTCGGTGCCGGCGTCGACACCGTCGCGGTCGGCGACGAGGTCGTCGGCTTCCTGCCGATGACCGAGGACGGGGCGGCGGCCGAGTACGTGCTGGCGCCGGCCGAGGTGCTGACCGGGGCGCCGAAGGGCGTCCCGCTGACCGACGCGGCGGCGCTGCCGATCGTCGGACTGACCGCGTGGCAGGCGCTCTTCGACCACGGCGGCCTGACCGCCGGGCAGCGGGTCCTCGTCAACGGCGGCGGCGGAGCGGTCGGCGGCTACGCCGTGCAGCTCGCGAAGGAGGCCGGCGCCCACGTCATCGCGGTCGCGGGGGCGAGCAGCGGCGTACGCGCCAGGGCTGCCGGCGCCGACGAGGTCGTCGACCACACCACCACGGAGGTGACGGCAGCGGTGACCGAGCCGGTCGACCTCGTCCTCAACCTCGCGCCCGTGACGCCCGACCAGCTGGCGGCGCTCCTGGCGCTGGTCCGCGACGGCGGCCGCCTCGTCAACACGACGGTCTGGATGCCGGCGCCGTCCGACGAGGCGCGCGGTGTGCGCGGCATCGACCTCTACGTCCGCAGCGACGCCGACCAGCTCGCCGACCTGGTCGCCCGCGTGAGCACCGGCGAGCTGCACATCGACGTCGCTGAGCGCGTCGCGCTGGCCGACCTCCCCGCGCTCCACGCCCGGGCCGCCGCCGGCGAGCTCCCCGGCAAGGTCGTCGTCGTCGCCCCCACCGCCAGCTGACCCAGAGAGGACATCGCATGCCCGTCCAGCAGATCGTCACCGTCATCGGCGCGACCGGCACCCAGGGCGGCGCGGTGGCGCGCGCCCTCCTGGCCGACGGCACCTTCGCCGTGCGGGCAGTGACCCGCGACGCCACCTCGGCCAAGGCGCAGGCCCTGGCCGAGGGCGGCGCCGAGGTCGTCGAGGCGACCCTCGAGGACCAGGACAGCCTCCGCAAGGCCTTCGACGGCGCCTACGGCGCCTACCTCGTGACGCCGTTCTGGGAGCACCGGTCCCCCGCGCGCGAGATCGACGAGGTGCGCAACCTCATCGGCGCCGCGCAGGCGGCGCAGATGCAGCACGTGCTGTGGTCGACGCTCGAGGACACCCGCGAGGTCATCGCGGACGACGACGACCGGATGCCGGTCCTCGGCGGCGACTACCGGGTGCCCCACTTCGACGTCAAGGGCGGCACTGCCGACGGCCTGTTCGCCGCCTCCGGTCTGTCGGTGACCTACCTGCTGATGTCGTTCTACTGGGACCAGCTCCTGGGCGATCTCAAGCCGCAGCGGGACCCGGACGGCGTCCTTGCCCTGCACCTGCCCGTCGGAGACGCTCCCGTCGCCGGCGTCGCCTCCGACGACATCGGCAGGTTCGTACTGCAGGTCCTGGAGCAGCCCGGCGACACCATCGGCGCGACGGTCCCTGTGGTCAGCGACATCCTGACCGGCGAGCAGATGGCGGCTGCCTTCAGCACGGTGCTCGGCGAGCAGGTGGCCTACCGACCCCTCACGGCTGAGCAGTTCCGCGGCTCCGGGTTCCCGAGCGCCGACGAGCTCGGCAACATGTTCCAGTACTACGCGGAGTTCCCCGAGTCCTACAGCGGTCGCCGGGCCGTGGACAGCAGTGCCGCAGTCAACCCGCAGCGTTCGACGCTCACCGACTTCCTGGCCACCCACCGCAGGCAGCTCGCTTGATCTCCTCGATGACTGCAGTCTTGGCGTCGGCGTAGGCGTTCATGTCATCCCACTCCCGGCTCAGCAGGGTCCGCTTCGTGCTCTCGTAGAGGGCACGGTCCTCCTCGTGCGAGCGCAGGTGGTCGCGGAGGAGCAGGTACTCGCCCACCGCGGCGTCACCCCGGCCGTAGACGTGCACGTGCACGTCGCGCGCCGGGGTGCGCACGAGGCGGTGGCCCGGCTCGCGCACCCGGAGCACGTAGCCCGCTGCCAGCAGGGCGTCCAGGTAGTCCTCCTCGGCGGTGATGTCGTCGACCGCGACGACGATGTCGACGATCGGCTTCGCCGCGAGGCCGGGTACGGCAGTCGACCCGATGTGCTCGACGTCGACATCCGCTGGTGCCAGGGCACGTCGGATGCGCCGCTCGTGCTCGCGGTAGACCACGGGCCAGCGCTCGTCGTAGTCGCGCAGCTGGAGCCGGAGCGGCTCGACACCACCCACCAGCTCGACGGTCGTGACGTCAGGACGGCGCGGCGTACGGCTGTCGTGCACCGCGCCATCCTGGCACTGTCGGTCGGTGGCTCAGACCAGCCCCAGCCCGCGGCGCCCGGTCTCGTTGAGGTCCTCGGGCCGGAAGCGGTTGGGCCAGCTCTTCTCGTAGTCCTCCGCGGGGAAGTCGCTGGGGCTGGCGCCGGTGAGGAACGCCTCACGCACGTGGGCTGCGTAGGCCTCGTTGCGGGGGCACCAAGGCGCGGCCGGGATGTACATGACGTTGCCCCAGCCCTGCTGGTCGGTGACCGGGTCGACGCCGTGGATCATGTCGCGGTGCCACCAGACGCTGTCACCGGCCTGAACGTCAGGGATGCCGCAGACGGCCTGCATGAGCAGGGGGTGCCACTTCTCGTTGGCCGGGAAGACCTTGTTGACGGTGACGCCGCACATGTCGTCGTCCGGGACGTCGGAGAGCAGCGGACGCAGCATGAGGTATGCCATGGCCTCAGGGATCGGCACGGTGTGCAGGACGCCCTGGTCGTGGGCCATGTCTGACAGCGCAGTCCAGCCCTGGAAGGTGCGGAACGCCGAGCACATCGTCGTGCCCGGGAACTGTGGACCGACGGTACGGTGCGCCGCGTCCCACGGGTCGTACTGCTCAACCGTGCCGTCGAACACGTGCCTGAACGCCAGCTGGTTCTCCTCGGTCATCCACAGGTCGAGGGTGCCGGGGTCGAGGTGGGTGCCGAGCCCGCCGGAGTCGGCGCCCGGCGGGCGGCGGCGGATGCGGTCGGGGTAGAGCGAGTCGCGGTCCGCGTCGAACCACTGCACACCTTCGGACTCGCTGGTCCACTGGGCGTTCAGCAAGCTCTGCACGCGAGCCATGCGCTCGCTCTGGCGTGCCTGCATCTGCGCGGGTGACCAGTAGATGGGGTAGATCTCGGGCCTCGAGCCGACACTGCCGAAGAAGTCGTCGCCGGGGCCGCGATAGTCCTTGAAGAAGGCGTTGCTCTCGACGTAGTCGAGGATGCCCCGATCCCAGGCGAGTGCCTGCTCTCGCGGGAAGTGGCCACGCACGACCACGCAACCGCGCCGGTACAGGAGGTCGAGCTGCTCGGGCGAGACGGTGCCGGCCTCGATGTCCGCGTAGTCGATGACCGGCCAGACCTGCTCGCCCCGCGCCTTGGCCGCAGCGATCTCCTCGACCCGCTCGCGCAGTCGCTCCTCCACGACGGCGAAGACCTGCTCCACCGTGCGACCGGACGCCTCGATCCGCGCTCGCAACGCCACCTTGACCTCCCGGATCGCGCCGGGGAGGTCGTCCGGCGTCGTCTCCCAGTGCGGCAGCGCCGGCAGGGCGTCGGTAGGCGGTGTCTCGGTGACGGTCATCAGGAGCTCCTCCAGTTAGGACTCTTTACTGGTCCAACCGTAGCCGGTGCCGACGTTCCAGGCAAGAGTCCTGACTAGACTCCCTCCGTGTCTGCGACCAAGCCCTCGCTGGCG
This sequence comes from Motilibacter peucedani, assembly GCF_003634695.1. Taxonomy (NCBI): domain Bacteria; kingdom Bacillati; phylum Actinomycetota; class Actinomycetes; order Motilibacterales; family Motilibacteraceae; genus Motilibacter; species Motilibacter peucedani. The sequence goes on from NZ_RBWV01000011.1 coordinate 110,763, forward strand.
CTGCTGCGGTCGCTCAGCGACGAGCACGTGCTGCACGCTGTGATGACGGGCGGCGCGGCGACGCGGGCCCAGCTGGCCACCGCCACGGGCCTGTCGAAGCCGACGGTGTCCCAGAGCGTGCAGCGCCTCGCTGACGCCGGCGTGCTGCGCGACACCGGCGACCGCACCACAGGTCGCGGCGGCGTGGGCGTCTACTACGCGCTCGCTGACGAGCTGGGCACGGCCCTGGCCGTCAGCATCGCGCCGGGCTCGGTCGTGGTGGAGTCGCTCGACGCGTACGGCCACGTCCTGCGCACGACGAGCACGCCTCTCACCCACCCCGTCGGACCGGACGAGGTGGCTCGAGGGCTGGCCTCGGCAGCCGGCCGCGCGAGCGTCGGCCTGGCTCCCGTACGCACGGTGTCGGTCAGCGCCGCCGACCCGGTCGACCGGACGTCAGGGCGCCTGGTGCACCTGCCTGACGCACCTTTCCTCGTCGGCGAGCTCGACCCGGTAGCCGTCCTGAGCGACGTGGCGGCAGGCGCAGTGGTGACCGTCGACAACGACGTCAACTGGGCCGCTCGGGCCGAGCGCGACGCGCGCACCGGCGCCGAGGCCCAGGACTTCGTCTACCTCTACCTCGGTGAGGGCGTCGGCCTCGGGGTGGTGAGCGACGGAGAGGTACGCCGTGGTTTCCGCGGCTTCGCAGGTGAGGTCGCGCACGTCGTCACCACCGGGCCCGACGGCTCAGCCATGGCGTTCACCGAAGTGTTCCGGGACCTGGACCTGCGCCTGCCGGACTCCAGCGCGATCGATGTCACCGCCCTCGTGGCGATCGTCCACGCTGGAGGCGGAGGAGACAGGGGGGTCACCCGCTCCCTCGGGCGGGCCGTGGCCGGAGTCGTGGCTGCCGCCGTCGCCCTGCTCGACCCTGCCTGGGTCGTGGTCGGCGGGCCGTGGGGCAGTGACGAGGCCGTCTTCCGCGCCCTCGGCGAGCACGTGCGACGGCTGACACGGCCGGTGACGTTCGAGCGCGCGCGCCAGGTCCGCGACGCGTCCCTCACTGGCGCCCGTCACCAGGCCCTCGCCGACCTCCGCGCCGGCATCGTCGCGGAGGCGGCTGCCAGGGACTGAGCGACCTCCGCCCCGCCCTGCCGACCGGAGCTACTGACCCAGGTTCGTGAGCAGGCTGACGGCGACCGCGATCACCACCGTCCCGAACAGGTAGGAGAGCAGGGCGTGGCCCAGGCCCACCTTGCGCAGCCCGCGGCTGGTGAACCCGTCGTCGGCCACCGCGTACGACATCCCGACCGTGAACGCGAGGTAGGCGAAGTCGCTGTAGGCGGGCGGGTCCTCCTGCGAGAAGTCGATGCCGCCGTCGCCACCGGCGAAGTAGAGGCGTGCGTACTTCAGTGCGAAGACGGTGTTGACCAGCGCCCAGGACACGATGGCGTCGAGGACGCATAGCAGGACGGTCACCACCCCGACCGCGTCGTGCCGGGCCGCGCCGACCAAGGCCTGCACGACCGCGGCGAGGCTGGCGACTGCTGCCGCGAGGACCATGCCGTCGGTGGCTCGGGTGCTGCCCTCGTCCTCGGCCAGGCGCTTCGTGCCCCGGTGGTCCTGCGGCCAGCTGATCCGCCACACCCACACCAGCACCGCAGAGGCGCCACTGCCCCAGCCCACCAGGACGGCGAGCTGGGGCAGACCGAGCGCTGCCACGACCGCGCCCACCACGACCCCGCCCGCGAGCGACAGCAACAGCCGGCGGGAGGACAGGATCCGGCGCCCCGACGTGCGTGGCCGCTCCCGGACGTAGCTCACGCGCGCTCCGCGAACTCCTGCACGATGCGGTCGCAGAAGGCCGGCAGGTCGTCGGGCGACCGGCTCGTGGTGATGTTCCCGTCGGTGACGACCGGCTCGTCGACGACCTCCGCCCCGGCGTTGTGCAGGTCGGTGCGCAGGCTGGGGAAGGAGGTCAGCCGACGACCGCTGACCACGCCGGCCTCGACCAGCGACCACGGTCCGTGGCAGATCGAGGCGACGGGCTTGCCTGACTCGACGAAGCTCCGCACGAACTGGACTGCTGTGGGCTCCATCCGCAGCTTGTCCGGGTTCACCGTGCCTCCTGGCAGGAGCAGGGCGTCGTACTCGTCCACGGACGCACTGCCCACAAGCCGATCGACGCCGAAGCTGCCCGCGTCCTCGAGGTCGTTGTTCCGCGCCGCTACCTCGCCGTCCCTGATCGACAGGACCTCCGTGCTCGCCCCTGCGTCGTCGAGCGCTCGACGAGGCTCCTCCAGCTCGACGCGTTCCACACCGTCGGCTGCCAGGATGGCGACACGCCGGCCTTCCAACCGCCCAGCCATTCAGGCGCCTGACATCTGGGGCTTGAGGACGACCTTCGTCCAGCCGTCGTCGCGGTTGTCGAAGTGCTCGTAGGCCTCCGGGGCCCGCTCGAGCGGCAGCTGGTGGCTGACGATGAAGGAGGGTTCCGCCTTCCCGGCGGCGATCAGGTCGCGCAGCTGGCGGTTGTACTTCTTCACCGGTGCCTGCCCGCTCCCGATGTGCTGGCCCTTGAACCAGAACATGCCGTAGTCGAAGGCGAGCTTGCCCTGCTTGGCCAGCTCGTCCTTGCCGCCGGGGTCCTGCGGCACGAAGACACCGACGTTGCCGATCCTGCCCGTGAAGCGCACGGACGCGACGAGCCGGTTCATCGTCTGGTTCGGCTGCTCCTCGCCGTCAGGCTCGTGCGCCTGGTAGCCGACGCACTCGCAGCCGTTGTCGGCTCCGAGCCCCATCGTCTGGTCGAGCACGGCCTGGACAGGGTCGACCTTCGAGTCGTCGATGGCGATGGCGCCGATGGACTCGGCCAGGCGCAGCCGGTCGGGGTGCCGGTCCACCACCATCACCTTGCTGGCTCCCCGGATGGTCGCCGAGAGCGCTGCCATCAGCCCGACCGGGCCGGCGCCGTAGATGACCGTCTGGTCCCCGGGCTGCACACCGGCCAGTTCGGTGGCGTGGTATCCGGTGGGGAAGATGTCAGCCAGCATCACGTAGTCCGCGGACTTCTCGTCGGCGTCCTCCCCCAGGCGCAGGCAGTTGAAGTCACCCCACGGCACGCGCAGCAGCTCCGCCTGCCCCCCTGCCCAGGGGCCCATGTCGGCGAACCCGTAGGCGGCGCCGGCCCACTCCTTCTTCGGCTGTGCGGTCAGGCAGTAGTTGGTGAGCCCTCGTTCACAGTTCTTGCAGTGCCCACAAGCGATGTTGAACGGAAGGACGACGTGGTCGCCGACCTGGACCTTGTCCACGCCGTCGCCGACCGCGATGACCTCGCCCATGTTCTCGTGCCCGAACCAGCGACCGGCCTCGAAGTCGGTCCGGCCCTCGTACATGTGCAGGTCCGAACCGCAGATGTTGGTCGTGGTGATCCGCACCAGGACATCGGTCGAGCGCTCGATGCGGGCATCGGGCACGTCCTGGACGCTGACCTTGCGCGGGCCCTCGTAGACGACTGCTCTCATGCTGTGACCTCGCTCTGCGGAGGTGTCGCCGGTCCTTGTGCCGACGGCGGTGTCCTCATCTGACACCGGGCGCGAGCAGCGGCGGTATCGGCAGACCTGCCCATCCCGCGGGCGGCGGGCCCTTCGTCGGACGGGGTAGTCCCCTCGCATGACCTTGTTGCGACTGCAGCGCTTCGTCCGCACCAGCATGTGGCTCCGTCCGCTCGGCTGCCTGGGGGCAGGCGTCCTGGCCGCCGTCGCCACGCTCGCCTGGACCGTGCGACGGACTACGGGCTCGTCCCGCAGAGCGTGACCGGGACACCGTCCGACGCGCAGACGATCCTCTCGTCCTTCGCCACGGCGATGGTGTCGCTGACCTCGCTCGTCCTCACGGTCACGCTGGTGGCGGTCCAGCTGGCGATGGGCCAGTTCTCGCCCCGCATCGTCGGAGCACTGCTGGCAGACCGCTGGAGCCAGCTGGCGAGCGGCCTGTTCGGCGCGAGCTTCGTGGTCGCGGTGCTGACCCTCAGGGAGATCCACGACTCCGGGGACGGGACGGTCCCAGGTGTCTCGGTGCTGCTGTCCTACGCGCTCATGCTCGCGAGCATCGTGGTCCTGGTGCTCTACGTGCACCACGCCGGCCAGGGCCTGCGCGTCGCGGGGCTGATCGACCTCGTGGGCGACCGCACCAGGGAGATCATCGTCCGGACGCACGGCGACCCACCGGCCACCAGCGCCACGGACGTGATCGCCGCCCCTGAGCCCGGCAACGTGACGCGCGTCGACCGCGCGGCGCTGGTCGCCGCCGCCCGACGAGCCGACTGCCTGCTGGAGCTGGTGCCCGTGGTGGGCGACTTCGTCGTCGGCGGTGCCCCGCTGCTCCGCGTGCACCAGCGGCCCGGCTGGGCGGGTGCCGGCGCGCCGGGACGCATCGGTGCTGCGGAGCTCACCCGTCACGTCCTCCTCGGCGGAGAGCGGGTGCACACCGAGGACCTGGCGTACGGGTTCCGCAAGCTCGTCGACATCGCCGTGCGGTCCGTCGCGCAGCCGTTCAACGACCCGACGACGGCGGTCCAGGCGCTGCACCGGTTGCACGACCCCCTGCGCCAGCTGGCCCCCCGCCCCCTCCCGGGCGGTGAGCACCGGGACGAGGACGGCGTCGTGCGCCTGGTCGAGCGGGTCATGAGCTGGGACGGCTACGTGCGGTTGGCGTTCGACGAGGTCCGCCTGGCCGGGGCGTCGGAACCACAGGTCACCAGGAGGATCTGCGCCGCGCTCGACGACCTCAGGAGCGTCGCACCGCCGCACCGGCAGGAACCGTTGGAGCGTCAGCTCCGCCTGCTTGAGGCGGCTGTCCGCCGCACCTACGAGGACGAGGAGGACGCAGTCGCAGCGCTCACCCCGGACACCGAGGGCATCGGGTCAGGAGCAGACGTCACCGTGGCGGCTACGCAGACGGACGGAACACCGCACGGACGCACCCGTCCTCCTTCTCCTTGAACATCCGGTAGCCCTTCGGACCCTCGTCGAGGGACATGACGTGCGTGGCGAGGTGCTCGGTCTTCACCTCGTCCCGGCTCATGCGCTCGAGGATCTCTGGGATGTAGCGGTGCCCGTGCTGCTGGGCGCCGCGCAGGGTCAGGGCCTTGTTCATGACCGCACCGAGCGGGAACTTGTCCACGAGACCGGCGAAGACGCCCAGCGTGAACACCGTCCCTCCCTTGCGACAGGCGCAGATCGCCTCACGGACCGCCGTCGGCCGGTCGGTCTGCAGCCGCATCTGCTGCTTGACCATGTCGTAGGCGAACTGCGGTCCCGGGCTGTGCGCCTCCATCCCCACGGCCTCGATGCAGACGTCGGGGCCTCTTCCGCCGGTCAGCTCACGGAGCTCGGCAGGGACGTCGACCTGCTCGTAGTGCAAGGTCTCCGCGCCGATGTGCGCGCGTACCTGCGCCAGGCGGTTGTCGAACCGGTCGATGACCACGACCCGCTCGGCGCCCTTGAGCACGGCCGCGCGCGCTGCCATCTGCCCGACTCCACCGGCCCCCCACACCGCGACGACGTCACCTGGCTGGACGCCGGCCTGGTCGGCGCCGGTCCAGCCGGTGGGCGCGGCGTCGGAGGCGAAGAGCGCCCGCTCGTCGGACACGCCGTCGGGGATGGCGAAGGCGCCCTGGTCCGCGTACGGCACGCGGATGTAGGGAGCGTGGCTGCCCGCCCACCCGCCCAGCGCGTGCGAGTACCCGTAGCACCCGCCGATCGCCTGGCCCCACAGCGCCTCGGTGATCCCGGGGTTGGGGTTGCCGTTGTCGCACAGGGACCACAGCCCCTGCCGGCAGTACCAGCACTGCCCGCAGCTGGTGAAGGAGACCACGACCACGCGGTCCCCGACCCGGTGCTTGGTCACGGCTCGGCCGACCTCGGCGACGGTGCCCATGAACTCGTGCCCCAGCACGTCCCCCGCCCGCATCGCCGGGATGTAGCCGCCCATCAGGTGCAGGTCGGAGCCGCAGGTCGCGGAGAGCCCCACCTGGACGATCATGTCGTGGTCGTTGTGGATCGTGGGTTCGGGCACGTCCTCGACGCCGATCTCGTTGACCCCCCGCCACGTCACGGCCTTCACCGCACACCCGCCTTCGGGGCCACCCTGGTCCACGCCTCGAGCAGCAGGCCTCCGGGGGTGGCAGTCCGCCTGCCGTGCGGCACCGGGTCCACGGCGAGGACCTCACCCACCTCGACGACCTGCTTGGCCTGGCGCAGCGCACTCCGCACGTCGGCCTGCGGGTCGTGGCCGCTCAAGCGGCTCAGGGCTCCCGACGACCCGCGGTCACGAAGCCGTGCCGCCAGCTCGGTGCCCTTGCCGCCGGGCGCCGGGCGGACCCGGACCTCGACCCGGTCACCCAGCTCGGCCAACGGTGCCGGCAGGTGCGCCGTGTCGAGCGCGGCCTGCTCGCAGAAGACGGTCACCGCGAGCCAGCCGGAGGCCGGCTGTCCCGGACCGGCGGCTCTCGCGCCGGACGGGTCGATGGCCGAGCGCACCTGGCGCACGACGGTGCCGCCGGCGCGGGCTGCGAGTGAGGCCACGCCCCCTACGGCGGACGTCATGCCGCACCACCCGCGGACGTCACAAGTGCTCCGTCGAGGTCTCGTGCCATCTCGTGCTCCTGTCGCCGGCTCGACGACGGCGCCGGGCGCGACGCCGTCCACGTCCATCGGACACCCGTGCCGCGCGCCGGTGGTATGGGCAGACCTGCCGATACCACGACCGCGCGGTTCCCTTGCAGGAGTGCGCGTGGCACGGTCGCAGTGTCGGTACGCAGCAGCTACGGAGGCCAGCGTGAGTGCACAACGTGCAGACGTGAGCGCGCTGCGGGTCGAGATGCAGCACGTCGCCGCCGAGCCGGCTCCCGCCGACGTCCGGGCCGCGCAGGTGCTCGACGCACTGCGACGCGTGCTGCCGTTCGACGCGGGCTGGCTGGCCGTGCGCGACCCCGAGCGGCGGTGCCACACGCCGCTGGCCACGGTCGGCTCCGCAGACCCCCTGCGTCGCTACTTCCGCACACCGGAGGCCGACACCGAGGTCGAGCAGCTCGGCCTCAACCGCGAGCGCGGGCCGATGCTGACCAGCGACATCCCGGTCCCCCTCCCCGAGCTGAAGGCATGGGGGGAGCACCTGCTGCCGGCCGGGTTCCGCAGCGGTCTGGCCGTAGGGCTGTTCACCTCCGGCGGCCGGCATGTGGGCTTCCTGAGCCTGTTGAGCGACGACGAGCAGGGGCTGGACTCGAGGGACCGGCGCATCGTCGCTGTCGTCAGCTCGCTCGTCGCCGACGGGCTCGACCGGGCCGGGGAGATCGCCGAGACGGCGCGCGTGGTGGAGGCGGCTGCCGCCGGGGTCGTGCTGACCCGCGGGGGCGACGTCCTGCCCCTCCCGGGGCTGAGAGAGGACCGCCTGCTGGCCCGGGGCTCCCGCGTCCTCGTGGCCGCGGAGCGCGAGCTGGCCGCGGGCGGTCCGCGTACGAGCTTCCTCGCAGCCACCGGAGTCGAGAGCGAGCTCCTCGTCCGCGTCACCGCGGTCCAGTGCGCGGTCCCGCACCTCGACCACCTCGTCGCTGCGGTGCTCCTCTCCCCGCCCGGCGACCAGCGCGCACTGGGCCCGCTGGAGCTGCGGGTGCTCGGGCTGGTGGTCGACGGGACGACGTCGGTCCCGGCCATCGCGGCTGAGCTCGGCGTGAGCGCCGACCGGGTCGCCGAGGCGCTGGACGCGGCCCTGCTCGCCCTGTCGGCGGCCGACCTCCCGGCCGCGGCGGCACGGGCGCTGCGCACGGGGCTGCGGATCCCTCCGATGCTGCGCGACTGAGGTCGGGCACCGCCGGGATCGGTCGTTCTGCCGATGGCGCATGACCTGCGCAGCGCGATGTGCTGCTGTGCGCAGCCCTCACCGGACCCGTCGGAAGGAGAGCAGGACCGCGATGGAACTGACCTCGGCCACGACCGTCACCAGGACACCGGAGGAGGTGTACGCCTTCTGGCAGCAGCTCGAGCAGCTGCCGTCGTTCATGGCGCACCTCGATGACGTGCGCCGGACAGGACCCGGCCGCAGCCACTGGAAGGCCAACGCGCCCTTCGGTCGAGTCGTCGAGTGGGACGCCGAGACCATCGACGACGTCCCTGGCCAGCGCATCGCCTGGCGCTCCCTCGAAGGTGCCGACGTCCCCAACTCCGGTGAGGTGCGCTTCGTGCCGGCGCCGGGCGCCCGGGGCACCGAGGTGCACGTGAGGCTGAGCTACGAGGTGCCGGGCGGCGCGCTCGGCAGGGCCGCGGCGAAGTACTTCGGCGAGGAGCCCTCCCAGCAGCTCGACGACGACCTGCGCCGCTTCAAGCAGGTGATGGAGACCGGTGAAGTGGTCCGCAGCGACGGGGCGCCCAGGGGCAAGCAGGCCCGCGAGGAGTTCCCTCAGCACCCCGCCCGCCCGCTCAGCGACGACGAGCGCAAGGAGGTCCTGGCGTGAAGGCCAACTGCTGGATGAGCGCGAACGAGGTCGAGGTCCAGGAGGTCCCGGACCCGACGATCCTGAACAGCCGCGACGCGATCGTCAAGATCACCAGGACGGCGATCTGCGGCTCCGACCTGCACCTGCTCGACGGCTACGTGCCGACGATGCAAGAGGGCGACGTCATGGGCCACGAGTTCATGGGCGAGGTGGTCGAGGTCGGGCCCGGGGTCGCCGGCGACAAGCTCCGCGTGGGCGACCGGGTCGTCGTGCCGTTCCCCATCGGGTGCGGCGCCTGCTACGCCTGCCAGCACGAGCTGTGGTCCTGCTGCGAGAACACCAACCCGAACGCGGGCATCGCCGAGAAGATGTTCGGCCACCCCGTGGCGGGCATCTACGGCTACTCGCACCTCACCGGTGGCTTCGCCGGCGGCCAGGCGGAGTACGCGCGTGTGGTCTTCGCGGACGTCAACCCGCTGAGGATCGAGTCGGACCTCACCGACGAGCAGGTGCTCTTCCTCTCCGACATCCTGCCGACGGGCTACATGGGTGCTGAGATGTGCGACATCACCGACGGGGACGTGGTCGCCGTGTGGGGCGCCGGGCCGGTCGGGCAGTTCGCCATGGACAGCGCCCGGTTGCTGGGAGCGGCGAGGGTGATCGTCATCGACGACGTGGCGTACCGGTTGGAGATGGCGGCGTCGCAGGGCTACGACACGATCGACTTCTCGGACACCGACGTGCGCTCGGCGCTGCTCGAGCTGACCGGCGGCCGCGGGCCCGACAAGTGCATCGACGCGGTCGGCCTCGAGGCCACCCACGGCGCTGCGCACGTGAACCTCTACGACCGGGCCAAGCAGGCCGTCCGCTCGGAGACGGACCGGCCGCACGCCCTGCGCCAGGCGATCACCTCGTGCCGCAGCGGCGGCATCGTCTCGGTGATCGGCGTCTACGGCGGCTTCGTCGACAAGTTCCCGGCCGGCTCGTGGATGAACCGGGCCCTGACGCTGAGGACGGGCCAGTGCCACGTGCAGCGGTACATGCGTCCCCTGCTCCAGCGCATCGAGCGCGGCGAGATCGACCCCACGCGGATCATCACCCACCGCCTGCCGCTGTCCGAGGCGCCGCACGGCTACGACATCTTCAAGAACAAGGAGGAGGGCTGCGAGAAGGTCGTCCTGACGCCCTGATGTCGCGATCCCGGGACGCCGCACCTCTGGTCAGGACCGGTCGGGTTGCGAGACCGCACCGAAGGGTATATACCGCCCGGTCGAGAACACGGCCCCCGCCGAAGAGCGCTGAGCGTGTCGTCCACGACGCGGCAGCGTCGATCGGACGGGGAGGATCCTCGTGAGCCTGGGAAGCGCAGAGCTGGCCGATCTCGCCGCCTCGACGTGCGCGCCTGGCGACAGGGCGCTCAGCATGCTGGAGAGCCTCCGCCGTCGCGTGCCCTTCGACGCCGCATGGCTGGCGCTCGCCGACCCCGGCAGCAGCGTCGGCTACGCCTCGCTGGCCAGCGTGGACCTGCCGCAGGGCACCGAGCGCTACCTCCTGGGTCCCCGGATGGCGCACGACATCGAGCAGACGGGGACCAACCGTGCGCGCCCCCCGCTGAGCCCGTCCGACCTGCCCTATCCCGCTGAGACGCTGCCGACCTGGGCCGAGTGCCTCCACCCGGCGGGCTTCCACGAAGCGCTGGCCGTCGCCCTCTTCGACGGCCAGCGCCATGTTGGGTTCCTCGCGCTGCTGTCGGAAGCCACGCGACCACCCGACGCGGCGGTGCGGCGCGAGCTGCAGCAGCTCACCCCCCTGCTGACCCGAGGTGCGGACCCGATGCGACCGCTGGCCGCGGCTGCACGGGTGGTCGGCGGTGCAGCCGCCGGCATCGCCCTGTGCTGCAGCGGCGCGCAGCTGCCAGTCCCAGGACTTCCGGACGACGCGCTGCTCGTGGACGGCTCACCCGTCGTGACGATCGCGCGCTCGTGAATGGAGGACGGTCAGGTCTACGCGTCGTTCCTGTGGCCGCTCGGCGGCCGGCACGCTCCTGACGGGCACGTGCGGGTGACCGTCCTCGGCAGCGCCGAGCACGAGTCGACGAGCCTGCTGGGGACGGTGGTCCTCTCGCCGGCGAACCACCTGCGCGGACTCACTCCTCGCGAACTGGAGGTCCTCGGGCTGCTCATCGACGGCCGCTCGAACGCGCAGATCGCCCGCGCGCTCGTCGTCGCCCAGCGCACGGTCGCGGCGCACCTGGAGCACATCCTCGCCAAGCTGGGGGCGCCGAGCCGGACGCTGGCAGCCGTACGCGCGACCCGTGAGGGTCTGTACGTGCCAGCGTCCCCGCTGCCCCGCCGGGCGTGAGCCCGGTCGGCACGACACCCGGTCACGAAGGAGACGACATGCTCAGCAGGCGCAGGCTCAAGGGCAGGCGGATCGCTGCCCTGGCAGCCGACGGCTTCGAGAAGGTGGAGCTGCTCGTCCCGCTGCGGGCCCTCGAGGCCGCCGGAGCCGAGGTCGACGTCGTGTCCCTGCGGCGCGGACGCATCCGTGGGGTCAACCTGCACATGCCCGCGAGCCGGGTCCGCGTGGACGAGGTGCTCGGGCGAGCCGACCCCGAGGACTACGACGGGCTGCTGCTCCCCGGCGGCTTCATCAACCCCGACCTGTTGAGGCAGTCCGCCCATGCTCGCGAGTTCGTCCGCGGGTTCGCCGTGCGCGACAAGCCCATCGCCACCCTCTGCCACGGTCCGTGGGTGCTGGCGTCCGCGGGCTTCCTGACGGGGCGGACCCTCACGTCGTGGCCCGGCATCCGTGACGACCTGGTCAACGCCGGCGCCACCTGGCTAGACCAGGAGCTGGTGCGGGACGGCAACCTCACGACGAGCAGAGGACCGCAGGACATGGCCGCGTTCGTCCGCGGCATGCTCGACGCCTTCGCGAACGAGCCGGCGACGCCTCCTCCACCTCGCGAGTCCGACCGGCAGCCCGAGGAGCCCGTGGGGTGGGCCGTTGCGGCGTTGCGCTGGTCCCCCAAGCCGTCGACCGCCGCCGCGGCGGGCATCGGCGTGGCCGCTGCCGTCCACCGTGCTCTGCGCGGCTCGGCGGGGTAGTAGGGAACGAGCCTGGGCAAGGGGCGCGTGGCGGAGGTGCTCGACACACGTCAGTCGACCGTCGGCGAGCCACACGTGCAGCTCGACCGAACGTTGCGCGTACTCGCTCTCCGCCAGCCCGCCCCGCGGCTCGTGGACCTCCGGGTCGGGCATACGCCGACGCGGGTCTGGGCACCGCCTGTGCCGCGACCTGACCCTTCGTCCTCCGAGGTCGCTGAGCCGGGCCGCGAGCATGGCGCTCACAGTGGTCAGACGACGCACGGTCGCGTGGCACGCGCATGGTCCTACAGCCATCCTGCGCAGTCACCTGCGACCTCCTCGTGGCCCCGCGACATGACGTTGCAGACAGCCAGCGCCGCGTCCGGAGCGCCAGAGAGAGATTCGAAAGACCTGGGCCCGGTTGTCGATCCGGCGGCAAGGTGTTCGTCGTCGCTGGTGACGGAGCCGGACAGGCCGGCCCGCGACCCAGTGCAGGAGGCAGTTCCATGGCCAAGTACGCGATCCTCATCTACGAAGACCCGGCCTTCTACACGGACGCGTCGCCCGAGGCGTGGAGCGCGGTGCTCGACGCGCACAATGCGTTCGCCAAGCAGGTCTTCGAGCTCGGCGGGTCCATCGAGGGCGGGGCGGCGCTCGCACCCACGACGACAGCCACCACGCTCAAGGGTGGCGGCACTGTGACGGACGGCCCGTTCGTCGAGACCAAGGAGGCCCTCGGCGGCTTCTACATCGTCGAGGCGCGCGACCTCGACCACGCCGTCGAGATCGCCACGCAGTGCCCGGCCCCCGGTGGCGGCGTCGAGGTCCGCCCGGTCGTGGACCCGACGACGAACCCGTTCTGAACGCTCCCGGCGACGAGCCGACCGCGTCCGCCACGCAGGCGGACGCGGTCGCTGCCGCGCTCGCGCAGGCCCACCGCTCCGAGTGGGCCTTCGTGCTGTCCGCCACCGTGCGCGTCGCGGGCGACCTCGACCTCGCGGAGGAGTGCGCGCAGGAGGCGTACGTCCGCGCACTGCAGGCCTGGGCCCGCGACGGCGTGCCGGAGCGGCCCGGCGCGTGGCTGACCACGGCGGCGCGGAACCAGGCGCTCGACCGGTTGCGACGCGAGGTCACCCTCCGGCGCAAGCTCCCGCTGCTGGTGGAGCCGGCGACCGTCGATCCGCCCGACCCCGCCGAGCTCGACCGGCTCGACGACGCGGTGCCGGACGACCGGCTCCGGCTGGTGTTCACCTGCTGCCACCCCGCCCTCGCCCCCGAGGCCCGCGTCGCCCTCACCCTGCGCCTGGTCTGCGGCGTTCCCACGCCCGACGTCGCACGGGCCTTCCTGGTGGCCGAGCCGACGATGGCGGCACGGATCACCCGCGCGAAGAAGAAGATCTCCGCAGCGCGGATCCCCTACCGCGTCCCCAGCCGGGCGGAGCTGCCCGAGCGACTGGACAGCGTGCTCACCGCCGTCCACCTGCTGTACAGCACCGGCCACACGGCCGGCGAGGGGGACGCGCTCGTCCGCGAGGACCTCTGCGACCGGGCCCTGCACCTCGCGCGCACCCTCGCCGCGCTGCTGCCCGAGCAGGCCGAGACCCGCGGCCTGCTGGGACTGCTGCTCCTCACCGACGCGCGCCGGGCGACCCGTACCGACGAGCAGGGCAGGCTCATCCTGCTCGCCGACCAGGACCGGACGCGCTGGGACCAGCGCGCGGTCCTGGAGGGGCTCACCGTGACGGCAGGGGCGCTGGCGTCCGGCCCACCTGGGCGGTTCACCCTGCAGGCGGCGATCGCCGGCGTGCACGCGATCGCTCCATCTCTGCAGCGGACGGACTGGCCGCGGGTCGTGCACCTCTACGACCGGCTGCTGATGGTGTGCGACACCCCGGTGGTCGCGCTCAACAGGGCCGCCGCCGTGGCGTTCGCCGACGGTCCGGCCGCCGCCCTGCCGCTCCTCGACGAGCTGGCGACCGACCCGCGGCTCGCCGACTACCCCTACCTGCCTGCCACCCGCGCCGACCTGCTGCGCCGACTCGGCGACACCGCCGGCGCAGCTCAGTCGTACCGGCGCGCGATCGAGCTCACAGCGAACGCCGCGGAGCGCGCCTTCCTCGAGCGACGCCTGGCCGAGGTCGACCGCGCCGCCGGCGCCGACCCCATGCCCGGTTGAGTCCAGCTGGTTCTGCGGTCCCCAGGCCTCGCGGCGGGCCGCGCGAGACCCCGCTCGACCGGCTCGCGTGGCATCTCCTCACAGATTCCGTCGAGGTGCTGACCAGGGGAACATCAGGGACGATCCGGACGTGCCCCTGCTGCCTGCTCCCCCGACCGGTCGCGACGGCGTCGTGGACTGGGTGCGCGAGCACCTGGGCCACCTGAGCTGCGACGACGTACGGCCCTCGAGCATCCGGGGAGGGCAGGCGGCAGCGGACGAAGCGCTGGCGGCTCTCGACGTGACGGGGTACGCGCCACGTCGCAGCACCGTGCTGCCGGCCGGGTCACGTGGGGCGAGCAGGCTCTCGCCCTACATCCGGCACGGATTGCTCGACCTTCCGACCGTGTGGCACGCGGTCGAGCACGCCCCCGCTCGTGATCGCGGGAAGTTCCGCGACGAGCTGCTGTGGCAGGAGTACTCCCGCCACTTGTACGCCCGTGTCGGCAGGGCGACGAACCGGCCCCTGCGCTTCGGGCCGCCGCGGGTCGACGAGCCCTGGGGCAAGGAGCCCTGGCCGGAGGAGATGGCGTGCATGGCTGCGACGACGGCCGAGCTGCACGAGGACGGCTGGCTGGTGAACCAGACCCGCATGTGGCTCAGCTCGCAGTACTCCGTCCGCGCCGGTGGGGACTGGCGGGAGGGCGCGCAGGAGATGTACCGCCACCTGCTCGACGGGTCTCCAGCTGCGAACCGGCTGGGCTGGCAGTGGACCGTCGGCACCGGGACGGGCAAGGTCTACGGCTTCAGCCGGTGGCAGGTCGAGAAGCGTGCGCCAGGGCTGTGCCGTTCATGCTCGCTCGAGCGGGCCTGTCCCGTGCAGGACTGGCCGACGGCGCAGGCAGGACCGCGCGTCAGTGCCCCCGAAGGACTGCGCGGCGGGGTGACCGACGGCGGTCCCGAGGAGCCCGTGGTCAGCGGTGAGGCGGACGCCGTCTGGCTGACGGGAGAGTCGCTCGGGGACCGCGACCCCGCGCGGCACGCACGCCCGGACCTGCCCACGGTGTTCGTCTTCGACGAGCCGCTGCTCGCCAGGCTCCGGCTGTCCGGCAAGCGGCTCGTCTTCCTCGCCGAGACGCTGGCCGAGCTCGGCGCAGAGGTTCGGCTGGGCGACCCGGTCGTCGAGCTGCAGGGGCGGCGGCTCGCCACCACGTGGACGTACGTGCCGGGCTGGACGGTACGCAGCCGCCGCCTCGAGGTCGTCGCGACGTACCCGTGGCCCTGGCTGCGTCGCCCGGGTGCCGGCTCACTGCAGTCGTTCAGTGCGTGGGTGCGATGAGCGCCGGCGACACGAAGCCGTGCGCCGCCTGCGGGCGCACCATCACCTGGCGCAAGAAGTGGGCGCGGGACTGGGAATCCGTGCGCTACTGCTCCGGGTCGTGCAGACGCGCGAAGGTGTCCGCCACCGACCGTGCCCTCGAGGCGTCCATCCTGCGGTTGCTGGCCACCCGTCCCGTCGGTGGGACGATCTGCCCGTCAGAAGCGGCCAGGGACGTCGGCGGGGACGAGTGGCAGGGACTCCTGGAGCCCGCTCGGGCCGCGGCGCGACGGCTCGTCGTGGCAGGCGACGTCGTCATCACGCAGGGCGGGAGGGTGGTCGACCCCTCCACTGCGAAGGGACCCATCGGGATCCGGCGGACGCGGACCGGCTAGCGCTGGCGCTGTGGGCGGTCGGTCAGACGAGCTCGCCGCGCCGTCGCGAGAGGTACGCCCGCTCGGCGGAGTTGGCCGAGGCCGCGATAGCCGCGTCGTACGCCTGCTTGGCCTCGGCGCTCCGACCGAGCCGGCGCAGGAGCTCGGCGCGTGTCGCGTGCCAGGGGTGGTAGCCCTCCAGCGGCAGCCGTTCGACGAGGGCGAGGGCGACCTCGGGCCCGTCGAGCTCGGCGACCGCGACCGCACGGTTGAGCGCGACGACGGGTGACGGGTCGAAGCGGACCAGCAGGTCGTACAGCGCGACCACCTGAGACCAGTCAGTGTCCTGAGCGCTCGGCGCGTCAGTGTGGACTGCGTTGACCGCTGCGAGCACCTGGAAGCGGCCGGGCCGACCCGTGGCGAGGCACTCGCGGACCAGGGCGTGCCCTTCAGCGAGAAGCGTCCGGTCCCACCCGGCGCGGTCCTGCTCGCCGAGCGGCACGAGCTGCCCGTCGCGTACGCGCGCCTCGCGCCGCGCCTCGAGCAGCAGCAGCAGGGCGAGCAGGCCGGCGACCTCCGGCTCTTGGGGCAGCAGCCGACGCAGCTGCCGCGCCAGCCGGATCGCCTCGTCGGTGAGCTCGGCGCGCACTGGACTGCCCTCACCGCTGGCGAGGTAGCCCTCGTTGGCGATGAGGAACAGCACGGTCAGCACACCGCCGAGCCGCTCCGGCAGGTCGGCGGCCTCGGGCACCCGGTAGGGCACGTGAGCCGCCGCGATCTTCTTCTTGGCCCTGGCGATGCGCTGCCCCATCGTCGTCTCAGGGACGAGGAAGGCTTCGGCGATCTCGGCGACGGTCAGCCCGCCGAGCAGGCGCAGCGTCAGCGCGATCCGCGCCTCCACGGCCAGCGCGGGGTGGCAACAGGTGAAGAGCAGACGGAGCCGGTCGTCCTCGACCGGTCCCGTGGGCTCGTGGGGAGTGTCGTCGTAGACCATGAGCGCCGCCTGGTGCTTGGCGTCGCGCTGGCCCTCGCGACGCAGCCTGTCGATCGCACGGTTGCCGGCGGTGGTGGTGAGCCATCCGCCGGGGTTGGGAGGCACGCCCGTGACCGGCCACTTCTCCAGCGCGGCCACGAGCGCCTCACCCGCCGCCTCCTCGGCGACGTCGATGTCGCCGAAGCGGCGGACGAGCGAGGCGACCACGCGTCCGTACTCCTCCCGGAAGACGCGCTCGACGGCTGCCGCTCCGGGCAGCTCGAGCTGCGAGGGCGTGAGGCCGGACTCCACGGTCGTGCTCAGGCCAGACCGTCGAACGGGCGGACCTCGACCTTGCCCCGGCACGCCTTGGACCCCGCGGCCGCGAGGGCGAGCGCGACGTCGAGGTCCGGGACGTCGACGACCCAGAACCCTCCGATGACCTCCTTGGTCTCGAGGTAGGGCCCGTCGGTCATCACCGGCGCGTCCCCGCGACCGTCGACCACGGTGGCCGTCGCCGCGGGCTCGAGCCCGCCGGCGAAGACCCAGTAGCCCGAGCTCTTCAGCTCCTCGTTGAAGGCCCCGGTCGCGGCGAAGGCCTCCTCCATCGCCTCGCGGGAGCCGTAGTCGCCGAACTCGGTGCGCTCGGCCGGGCCGTGCACGCTGAGCAGGTAGTGCGCCATGAGATGTCCTCCTCGTCGCCGGCGGCCTCGGTGACCGCCGCGTACCTCCACCACGAACGGGATCGGCCGAATACGACAACCTGCCACAGCGGGCCCGCCGCCAGGGCTCCGGACAAGAACTCCCACGGCGCTGTCGGATCCGGGGCTGCCCACTCGTGGAGAGGCATGAGGGTCGCACGGAGCGGCCCCTGACGGACGGAGCCCGACATGTCCACGACCACGACCGAGATCCAGGCCGGCACCACCGCCACCGCGTACGGGCTCGACGCCCCCTCGCGCCTGCCGCTGTGGAAGCACGGCCTCACCGCCGCCCTCGCCGCGTCCGTCGCGACCACCGTCCTCGCGTCCTGTGCATCGGCCGCCGGTGTGTCGTTCGCCGACTCGGCCGGAGCGGGCATCCCGATCGCCGCCTTCGCCCAGGTGACGCTGGTCCTCTCGCTGGTCGGCGTGGGGCTCGCGGCCGTCATGGCTCGCCGGGTGCGACGGCCGCGGCGCACGTTCGTCCGCACCACGGTCGCCCTGACGGCGCTGTCGTTCGTGCCGGACCTCACCGTCGGGTTCGACGCCGCGTCCGCAGCGACCCTCATCGCGCTGCACTGCGTCGCCGCCGCCATCGTCGTGCCGACGCTCGCGAAGCGCCTGGCGCGTTGAGGGGGACGCGACTGCCCGACTTCACGGGCGGCCGCGACCACGCCCGAGTCGTCCGCTGCCCCGGACGAGTGAGCCCCCGGGTAGAAGACCTGAGGGTGGTGGAGCCGCCTATCGGAATCGAACCGATGACCTACGCATTACGAGTGCGTCGCTCTGGCCGACTGAGCTAAGGCGGCAGCGCTCCGCACCGAGGCGCGGAGCACGAGGATGGAGTCTAGCGGCATCGTGGCGGTACGCGTGCCGCGGCCCGCGCACAGGCACCCGACCGGTCCTGCTAGCGGAGTGGTCAGCCGGTGCGCAGCGCCAAGGTCATCGCCTCGACGGCGAGCAGCGGCGCCGCGTTGGCCTCGAGGGCGAGCCGGCACTCGAGGATCGCGTCGATGCGGCGCAGGGTCTCCTCCGGCGCCCCGCCGCGCGCGAGCCGCTCGACCGCCGGGCGCAGCTCCTCGTTGACCAGGTGCACGGTGGCCCCGACCTGCACGGCCAGCACGTCGCGGTAGAACGAGACCAGGTCGACCAGCGCCCGGTCGAGCGCGTCGAGCTGGGTGCGCTTGGCCCGCGTCTTCTGCTGCTTCTCGAGCTCCTTGAGCTGGCTGGCAGCGCTGCGGTCCATCGCCCGCCCGACCGTGCCCTTGCCCAGCGCCCGCGCCAGTTCTTCGGTCTCGCGGCCGTCGAGCGAGGCGGACTGGGCGCCCGCCTCCTCCTTGGTCGCCTCGACCAGGTTGGCCGCGGCCGTGAGGCACGAGCCGAGGTCGGTGACCTGCGTCGGGATGCGCAGCGCCTCGTTGCGGCGCAGCCGGGCCGACTCGTCGGTGGCCAGGCGGCGGGCGCGGCCGACGTGCCCCTGCGACGCCCGCGCCGCGAAGCTCGCCATGGCGGGGTCCACGCCGTCGCGGCGCACGAGCAGGTCGGCGACCGCGGCGACCGGTGGCGTGCGGAGCAGCACGTGACGGCACCGCGACCGGATGGTCGGCAGCGCGTCCTCGAGGCTCGGGGCGCAGAGCAGCCACACCGTACGCGGCGGCGGCTCCTCGAGGACCTTGAGCAGCGTGTTGGCCGCCTGCTCGGTGAGCCGGTCGACGTCCTCGACGAGGACCACCTGCCAGCGCCCGCCGGACGGCCGGCGCGTAGCCCACTGCACCAGCTCGCGCGCGACACCCACGCCGATGGAGAGCAGCCGGGTCGTCACGACCTCGACGTCGGCGTGCGTGCCGGCCAGCGCTGTGCGGCAGGCGGTGCACTGGCCGCAGCCACCGCGCTCGCACTGCAGGGCGGCGGCGAAGGCACGCGCGGCGACCGAGCGGCCCGAGCCGGGCGGGCCGGTGAACAGCCACGCGTGGGTCATGGCCTCGCCGCGGCCGCCCGCGAGCAGGTCGGCCGCGGAGCTCACGGCGGCGCGGAGCTCGGCGATGACCCGCTCCTGGCCGACGACGTCGTCCCAGACGCTCACCGGAGCCACCCGCGGGAGGAGTCGCTGTCGCCGTCGACGCGCTCGTCTCCGGTCGAGCCGCTCGGGCCTTCCTCGGCGGTCTCGTCGTCGGCGCGCTCGGTGTGGAATCCCATCGAGAAGATCTCGTCGACGAGGGTGAGCTCGCGGGTCTGGGCGTCGGACGCGTCGTCGAGAGGCGCGGTGTCCTCGAGCCGGGGAGGCGTTCGGAGCAGCGGGGCGCCACGGCTCTCGCCGTCGTCACGAGCGGCGGACTCGGCGCGGTGCTGCTCCTCACGTTCGCGCTCGGCACGTTCGCGCTCGGCGCGCTCGGCCCGCTCGCGCTCGACCCGCTCGAGCTCGACCCGCTCCCGCTCGGCCCGCTCCAGCCGCTCCTGCTCCGCGCGCTCGGCGTCGAGCCGCTCCTGCTCGACCCGGGCCCGCTCGAGCTCCTCGCGCTCGGCGCGCTGGCGCTCGAGGCGCTCGCGCTCGGCCTGCTCGGCGGCCAGCGCGTCGAGCCGGGCCTGCTCGGCCGCCTGGCGGAGCGCCTCCTGCATGGCGGCGTCGTTGCGCTCCCGCTCGGCGCGACGGCGCTCGGCCTCCTCGGCGCGGCGGGCTTCGACGGCGAGGCGGCGCTCCTCGTCGTGCTGGCGCCGCTCCTCGGCGAGGCGTGCGGCCTCCTCACGGCGTACGCGCTCCTGCTCCGCGACCTCCACGGCGCTCAACGGCAGGACGGCGCGCAGGTGCTGGCGGATGTGCTCGCTGACGGCCTCGGCCGGCTCGGTCGCGTCGACGACGAGGTAGCGGTGCGGGGCGGAGGTGGCGAGCTCGAGGAAGCCGCGGCGCACGCGCTCGTGGAAGTCGGTGGGCTCGGCCTCGAGCCGGTCACCGGCTCCGCCGTCGCGGGCCTGCCGCCGGGCCGCCGCGACCTCTGCCGGCAGGTCGAGCAGCACGGTCAGGTCGGGCACCAGCCCGCCGGTGGCCCAGCGGGAGATGCGGGCGACGTCCTCGACCTGCAGGGCCCGGCCGGCGCCCTGGTAGGCGAGCGAGGAGTCGACGTAGCGGTCGCTGATGACCACCGCCCCGCGCTCGAGCGCCGGGCGCACGAGGGTGCCGACGTGGTGGGCGCGGTCGGCGGCGTAGAGCAGCGCCTCCGCCTGGGGCACGAGGTGGCCGGTGCCCGGGTCGAGCACGATGGCGCGCACCTTGGCACCGACCTCGGTGCCGCCGGGCTCGCGGGTGACGACGACCTCGTGGCCGCGGGCCCGCACCCACTCGGCGACGGCCTGCACCTGGGTCGACTTGCCCACCGCCTCGCCGCCCTCGAGCACGAGGAAGAACCCGGTGGCCACGGGCTGGCGGCCCGGCTCCGGCAGCGGGCGGCCGCGCAGCGCGCCGACGAGGTCGGCGAGCAGCGGGACCCCCGGGCGGTCGTCCATGGCGCGGAACGACACGACGCCGAGCACCGCGGCCAGCACGCCGGCCAGCAGCATCGTGATCGCGGCGCCCGACAGCGTCCAGGTCCACTCGTCGGTCGGCGTCAGCCGGTGCACGCCGATGGCCGCGGCCAGCAGCGGCGCGAGGGCCAGGACGCCGACGAGCACGACCCGCAGCATGACGTTGAGGGAGGCGAAGACCCGCCCGCGGTGCTCGTCGTCGACCTCGAGCCCGATCAGCGTGTAGGCGGTCACCCACGACGTGCCGGCGAAGGCGCCGAGCAGCACGGTGAACATCACCGCGATGACGATGTTGGGCACCAGCGCGACGAAGGCCAGCGCGATGCCGGCGCAGACGATCGAGAGGCAGAGCATGCGCCGCCGGCTGAAGCCCGCCAGCAGCCGCGGGCCGAACGCCATGCCGAGCGCGAGGCCGAGGAAGACCGCGAAGAACAGGACGCCGTAGCCCGCGTCGCCCGCACCCAGGTCGCGGACGTAGGTGCGGGCCAGCCCGATCACGGCGCCGGCGGCCGCGAAGGCCCCGAGCATCGCGAACACCAGGCCGCGCACGACCTGGGTGGAGCCGACGTACTTCCAGCCGTCGACCAGTGCCCGCCACGCGGACGGCTCCTCGTCGGCCGGGCGCGGCGGGTGCGGCGGGATCTCGCGCAGCCTGGCGATGACCACGGCGGCGACGAGGAAGGCGAAGGAGTTGACGTAGAGCGCGACGCTCGCCGGGCGCAGGGCCTGCTCGGAGTCCGTGCCGCCGAGGAGCCGGGCGAGCAGGGAGAGCCCGACGAAGACCACGGCGGCGACCGGCGCCGAGCCGTAGGTGCCCGCGAGGTTGAGCTGGTTGGCCGCCTCGAGCCGCTCGCGCGGCACCAGGTTGGGGACCGTGGCCTCCTTGGCCGGGATGAAGAACAGGCTCGCGGACTCGACGAGCAGCGTCGCGGCGAACAGCCACCACAGCTGCCCGACGACCGGGATGGTGGCGATGACGACGAAGCGGAAGCCGTTGGCCGCCACCATGGTCCACCGCCGGTCGAGCCGGTCGGCGACGACGCCCGCGAGCGGGCCGATCACCATGGCAGGGGCCAGGCGCAGCAGGAACACCGCCGCGACGGCGAGGTTCTCCTGCTTGTAGCTGCCAGCCGAGAGCGCCTGGGCGTAGGCCGTGAGCGCGAGCAGGCCCAGCCAGTCACCGAGGCTGGCGAAGCACAGCGCCGCCCAGAGCCGGCGGAAGGTGGGGATGGCGAGGACGCCGCGGACGTCGCCGCCGAGCCCCCGCGCAGCACCCAGCCCGGAGACGATCGCGGGGTTCTGGTCGGCCGAGCTCACGCCGCCACCCTAGCCGCGGGCCCTGACAGCGCCCCGCGTCACCGACCCGCTGCCGGGACGGCCTTGGCCGCCTTCTTGGCCGGGGTCTTCTTCGCCGTCGCCTTCTTCGCCGTCGTGCCCGCTGCCTTCTTCGCCGGAGCCTTGCGCGCCGTCTTCTTCGTCGCCGGCCCGGCCGCCCGCTTGTCGGCGAGCAGCTCGGCAGCCCGCTCGGGGGTCAGGCCCTCGACCGTGTCGCCCTTGCGCAGGGTCGCGTTGAACTCCCCGTCGGTCACGTAGGCGCCGAAGCGGCCCTCCTTGACCACCATCGGCGAGCCGCTCACCGGGTCGGGCCCAAGCTCCTTGAGCGGTGGGCGCGCTGCTCCGCGACCGCGCTGGCGCGGCTGGGCGTAGATCTTCAGCGCGTCCTCGAGGGAGATCGTGAGCAGCTGCTCCTCCGACTCGATGGTCCGGGAGTCGGTGCCCTTCTTCAGGTAGGGCCCGTAGCGGCCGTTCTGCGCGGTGATCTCGCCGCCGTCGGCCGGGTCGACGCCCACCACGCGCGGCAGCGTCAGCAGCTGCAGCGCCTGCTCGAGCGTGACGGTGTCGAGCGACATCGACTTGAACAGCGAGCCGGTGCGCGGCTTGGCCGACTTCGGCGAGCCCTCGGGCAGCACCTCGGTGACGTAGGGGCCGAAGCGGCCGGCCTTCGCGACGATCTCCCGGCCGGTCGCCGGGTCCGTGCCGAGCGAGCGGTCGCCCGAGGGAGCCGAGAGCAGCTCCTCCGCCTTCTCGACCGTCAGCTCGTCGGGCGCCAGGTCCTCGGGCAGCGACGCGCGCTGCTCGCCGCGCTCGATGTAGGGGCCGTAGCGGCCGACGCGCACGGCGATGCCCTCGCCGAGGTCGTACGTGTTGACCTCACGGGCGTCGATGTCGCCCAGGTTCTCCACGACGCTCTTCAGCCCGCCGAGCTCGTCGGGACCGTCAGCCCCGCCGCCCGCACCAGCGGACGAGCCGTCGCCCTCGCCGAAGTAGAACCGGCGCAGCCACTCGACGCGGTCGGCGTTGCCGCCGGCGATGCGGTCGAGGTCCTCCTCCATCTCGGCGGTGAAGTCGTAGTCGACCAGGTCGCCGAAGTGCTCCTCGAGCAGCCGGGTCACGGCGAACGCGAGCCACGTCGGGACGAGCGCGCTGCCCTTCTTGAAGATGTAGCCGCGGTCGAGGATGGTGCCGAGGATCGAGGCGTAGGTGGACGGGCGCCCGATGGCCCGCTCCTCCAGCGCCTTGACCAGCGTGGCCTCGGTGTAGCGGGCCGGCGGGCTGGTCGCGTGGCCCTCGGCGCTCAGGCTCAGCGCCTGCAGCGAGTCGCCCTCGGCGACGGCCGGGAGGCGCTGCTCACGCTCCTCCGCGCGGGCGGCGGCGTCCTCGTCGCGCCCCTCCTCGTAGGCCGCGAGGAACCCGCGGAACGAGATCACCGTGCCGGAGGCCGAGAACTCGGCGTCGGCGAAGGCCGACGCGCCCGAGCGGGGGGTCGCACCGATGCGTACCGACACCGTCGTGCCGCGAGCGTCCGCCATCTGCGAGGCGACCGTGCGCTTCCAGACGAGGTCGTAGAGCGCGAACTCGTCGCGCGCCAGCTCTCCCGACACCTCGCCCGGGGTGCGGAACACGTCGCCGGCCGGGCGGATGGCCTCGTGGGCCTCCTGCGCGTTCTTGACCTTCTTCTCGTAGCGGCGCGGCACGTCGGGGACGTACTCGGGGCCGTAGAGCTCGCGCGCCTGCGACCGGGCGGCGTCGAGCGCCGACTGCGACAGCGTCGTCGAGTCGGTGCGCATGTAGGTGATGTAGCCGTTCTCGTAGAGACGCTGCGCCACGCGCATCGTCGTCTGCGACGACCAGCGCAGCTTGCGGCTCGCCTCCTGCTGCAGCGTGGAGGTGATGAACGGCGCGGCGGGACGGCGGGAGTACGGCTTCTCCTCCACCGAGCGCACCGTGAACGGCGCGCCCTCGAGCGCGGTCGCCAGCGAGCTCGCGGCCGTCTCGTCGAGGGTCCGGACGCCGGCGCCCTGGGCCCGGGACGACAGCACGCCCTCCGAGGTGAAGTCTCGGCCCGAGGCCACGCGGGAGCCGTCGACCGAGCTCAGGCGCGCGGCGAAGGGCTGGCCGGCGCGCTCGAGCTGCGCCTCGACGTCCCAGTACGACGCGGTGCGGAACGCGATGCGCTCCCGCTCGCGCTCGACGACCAGGCGGGTGGCGACCGACTGCACGCGGCCGGCGGAGAGCCCCGCGCGTACCTTGCGCCAGAGCACCGGCGAGATCTCGTAGCCGTAGAGCCGGTCGAGGATGCGCCGGGTCTCCTGCGCGTCCACCAGGTGCTGGTCGAGCTCGCGGGTGTTGTCGACCGCGCGGCGGATCGCCTCAGGTGTGATCTCGTGGAAGACCATCCGGTGCACGGGCACGGTCGGCTTCAGGACCTGGAGCAGGTGCCAGGCGATGGCCTCGCCCTCGCGGTCCTCGTCCGTCGCGAGGTAGAGCTCGTCAGCGTTCTTGAGCAGCGCCTTGAGCTCGGAGACCTTCTTCTTCTTGTCGTTGTCGACGACGTAGTAGGGGGCGAACCCGGCGTCCACGTCGACCGCGAACTTGCCGTAGGGGCCCTTCTTCATGTCGGCCGGGAGCTCGCTGGGCGTCGGGAGGTCGCGGATGTGGCCCACGCTGGCCTCGACGTCGTAGCCGTCGCCGAGGTACCCCGCGATCTTGCGCGCCTTGGTCGGCGACTCGACGATCACCAGGCGGCGGCCGGTGGCGGTGCGGGTACGGGGCGGCACAGGGGTCCTCACTTCGAACGACAGCGTCGGGATCGAACCTACGCGCCGGTGTCGAGCGGCGTACGGATCGACAGGGCGGAGTGTGACGCCACCACCGCCCCGCCTGTCAAACCGCACCGCCGCACCGGCGCGTTCCCGGCTCCGCCGGGCGGTCTGGGAGGATGGGCCCAGTGAGGACCCCGCTCGAGCGCGTGCCGTCCCCGCTGCTCGTGCTCGGGGCGATCGTCTCGGTGCAGTGCGGCAGCGCTGTCGCGGCCAAGATGTTCGACCGGCTCGAGCCCACGACGGTCGTCTTCTTCCGTCTGCTGCTCTCGGCGCTGGTCCTGTGCGTCGCCATCCGGCCCAAGGTCTGGCGCTGGTCGCGCGCGTCGCTGCTGGCAGCCGTGCTGCTCGGCCTGTCGATGTCGGCGATGAACCTCGTCTTCTACCAGGCGCTGAGCTCGGCCCCCCTGGGCGCGGCGGTGACCGTCGAGTTCCTCGGCCCGCTGCTGCTCGCGCTCGTGCAGACCCGCCGTCTGCTCGACCTGGCCTTCGCCCTGCTCGCCGCAGCGGGCGTGGCGCTGCTCGGCATCTCCGACGCCGCCGGTGGCGCGCAGACGCGCGGGTTGGTGCTCGCGTTCGTCGCCGGGCTGTTCTGGGCCGGCTACATCGTGGCGAGCGCGCGGGTCGGCGCGCTGCTGCCTGGTACGCAGGGGCTCGCCGTCTCGCTCGCCGTCGGCGCCGCGGTGGCCGGCGTCGTGACCGCCTTCCGCGAGCCGCAGCACGTCCTGCCCACCTTCACCTCCGGCGACCTGCTGCTGCACGCGGTGGGTGTCGCGCTGCTGTCGTCGGTCGTCCCCTACAGCCTCGAGATGGCGGCCCTGCGCCGGCTCTCGACCCGGGTGTTCGGAGTGCTGATGAGCCTGGAGCCGATGAGCGCGACGCTCGCCGGGCTGGTCATCCTCGGCCAGTCGCTGACCCTGCGCTCGGTCGTCGCGCTGGTGCTGGTCAGCGTCGCGAGCCTGGGCGTGACTCTCACCGCCCGCGCGAAGGGCGTCGACGACCGGCTGGACGACGACGCCCTGGTCGAGGCCGGCACCGGCTAGCGGCACCGGCCCCGGACCAGGGCTGCCGCAGCTCAGGGAGCGGGCTGCGGGACGACCTGCGGCGCGCGGTCCCAGACCCGGTGCAGGCCGAGCGCCGTGACCAGCTGCTCGGCGAAGCCGGCGCCGGCCTCGTCGGCGGTGAGCACGCCGGCGGCTTCCGGCGCGACGCCCGCCGCCCTCAGCACGAGGGCGCCGTCGCCCCACGCGCCGAGCGGCTTGAGGTGGCGGAAGGCCTCCTGCAGCAGGACGTCGAGCTTCGGGTGGCGCAGGCTGCCCGCTCCCCCGGCGACCACGACGGCGTCGAACTCCACGGACCGCGTCGCGTAGAGCGCCCGGTCGACGATCTCGACGTGCGTGCCGTCGGCCAGCTCGCCGGCGACCGGCGAGATGATCCGCAGCACGGCGCCCTGCGCGGCCAGGGCGTCGCGCAGGGACGCGATGCCCGCCAGGTCGGCGCCAGGGCCGGCCACGACGCCGACCACGCGACCGGCGACCGGACCGGGCACCGGCGAGATCTGGCTCAGCGCCGGCGACGGCGCCACCTCGGGGAGGTCGACCGCCTCGGGCACCGGCAGGCCCAGCCCCACGGCGACGCGACCCGCCAGGGCGGTGTCGACGCGCGCGAGGTTCGCGAGCATGCGCTCGCGGATGCCCTTCTCGAACACCTTCGCCAGCTCGAAGGTGAAGGCCTCGACGACGTGGTCCTGCTCCAGCGGGGTCAGGCTGACGTAGAAGAGGCGCGCCTGGGTGAAGTGGTCGTCGAAGGAGACTGCTGCACCGCGTACCTTCTCGCCGGTCGTCGGCGTCGGGAGCGTCACGTAGGCGCCCTCCGACGCGTCAGCGGTCCTGGGGCCGCCGCCGTCGACGCTGTTGGGGAGGTACGGCGCCAGCCCGGTGTGCACGGCGGTCTGGTGCATGCCGTCGCGCAGGTTGTCGTTGACGTCGGCGTGCGGCCGGTTGATGGGCAGCTGGGTGAAGTTGGGGCCTCCCAGCCGTGTCAGCTGGGTGTCGAGGTAGGAGAACAGCCGACCCTGCAGGAGCGGGTCGTTGGTCACCTGGATGCCGGGCACGAGGTTGCCGAGGTGGAAGGCGACCTGCTCGGTCTCGGCGAAGTAGTTGGTCGGGTTGGCGTTCAGCGTCATCCGTCCGACGAGCTGCACCGGCGCCAGCTCCTCCGGCACGATCTTGGTGGGGTCGAGCAGGTCGATGCCCTCGAACATCTCGTCAGGGGTGTCGGGCAGCAGCTGGAGACCGAGCTCCCACTCGAGGAACGCGCCGTTCTCGATGCCGTCGGCCATGTCGCGCCGGTGGAAGTCGGGGTCCATGCCGGCGGTGATCTGCGCCTCCTCCCACACCAGGGAGTGCACGCCGGCGACCGGCTTCCAGTGCCACTTGGCGAGCACGGTCTCGCCCGCGGCGTTCTCGAGGCGGAACGTGTGGACGCCGAAGCCCTCCATCGTGCGGTAGGAGCGCGGGATGCCCCGGTCGGACATGTTCCAGAAGACGTGGTGGGTGGCCTCGGTGTGCAGCGAGACGAAGTCCCAGAACGTGTCGTGCGCCGACTGCGCCTGCGGGATCTCCCGGTCGGGGTGCGGCTTGCCGGCGTGGATGACGTCGGGGAACTTGATCGCGTCCTGGATGAAGAACACCGGCATGTTGTTGCCGACCAGGTCGAACGTGCCTTCGTCGGTGTAGAACTTCACCGCGAAGCCGCGGGTGTCGCGGACCGTGTCGGCAGAGCCGCGCGAGCCCAGGACCGTCGAGAAGCGCACGAAGACGGGCGTCTGCTTGCCCTTCTCGGCCAGGAAACCGGCCTTCGTGGCGCTGGCCGCGCTGCCGTAGGACGTGAAGACGCCGTGAGCGGCGGCACCCCGCGCGTGGACCACGCGCTCAGGGATGCGCTCGTGGTCGAAGTGCGTGATCTTCTCGCGCAGGTGGAAGTCCTCGAGCAGGCTGGGACCGCGTCGCCCCGCCTTCAGCGAGTGGTCGGTGTCGTCGACGCGCAGGCCGTTCGCGGTGGTCAGGTGGTCACCGCTCTGCGAGCGGGCGTCGCGGACCAGCGGCAGGGACCGCTCCGTGGCGCCGGTGGGGCTCACCTTGGCGGGGGCTGACTGGTCCTGGTGGGGCTTGGGGGGCAACGGATCTCCTCGAGGTGGACTCCTCGTCCCCTACCCCGGCGTGCTCGCCCCGAAAGACCGGCCCGCCGAGGAGTCAGACCAGGACGAACCCGGCGCGGACCAGCTCGCGCACCTCGCCGAGCACCTGCGGCCGCAGCTGCGCCACGTCGACCTCGACCACCTGGGCCACTGCCTCGACGAGGACGCCGAGCGGGATGTCTCCGTCGCAGGCGCCGACCACCCCGGCCACCTCGGAGCTCACCGTGCGCGCCTCGCGCAGCCCGCGCTGCTGGCGCAGCACGATCGTCTCGGGGTCCTCGTCGCCGGGTGCGCCGTGCTGCTCCTGGCGCACGTCGTCGCGCACCCGCAGGGCCGTGGCCAGCAGCGCGTCGTCGTCGGACCCGTCGAGGACCACCGCCGCGTCCATGCGCTCGACCAGCCACGGGCCGACCGGCTGCTCGACGGGGTGGGGCCAGTCGAGCACCTCGGCGCGCGAGTCCGGGCCGTCGTGGCGGCGGACCACGACCCAGCCGAACTCGACCGCCTCGACACCGGCGCCCTCGAGCCCGTCGAGCCAGCGCTCGTAGCGCTCGAGCGCGTCCGGCGCGGTGTGCTCGCCCGCGTCGCGCAGCCAGGTGGAGACGTACGACGCAGGGTCCTCCTGGTCGCGCACCACGACGAGGGAGTCGAAGCCGGCGCCGGGGAGCCAGCTGCGTACGCGCTCGAACCGCTCCTCGCCGCGCAGCCGCACCCAGTCGCCGATCATGACGAACGTGCCGCCGGGCGCGAGCAGCGGCGGCACCTCCGCGAGCAGGCGGCGCCCGAGCGTGTCGAGCGGCAGGCCGGCGTCGCGGTAGGTGTGCACGTCGGGCGCGCCGATGACGAACGGCGGGTTCGAGACCACGAGGTCGAAGTGCTCGCCCGCCACCGGCTCGGTGAGGCTGCCCTCGCGCAGCTCGACCTCGACGCCGTTGAGCTCCGCGGTCAGCCGGGCGAAGGCGAGCGCCCGGGGCAGGACGTCGGTGGCGACGACCTCGCGCGCGTGCTTGGACAGGTGGAGGACCTGCACCGCCCCGCCGGTGCCGAGGTCGAGCGCCCGGCCGACAGGGGTGCGCGGCACCAGCTGCGCCAGCGTCGCGCTCGCCCCGCCGACCCCGAGCACGTGGTCGGTGCGGACCTCCGCGCCCTCGCGGACGGCGACGTCGAGGCGGCTGTCGAGGTCGCCGGTGATGTACCACCCGTCGCCCGGGCCGTCGTCGGCGCCGTAGGGGCGGATGTCGACGAGCGCTCGCACCTCCCCGTCCTCGACGGCGACGATCCCGGCCGGCACGACGAGGTCGAGCGGCAGTGCGCCCGCCACCTGATCTTCGGGCACCCGCTGCTGGAGGAGGAACAGTCGTACGAGTGCGGCGAGCGCGCTGCCCGCGACCTCCGGGCGAGAGGTGCGTCGCAGGCCCGCGACCCCCTCGCCGCGCTCGAGCGCGGCCTGCGCGGCCGGGCCGAGGATGTCGAGCACCCCGTCGGCCGAGTAGCCGGCGTCGACCAGCGCACGACGCAGACGCGCCGCACCGCCCGGAGCGAGGGCTGGGCCTGCTCCGGGCGGTGCGGGGACGTGCTGGGCCGGGCTCAGCGGGTAGCACCAGCCCGGGCCGAGGGCTCGGCGTCGCCGACCGCGATCCCGCGACGGCGGCTCACCGTCACGGCGGCCACGATGACGGCCAGCGCCAGCACCGCGATGGCGATGCGCAGCCCGGTGTTGGCGTCGTCGCCGACCGTCAGCTTGACGATCGCCGGGGCGATCAGGACCGCCACCAGGTTCATCACCTTGATCAGCGGGTTGATCGCCGGGCCGGCGGTGTCCTTGAACGGGTCGCCGACGGTGTCGCCGATGACCGTCGCCTCGTGGGCGGCCGAGCCCTTGCCGCCGTGGGCGCCGTCCTCGACGATCTTCTTGGCGTTGTCCCAGGCGCCACCGGCGTTGGCCAGGAAGACCGCCATGAGCGTGCCGCACGCGATGGCGCCGGCGAGGTAG
The DNA here is from genome assembly GCF_003634695.1 of Motilibacter peucedani. NCBI lineage: Bacteria > Bacillati > Actinomycetota > Actinomycetes > Motilibacterales > Motilibacteraceae > Motilibacter > Motilibacter peucedani. The sequence goes on from NZ_RBWV01000011.1 coordinate 140,714, forward strand.
GCCGCGAGCGGGCCGATGCCGAGGCCGAAGCCCACCGCGATCGGCGCCATGACGGCCAGCAGGCCTGGGGTGGCCAGCTCGCGCAGCGAGTCGCGGGTGCAGATGTCGACGACCTTGCCGTACTCCGGCCGGGTCTCGCCGGTCATGATCCCCGGGTGGTCGCGGAACTGGCGGCGCACCTCGTAGACGACCGCGCCCGCGGCCCGCGAGACCGCCGTGATGGCGAGCCCGGAGAACAGGAACACCACCGAGGCGCCGAGGATCAGGCCCACCAGCACGTTGGGGTCGGAGATCGTCAGGCTCAGGCTGTGGACGACCGAGTCGCTCAGCGAGGACTCGTCGACCCGGGCGTTGGTGAACGCCGTCTGCCACGCGTCGCTGTAGGAGCCGAACAGCGCGGTCGCCGCGAGCACGGCGGTCGCGATCGCGATGCCCTTGGTGATGGCCTTCGTGGTGTTGCCGACCGCGTCGAGGTCGGTGAGGATCCGGGCGCCGGCACCGGTGACGTCGCCGGACATCTCGGCGATGCCCTGGGCGTTGTCGGAGACCGGGCCGAAGGTGTCCATCGCCACGATGACGCCGACGGTGGTGAGCAGGCCGCAGCCGGCCAGGGCGATCGCGAACAGCGAGACCACGACCGAGCCGCCGCCCAGCAGGAACGCCAGGTAGACCGCCGCGCCGATGACGACGGCGGTGTAGACCGCCGACTCGAGCCCCAGGCTGATGCCGGCGAGCACGACCGTGGCCGGGCCGGTGAGCGAGGTGCGCCCGACGTCGCGGGTCGGCGTCTTGTCGGTGCCGGTGAAGTAGCCGGTGAGGGCGAGGATCGCGGCCGCCAGCACGATGCCGAGCAGGACTGAGAAGATCGCGACGACCCGCGGGTTGACGTCGGAGTCGGCGAACGCGTCGTGCAGGCCGCCGTAGGAGCCCGGCAGGTAGGCGAACGCCGCGACCGTGCACAGCACGGCGGCGATGGCGGCCGAGGCGTAGAACGCCCGGTTGATGGCCTTGAGGCCGTTCTCGCCCTGGCGGGCGCGGGTCATCAGGATGCCGGCGACCGCGGTCAGCGCGCCGAGGGCCGGGACGATGAGCGGGAAGACCAGCCCCTCCTCGCCGAAGGCCGCCTTGCCGAGGATGAGCGCGGCGACCAGCGTCACGGCGTAGGACTCGAACAGGTCGGCGGCCATGCCGGCGCAGTCGCCCACATTGTCGCCGACGTTGTCGGCGATGGTCGCGGCGTTGCGCGGGTCGTCCTCCGGGATGCCCTGCTCGACCTTGCCGACCAGGTCGGCGCCGACGTCGGCGGCCTTGGTGAAGATGCCGCCGCCCACGCGCATGAACATCGCCAGCAGCGCAGCTCCGAAGCCGAAGCCCTCGAGCACGCTGGGGGCGTCGTCGCGGTAGAGCAGCACGACGACCGAGGCGCCCAGCAGGCCGAGGCCGACCGTCGCCATGCCGACGACGCCGCCGGTGCGGAAGCCGACCTTCATCGCGGGCTCGGCGCCCTGGTCGCGGGCGGCGGCCGCGACGCGCACGTTGGCGCGCACGGCCAGCGACATGCCGAAGTAGCCGATCGAGGCCGAGAACAGCGCGCCGACGACGAAGAAGATCGAGCGTCCGATGCGGACGCTCGCGTCGCCGGGCAGCGCGAACAGCACGAAGAACACGATGACGACGAAGACGCCGAGGGTGCGGAACTGCCGGCTCAGGTAGGCCGAGGCGCCCTCTTGCACGGCGCGGGCGATCTCCTGCATGCGCACCGTGCCCTCGCCGGCCGCCAGCACCTCCTGCCGGAAGTACGCGGCGGCGCCCAGCGACAGGATCGCGATGACGGTGACCACCGCCACGAGGGTCAGGCTGCCGCCGGACAGCGACACCGACCGCGTGGAGTCGGCGGCGAGCAGGGCGCCGGTCGGGCTGGCGGAACTGGGGAAGACCCCGGGCATACGTCCTCCTTGACGTCGGATCCCGACGACGGGAGGCACTCCCCGTCGAGCGGAACCGCAGACTAGCCCGCCGGAGGCGCCGCGAGCACCCGGGGCACGCCCAGGCGCCCGCCGGACACCCGTACGGGCTAGTCGAGGCCCAGCTGGTGGGGGCCTAGTGCTGTGCGGGGATGGCCGCGACCGGGACGTCGAGCGGCCAGGTCATGCGCAGCGCCAGGCCGGTGGCGCTGCGGGTCACCTCGAGGTCGTCGACGAGCCCGGAGATGACAGCGAGCCCCAGAGCGTCGCTGAGCTGCTCGTCCTCGTCGGTGTAGCCGGCGGCGTCGGGGGAGGACGCCTGCTCGACGACCGCGGCCGTCGCGGGCTCGAGCACGGCCGAGCCGCCCTGCTCAGCCAGGCGGCCGAGCGTCTGCTCGGCGTCGCCCTGCTCGGGGGCGCGGTCGACGACCTCGACGGAGAACGAGGTCTTGCCGTCGGTGAGCGCCACCGTGACCGGCTCGCCGGGGCAGTGGCGCCGGTGCAGGTCGACGGCGCGCGAGCACGCCTCGCCGACGGCGAGGCGCACCTCGTCGAGGACGCTCTCCTCGACCCCCGAGCGACGCGCGACCGCCGCGGCGACCAGCCGGGCGGTCCGCACGTGCGCGGGCAGAGCGGTGAACCGCACGGTGACGGTCGTCGTCTCCACGGCGAGCGTCCTCAGTCCGTGGCGGCGAGGGCGTCCTCGACGGACTCGTGGATCGGGAAGACCTTGGTCAGCCCGGTGATCCGGAAGATCTTCAGGATGCGCTCCTGGGTGCACACCAGGCGCAGCGAGCCGTCGTGCGCGCGGACGCGCTTGAGGCCGCCGACGAGCACGCCCAGGCCGGTCGAGTCGAGGAAGTCCACCCGCTCCATGTCGACGACGAGGTGGTACTTGCCGTCGGCGACGAGGTCGACGAGCTGCTCGCGCAGGCGCGGGGCGGTGTAGACGTCGATCTCGCCACCCACCTCGACAACCGTCTTGTCACCCTCGGGGCGAGTCGACAGGGACAGGTCCACGAATCCTCCTGGCAAAAGGGGTCAAAGCCGTTGAGCGGCATCGCTCAACGGCGCATTCAACCACTGTCCTGCCCAACGCCGGAGCGATCACCCATCGGAAGCGCACCTCGGGCTGTGACACATCGCTCGTCGCGGCTGTGACGCACCGCTCGTGGAGCGGGTCGACGCGCCTGTCGGACGCACGCCCGGACGTGGCGCATCCTGGTGGGGTGACCGCGCTGCCCGAGCTCAGCGACGTAGGGCTGCCCCGGCCGGCTGCACCCGTCGCGGGCGTGCCCGTCGTGCTGCCGCGCTCGGGCGAGGGCATGGACGCCCAGGCGCCCGCGGACCTCTCCCAGCGCCCCGGCCTGCGCCTGCTCGAGACCCTGCTGCAGGGTCCCGGCCGCCGCGAGCGGCTGACCTCGGTCACCCAGGTGCCGGCGGCACCGGGGCGTACGCGGCCCTGGCCTTCCTGGGTGCACCCGGACCTGCGGGCAGCGCTCGTCGCCCGGGGCGTCGCGCAGCCGTGGGGCCACCAGGTGGCCGCGGCGCAGGCGGCCTGGGACGGCGAGCACGTCGTGCTCTCGACGGGCACCGCGTCGGGCAAGTCGCTGGCCTACCTGCTGCCCGCGCTCTCCCGCAGCCTCGACGCGCAGGCCGCGGGGCAGCGCTCGACGACGCTCTACCTGTCCCCCACCAAGGCCCTGGCGGGCGACCAGCTGCGCACCGTCACCGGGCTCGAGCTCAACGGCGTGCGCGCCTCGCTCTACGACGGCGACACCCCGAGCGAGCAGCGTGCGTGGGTGCGCGACTGGGCCAACGTCGTGCTGACCAACCCCGACATGCTCCACGTCGGCGTGCTGCCCGACCACGCGCGGTGGGTGCGCTTCCTGCGCTCGCTGTCGTACGTCGTGGTGGACGAGTGCCACGCCTACCGCGGCGTGTTCGGCTCCCACGTCTCGGCGGTGCTGCGCCGCCTGCGCCGGGTGTGCGCGCGCTACGGCGCCCACCCGACCTTCGTGCTCGCCTCGGCGACGGTGTCCGACCCGGCCAGCTCGGCGCGCCGGCTCACCGGGCTCGAGTTCACCGAGGTGACCGAGGACTGCTCGCCGCGGGGGGGCACGGTCTTCGCCCTGTGGGAGCCCCCGGTCACCGAGGGCAGCGGCGAGAACGGCGCCCCGGTCCGGCGCAGCGCGACCGCGGAGGCGGCCGACCTGCTCACCGACCTCGTGCTCGACGACGCCCGCACGCTCGCCTTCGTGCGCTCGCGCAAGGCCGCCGAGACCGTGGCGCTGCAGTGCGCGCGCTCGCTCGAGGAGGCCGGGGCCGGGGAGCTCGCCGGGTCGGTCGCGGCCTACCGCGCGGGCTACCTCCCCGAGGACCGGCGCGCCATCGAGCGCTCGCTGAAGTCGGGGGCGCTGCGCGCGGTCGCGTCCACCAACGCGCTCGAGCTCGGTGTCGACATCTGCGGCATGGACGCGGTGGTGCTGGCCGGCTGGCCCGGCACCTCCGCCTCGATGTGGCAGCAGGCCGGTCGTGCCGGACGCGACGGCCGGGAGTCGCTGGCCGTGCTGATCGCCCGCGACGACCCGCTCGACACCTTCCTGGTGCGGCACCCCGACTACGTCGTCGGCCGCCCGCCCGAGGCCACGGTGCTCGACCCGGAGAACCCCTACGTCCTGGCCCCCCACCTGTGCGCCGCTGCCGCCGAGCTGCCGCTGACGCCGGAGGACTCGGCGTGGTTCGGCCCGACGATGCCGGGGCTGCTCGACGCGCTCACCGCGGGGGGCGCCCTGCGCCGGCGCCCGAGCGGGTGGTTCTGGACCCGCCACGAGCGGGCCAGCTCGCTCGTCGGGCTGCGCGGCACGGGTGGGGCGCCCGTGCGCATCGTCGAGCGGTCGACGGGGCGCGTGCTGGGCACGGTCGACGCCGCCGCCTCGCACTCGCAGGTGCACGCCGGCGCGGTGCACGTGCACATGGGCCAGACCTTCGTCGTGCACGAGCTCGACCTCGACGACGGGGTGGCTGTCGTGTCCGCGGCAGACCCCGACTGGACGACGACCGCGCGCGAGGTCGCCGACCTGCGCGTCCTCGCCGAGGAGACTTCCACTCCCTGGGGGGACGCGCGCCTGTCGCTGGGCACCGTCGAGGTCACCAGCCAGGTCGTCGCCTTCCTGCGCCGACGCGTCCAGACCGGCGAGGTGCTCGGCGAGCACCCGCTCGACCTCCCGCCGCGGATGCTCACCACCAAGGCGGTGTGGTGGACGGTGACCCCCGAGCAGCTCGTCGCAGCCCGGCTCGAGCCGGCCGACGTGCCAGGTGCGGCGCACGCCGCCGAGCACGCCTCGATCGGCCTGCTGCCGCTGTTCGCGACCTGCGACCGGTGGGACATCGGGGGGCTCTCCACCGCCCTGCACCCCGACACCGGTGCGATGACGGTGTTCGTGCACGACGGCCACCCGGGCGGGGCAGGCTTCGCCGAGCGCGGCTACTCGCGCGCGGCGCAGTGGCTGCGGGCGACCCGCACGGCCATCGCGGAGTGCCCGTGCACGACCGGCTGCCCGTCGTGCGTGCAGTCGCCCAAGTGCGGAAACGGCAACGACCCGCTCGACAAGGCCGGCGCAGTGCGCCTGCTCGACGTCGTCCTTGCCGGCGCGCCGGTCTGACGCCTCGGCGCCCGTCGCCCCGCCCGCTCGGTCGGTGGCGCTCTGCCCGCATGGACCGGTGCGGCAGCGGGCATCGTCGTTGCGAGGAAGGGAGCCCGCCGTGATCGTGCTCGCACTGGTCCTGCTCGTCCTGGGAGTGGGCGCCTGCGTCGTCGTCGCCGTCCAGGCGACGGACGCCGTGACCGTCGACGTGCTCGGACAGACGATCGACACCTCCGCGCGCGAGATCTTCGCCGCCGGAGTCGTCGCAGGTCTGCTCGTGATGGCCGGGCTGTGGCTGCTGAAGACCTGGTCGGTCCACGCACGCCGGCGCCACCGCGAGATGAAGGAGCTCAAGCGCGGGCGCAGCTCCGAGCTCGAGCGCCTGCAGGCCGAGAAGGCCGAGCTCGAGTCGCGGCTCCGCCAGCAGGAGCGCAGCCCCGAACGCGCTGCTGCCCCCGCCAGCCAGCGGGAGGAGAGGCGGACCGTCGACCTCACCGCCCAGGAGCGCCGCGCCGCCGCCACCGGGTCGGGCGTCGCCGGCGACGGCCCCAGCCCAGAGGAGAGCCGGGTCTCCGGCTCCGGCTCGACCAGCATCTGAGGGCTCACCTCCCCGCCCGCGCGACGGCAGTGACGGCGCGCCCGAGCAGCGGCACGGGCACCGAGACGGTGACGCGGACGGCGCCGCCCGCCTCCTGGTCGCAGGTCGCCACGGCGGCGCCGTTGTCGGCGGCGACGCGGGCGGCGAGGGCGCACGCGTCGGCCCCGAGCGGCGCTCCGGCACCGGCCAGCGCCGACAGGTCCGCCGCCGTAGCAGCCCGGTGACGTGCCGTCGCCGCCGCCGCGACCAGCAGCGCGCTGCCCGTCACGGCGAGCAGGACGCCGAGCACCGCGACCGCCAGGACCGTGGCGAACCCCTCGTCGCGGCGACCGGCCGGTGCGGGCCGCCGCTTCACGGCGACACCGCCACGACCGCGTCTTCCCGCGCGGCGACGGCCCGGCGGCGCACGGTCGTCGACAGCCGGCCGAGCAGCCCGGGCCCTGTGACGGTCCGCACGACGGTGACGGCCACGGAGCTCTGGCTGCGCTCGACCACGACCCGGGCACCGTCGGGTGCGGCGGAGAGCGCCACCGCCCGCACCCGGTCGTCAGCTTCGCCGCGAGCGGCGGCCCTGGCAGCGAGACCGGCAGCGTCGTCGACCCGCAGCTGCGAGTCGCCGACGGCGAGGCCCCACAGGCAGCCTGCGAGCACCAGGACGACCGCGAGCAGCACGACAGCCGCCTCGACCGTCACCATCCCGGCGTCACCTTCAGGCACGGGCCTCACCCGGTTGCCGAGAGGGCGCGCTCGACGACACCGGTGAGAAGGCCGGACACCGTCGCGCTGGTGACCACCTTGAGCAGCAGCCCGGCGAACGCGCACGCGGCGACGGTGCCTACCGCGTACTCCGCCGTCGTCATGCCCGCGTCGCCCCGCAGGCGCTCGAGCCGTCGACGCTGCCGCTCGAGCCGTCGACGCCGCCGGTCGGGCGGCGTCCCGGTCGTCAGCGCCTCGGCCCCTCGCGCCTGTGCGTGTCCCGGCTCGGTGGTGCTCGTCATGTCGCCTCCTCGTCGCGGCGCCGGTGGCGCCTGCTGCGTGTGGTCGACGCCGAGCATCGCTACCGGACCCGGCCTGCCGCCCCGCTGCGGGCGGCGCCTGTGCATGACCGGCGCCGCGGGCCAGGCGTCCTGTGGACAGTCGCGTCACAGGCGCACCAGCTGGTCGCCGAGGCCGACGACGAGGGGCACGACGCCCAGCAGGACGAAGGCGGGCAGGAAGCACAGCGCGACCGGGAGGGCGGCGTAGGTGCCGACACGCCGGGCCCTCGCCTCGGCCCGCCACCGCTGGTCGGCCCGTGAGTCGGCCGCCAGTCGGAGCAGGGCCGGCGCGAGTGGCGTGCCCGCCGTCGCGCTGCGCTGGACGGCGCGCGCCACTCCCGCGAGGGCCGGAGCGGCCGCGACCATCTGCTCGGCCGCCTCCGCCGGTCCGGCGCCGAGGCGGACCGCAGACGCGGCCGACGCGAGCGCCGCGCCCACCGAACCGGGCAGCGCCTCCTCTGCAGCGCCCGTCCTGCCCGGGGCACGGCTCACGGACGCGCCCACGACGGCCAACGCCGTCTGCACGGGAGAGCCGGCCAGCAGGCATGCAGCGAGCAGGTCGCACGCGAGCACGGCGTCGTCCTCGGCGTGGGTGGCCGCCGCCCGCCGCCGCAGCCGGGCGCGCAGGGCGCCGGTCGACCGACGCCGTCGCGCCGAGCCCCCGGCAGGCGGCAGCACCCGGCGGAGCCGCCTCGCCGGCGCGCGACCGGGCTGCAGGAGGAGCACGCCGCCCCACGCGAGCAGACCTGCGGCGAGGGCCGCGCTCACCGGGGCTGCGCGCGGCGGGCCAGCGCCTCCACCCATCCCAAGCCGGCGACTGCGAGTGCGGTGCCGACAGCGAGGCAGGCGTGGCCGAGCCGTGTCAGCAGCAGCACCTCCCACGGTCGGGCGCCCGCGGCGGCGCCGAGCCCGGCCCCCGCCAGCGGCAGCACCGCGAGGACCCGCGCGGTGGCGCGCGGCGCGGCCAGCTCGAGCGCGACCTGCCGGCGCAGCGCCTGGTCGGCCTGGAGCCCGTCGGACACGACGTCGAGCGAGGCCGCCAGACCCGCGCCCGCGCCGCTACCGACGCGCCAGCAGACCGCGACCCTGCCGAGGCCCTCGGCACCTGCTCGCCGAGCGGCCATGAGCAGCTCCTCGGCGACGTCGGCACCGACGACGGGCGCCCTCGACGTGGCCAGAAGGAGGTCAGCACCCCCTGCGTCGTCGGTGGCACCGGCGGCCTCGCGCCACGCCGCGTGCGCCGGGAGGCCGGCGCGCAGGGCGGCCGCGAGCGCCGTCGTCCCCGCCTGGACGGCCGCTCGGCGCTGCTCGACGGCGCGGTGCCGGACCGCCCGTCGGCGCAGGACGACGACCAGCAGCGCGACGGCGCAGGTCACGAGCGCAGCGGGGACGCCCGACAGGAGCACCAGGACGACGAGGGCTGCGACGCCCCCTGCCGCAGCGGCAGGGGGCCTCGAGCTGGCAGGGATCGCAGCCGCCGGGACCACCCGGCGCAGGCGCGCTGGGGATCCCGAGCCGAGGAGGACCGCGCCCGCCGCGACGCAGGTGCCGCAGGCGGCGACCAGGAGCCGCACCTCGAGAGGCGCGAACGGAGCGCTCACCGGCCACCACCGAGCCGGTCGGCCAGCTCGTGGAGATCCGCGGCGGCAGGCCCGTCACCGGTCGACCGCTCCCACACCGGCTCCACGCGGCACCAGGCCTCGCCCGCCGGGCGGCTCACCAGCGCGATGCAGTCGACGTGGCGGGCACCGCTCCGGTCGCGCCCGACGTGCACCACCGCGTCGAGCCCGGCGGCCAGCTGCGCGTGCGCCGCCTCCCTGCCCAGGCCCGCAGCGGTCGCGAGCGCCTCCACGCGCGCGGGGACCGCGCCGGCCGAGCGCGCGTGCAGCGTGCCGCACCCGCCTTCGTGGCCGGTGTTGAGCGCGGCGAGCAGCTCGACGACCTCGCCACCGCGTACCTCTCCGACCACGAGCCGGTCGGGGCGCATGCGCAGCGCCTGGCGCACCAGGTCGCGGCTGTGCACCGCGCCGACGCCCTCGAGGTTCGGCGGGCGCCCCTCGAGACGGACGACGTGCGGGTGGTCGGGCCGCAGCTCCGCCGTGTCCTCGACGAGGACCAGGCGCTCGCGCGCGTCGACGAGCCCGAGGAGCACGCCGAGCAGCGTCGTCTTGCCGCTGCCCGTGCCGCCGGTGACGACGAAGGAGAGCCGGCTCGCCACCAGCAGCCGGAGCAGCTCGGCCGCCCGGGGTGCGACTGCGCCCGAGGCCTCCAGCCCCTCGAGCGTGAAGGCCTCGCGGGCCGGGACGCGCAGCGACACGAGCGTGCCGTCGGCCGCGACCGGCGGCAGGACGGCGTGCAGGCGCACCCCGCCGGGGAGCCGGCCGTCGACCCAGGGGGACGCCTCGTCGAGCCGGCGGCCCGCGCGCGCCGACAGGCGCTCGGCGACCCGGCGCACGTCGGCCTCGTCGTCGAAGCCGACGGAGGCGCGCACCAGCCCCGCCCCGCGGTCGACCCACACGTCGTCGGGACCGTTGACCAGCACGTCGGTCACGGCGGGGTCGGCGAGGAGCACCTCGAGCGGGCCCGCACCGGCCAGCTCGGCGCGCAGGGCCTCGACGACGTGCAGCAGCGCCGGACCACCGAGCAGCGCGGCCTCCTCGCGCACCAGCGCCGCCAGCCGCGCCGTCGTAGGCAGCCCCGGCTCGGCGGCCAGCCGACCGCGCAGCCTGCGCATCAGCGCCTCGTCGGGGCGCGGCAGGAGATCGCTCATCCGGCGACGGGGTCGACGAGCGGCGCGACGCGGTCGAGCAGCCGGGCGCAGTAGGCGGCGAGCGGCCCGCGGCCGCCGCGTCCCGGCGGCACGCCGCGCTCGAACGACACCTCGATGCCGGGCTCGGCGCGCAGCTCGCCGCTGAGCGGCAGCCCCAGCGCGCCGGCGACCAGCTCGGCGTCGAGGCCGCCTGGCGCGGGCCCGCGCACGACCACCTGGAGCTCGACCGCCGTCGAGCGGACCAGCGCGGCGACCTGGGCGGCGGCGGCCGCGGCACGCAGCTCGGCGGGCACGACCAGCAGCGCCAGCGTGGCCGCCTCGAGGACGAGCCGGCCCGCTGCGCCGAGGTGACGGGGCAGGTCTGCGACGACGAGGTCCGCGTCGCTCCGCACGGCTGCGAGGGCCGGCGCCACGGCCTGAGCCGGCACCTCGAGCGAGCCGTCGCGCTCGCACGCGAGGACGTGCACGCCGTCGACCACCGCCAGCCGTCGGGTCAGCGCCGACGGGGGCAGGCCGGCGCCCCCGGCGGGCAGCTCGGACCAGCGCAGGCCGGTCGAGCCCTCCGCGCCGAGCGCCAGCTCGATCCCGCCGCCCAGCGGGTCGGCGTCGACCAGCACGGTGCGCAGGCGGCGCCGGGCACCGGCGCCGGCCAGCGCGCAGGCCAGCGTCGTGGCTCCCGCGCCGCCGCGTCCGCCCACCACGGCGACGAGGGGGGCCGGCGGCGACGCGCCCGTGGCACCGGCGGTCAGCAGCCCGAGCAGGTGCGCCTCCTCGCCGGGCAGCACGACCACCGACTCAGCGCCGAGGGCCACGGCGGCGCTCCACGCCGCGGTGTCGCGCTCCTCGGCCAGGGCGACGACGACGCCGCGCCGGCGGGGCAGCCGGTCGGCCAGGCCAGCGACGCAGTCGGAGCCGACGACGACGAGGTCGGCGGCGAGCCACTCGCCCGGCGACGGAGCCGCGGGCACCACGGTGCTCGACAGGCCCGCTGCTTCGGCCAGGCGGCGTACCGGGTCGCCGAGCGACGGGTCGCCGGTGACGACGAGCACGTGGGACGGCGGAGCTGGCACGGCGGGACCTCCAGGCGACGGGCGGGTGCCGAGAGCGTCGCGCGGAGCAGGACGGCGGGTCGAGCAGCGTCCGAGAGCCTGTGGACAGCCAGGGAGACGAGGGCGTCGACCTGTGGACGACGGACGCCTGCGGGAGCGACGACACGACGTCGGAGATGGGACAGCCCCCGCTGGGGGGGGTAGCGGGGGCTGTCCATCTCCTCGCGTCCGGCTCGGGGGGGAGGAGCCGGCTCGCGCGGTGGCCGTTCGGGCTAGGCCCTCACGGTCTCGTCAATCGTGTACCCGAACTGGTCAAAAGGCAAACGACGCGCCCCGCCGGCGGGAGCCCGCCCCTCGTGCCTATCCTCGAGACGTGGCCGGCTCCTCGGACGTCGCGGACCCCTCGCAGGACGGCTCCGCCGGCGGCTATCCGCGACGTGCGACCGCTCTGAGCGACGACAGCCGAGACCACGACCGGGACCACGTGCACGGCGGCAGCGGTCGACGCGCGGCCTTCTTCGACCTCGACAAGACGGTCATCGCCCGGAGCAGCACGCTGGCGTTCAGCCGGTCGTTCTACAAGGGCGGCCTGCTCACGCGCCGCGGAGTGCTCCGCAGCGCGTACGCCCAGCTCTCCTACGTCATGGGCAGCGCCGACTCCGACCAGGTCGAGCGCATGCGGGCCTACCTGACCCGGCTGGTCGCCGGCTGGGACGTCGCGCTGGTCAAGTCGCTGGTGGCCGAGACGCTCCACGAGCTCATCGACCCGATCGTCTACGCCGAGGCGGCCGCGCTGATCGCGTCGCACCGGGCCGCCGGGCGCGACGTGGTGGTCGTGAGCGCGTCCGGGGCCGAGGTGGTGCGACCGATCGGCGACCTGCTGGGCGCCGCCCACGTCGTCGCCACCGAGATGGTGGTCGAGCAGGGCCGCTACACCGGGGAGATCGCGACCTACGTCTACGGCGAGGCCAAGGCCGCGGCCGTGCGCCGGCTGGCCGAGCAGGAGGGCTACGACCTCGCCCGCAGCTACGCCTACAGCGACTCGGTCACCGACCTGCCGATGCTCGAGGCGGTCGGGCACCCGAGCGTCGTGAACCCCGACCGCGGCCTGCGCCGCGAAGCCGTCGCGCGCGGCTGGCCCGTGCTCGTCTTCACCAGGCCCGTGCGCCTGCGCGACCGCTCCCCCGCGCAGCGCTCGCTGCTCGCGGCGCTCGTCGTAGCCGCCGTGACCGCTGTCGCGGTGTGGTGGGCGTCGTCGCGGCGGGTCCACCCCGTACCCGCATGACCCGCACGACCGGGCCCGCGTGAAGGCGCAGGGCGCACCAGCCGTGCGCGCGACCGCCTCGGCGGCCGTCGTCGTGCTGCTCGTGGGCGGCGGCTTCAAGCTGCTAGGAGGCTCGACCAAGGAGGTCGACCCGCCGTCGCGGGCGTCGGCGAGCGCCGCACCCGCGGCGGTGGTGGGCGCCGCGGGCGACAGTCCGGGGCTCACGGCGGGCCCGGTGGCCCTGGCCGACGGCGGCGACGGCCTGTCGCTCTCGGTCCCGCTGCACAACGGCGACGGGACGGCACTGGTCGTGCGCGGGGTCGAGGGCCTCCCGGCCGGCATGGCGCCGCAGCTGCCCACCAGCGGCCTGCGCGTGCCGGGGCACGGTGACGCGACCCTGCGCCTCCGCTGGACCGGGCCCGACTGCGACCGCGCCCGACCCGATCCCGCGGTCGGCGACCTGACGTGGACCGGCTCCCAGGGCAGCGCCACGCACGGGGCGCTGCCCAGCGGCACCCTCGACGACGTGGCCTCCGACACCTGGCTCGACACCTGCGCCGGGCGCCCGAGCGAGGGCGGCGTGCCGCGCGGCTGAGCGCCGCTAGAGCAGCTTGGTGAAGTGGAAGGCCGAGATGGACATCCGCTCGCGCATGTAGAACCGGTGCGCGTCGGCGCGCTGCACGCCCGAGTCGAGGTCGAGCGCCGTGCACCCGGCGGCGCGGGCACGCGCCTCCAGCTCGTCGAGCAGCGCCTTCCCGACGCCGCTGGACCTCTCACCTTCGGCCGTCACCAGGTCGTCGACGTAGAGCTTGCGCCCCAGCCAGGTCAGCGCCACGACGCGCCAGCCGGCGACGCCGACGCACCGGCCCTCGACGTAGGCGGCGGTCAGGCGCAGTCCCTGCGGGTGGCCCTCGGCGTAGACCGACGTGAGGCTCTCGGCGCTCAGGTGCGGGCGGAGGGCGAGCAGGACGGGCAGCGCGTCGTCGACGACGCGGGGGTCGCCGGGCGCGAGGTCCACGATGTCCACAGGCGCAGCGTAGGCGCGCCGACGTGTACGCACAGGCGGCGGACCCTCGCGCACGACCGCGCGCCCGGGCTGGCAGGCTGGGGCCCGGCGGTCTGAGGCGGCCGCACACCTGGCGACGCGAAGGAGCATCGTGAGCGACGGCGACAGCACGGCGGAGCAGGGCCTGTCGAACCTCCTGCACGAGGAGCGCAGGTTCGCGCCCAGCCCCGAGTTCGCGGCCCAGGCCAACGCGCGGGCCGAGATGTACGAGCGCGCGGCGGCCGACCGGGTCGGCTTCTGGGAGGACCAGGCCCGCGACCTGAGCTGGGACACCCCGTGGGAGACCGCGCTCGACTGGCAGCCGCCGTTCGCGAAGTGGTTCGTCGGCGGCACGCTCAACGTCGCCTACAACTGCGTCGACCGGCACGTCGAGTCCGGGCACGGCGACCAGGTGGCGATCCACTGGGAGGGCGAGCCCGGCGACACCCGGACCATCACCTACGCCGACCTCCAGCGCGAGGTGTGCAAGGCCGCCAACGCGCTGACCGAGCTCGGCGTCGCCAAGGGCGACCGGGTCGCGATCTACCTGCCGATGGTCCCCGAGGCCGTCTTCGCGATGCTCGCGTGCGCTCGGCTCGGCGCGCCGCACTCGGTGGTCTTCGGCGGCTTCTCCGCCGACGCCCTGGCCAGCCGCATCGACGACGCCAGCGCCAAGCTGGTCATCACCGCCGACGGCGGCTTCCGCCGGGGCGCGCCCTCGGCGCTCAAGCCCGCCGTCGACGAGGCCGTCTCGCGCACGAGCAGCGTCGAGAAGGTGCTGGTGGTGCAGCGCACGAAGCAGGACGTCGAGTGGCACGAGGGCCGCGACGTCTGGTGGCACGAGGTGGTCGACCGGCAGCCGGACACCCACGCCTACGAGCCGCACGACTCGGAGCACCCGCTCTACATCCTCTACACCAGCGGCACGACCGCGAAGCCCAAGGGCATCCTGCACACCACCGGCGGCTACCTCACCCAGGTCGCCTACACCCACAAGTACGTCTTCGACCTCAAGCCCGACACCGACGTCTACTGGTGCTCGGCCGACATCGGCTGGGTCACCGGGCACTCCTACATCGTCTACGGGCCGCTCGCCAACCGTGCGACGCAGGTGATGTACGAAGGCACCCCCGACACTCCCGACCGCGGCCGTCTCTGGTCGATCGCGGAGAAGTACGGCGTCACGATCCTCTACACCGCCCCCACCCTCATCCGCACCATGATGAAGTGGGGAGAGGAGATCCCGGCCGCCCACGACCTGTCGAAGATCCGCCTGCTGGGCAGCGTCGGCGAGCCGATCAACCCCGAAGCCTGGGTCTGGTACCGCCGGGTCGTCGGGCACGACGAGACCCCTGTCTGCGACACGTGGTGGCAGACCGAGACGGGTGCGCTGATGATCAGCCCGCTGCCCGGCGTCACGACGCTGAAGCCGGGCTCCGCCCAGCGCCCGCTCCCCGGCATCAGCGCCGAGGTCGTCGACGACCGCGGCGAGCCGGTGCCCAACGGCGGTGGCGGCTACCTCGTGCTGACCGAGCCCTGGCCCTCGATGCTGCGCGGCATCTGGGGCGACGACACGCGCTACGCCGAGACCTACTGGTCGCGATTCCCCGGCCGCTACTTCGCCGGTGACGGCGCCAAGAAGGACGAGGACGGCGACATCTGGCTGCTCGGCCGCGTCGACGACGTCATGAACGTCAGCGGCCACCGCATCTCGACGACCGAGGTCGAGTCGGCCCTGGTCTCGCACCCGAAGGTCGCCGAGGCCGCCGTCGTCGGGGCGACCGACCCCACCACAGGGCAGGGGATCGTCGCGTTCGTCATCGTGCGCGGCACCGTCGGCGAGGACGAGGCGGCCGGTGCCGAGATCGTGCAGGAGCTGCGCAACCACGTCAGCAAGGAGATCGGCCCGATCGCCAAGCCGCGCCAGATCATGATCGTGCCCGAGCTGCCCAAGACCCGCTCAGGCAAGATCATGCGCCGGCTGCTGCGCGACGTCGCGGAGAACCGCTCGGTCGGCGACGTGACGACCCTGGCCGACTCCACGGTCATGGACCTCATCAGCGCGAAGCTCCCGGCGAGCGCGGGCGGCGACGAGTAGGCGGGGTTCGGGCGCGTCGCCGCCGGGGTACGCCCGACCACCAGTAGGGGTGCGATCATGTCGACGTCGTACCGCGGTCCAGAGAATGAGGCGCCCGTGTCCCAACCGATCCCGTCTTCGCCGACCTCGCACGAGCCGTCGCTGGGCGCGCTGGTCGCCTCCGCCACCAAGGACCTCTCAGCCCTTGTGCGCTCCGAGATCGAGCTCGCCAAGCACGAGGTCAAGGACGAGGTCAAGCACGGCGTCCTCGGCAGCGCCATGTTCATCGTGGCCGGGTTCTTCGCCTTCCTGGCGCTGATCCTGCTGCTCATCGCCGCCGCCTACGGCCTCGCGTCGCTGGGCCTCGCCCCCGGGTGGGCGTTCCTGATCGTCGCGGGCGTGCTCCTGCTGGTCGCCGGCGCGGTGGTCTTCATCGGCATCCGGCAGCTCAAGAAGATCTCCGTTCCGGAGGCGACCATCCGCACCACCAAGGACTCGGTCGCCACGCTGAAGGGCTCGGCGCTCCACTAGCTCCCGCGAGGGCGCTCGGCGCTCCACCGGCCCCCCCGGCGGAGCGCTCGGCGTCGCTCGTCTGTGGGAGGCTTCCCGCATGCGGGAGCGTGGGCGGTGAAGGACGCGTCGAGCGTCCTGCTCGACGGGCCGTGGGAGCACCGGATGGTGGCCGCCAACGGCGCCCGCTTCCACGTCGCCGAGGCCGGCACCGGTCCGCTGGTCCTGCTCCTGCACGGCTTCCCGCAGATGTGGTGGACCTGGCGCCACGTCCTGCCCGCGCTCGCGGCCGCCGGCTACCGCGCCGCCGCCATGGACCTGCGCGGCTACGGCGCGAGCGACAAGACCCCTCGCGGCTACGACCCTGCGACGCTCACCGCCGACATCGCCGGGGTGGTCCGCTCGCTCGGCAGCGCCGACGCCGTCCTGGTCGGGCACGGCCTCGGCGGGATGCTCGCCTGGACCACCGCGGTCGCGCACCCGAAGGTCGTGCGCCGCCTGGCCGCGATCGCCGCTCCCCACCCGCTGCGCATGCGCTCGGCCGTCGCCGGCGACCTGCGCCAGCTGCGGCGCAGCCGCCACGTCCTCGGCTTCCAGGCCCCGATGCTGCCGGAGCGCCGGCTGACCGAGTCCGACGGCGCCTACGTCGAGCAGCTGCTGCGCGCGTGGGCGGCGCCGGGCTGGCCCTCGGCCGAGGAGGCCGCTGTCTACCGGCAGGCGGTGCAGGTCGCCGGCGTCGCGCACTGCTCGCTCGAGTACTCGCGCTGGGCGGTCCGCTCGATGGTGCGCCCGGACGGCGCCCGCTACGCCCGTGGCATGCGCGAGCCCGTGCGCGTGCCGGTGCTCCACCTGCACGGTGCCGCCGACGGCGCGGTGCTGCCCCGCTCGGCGGCCGGCTCGGACCGCTTCGTCGAGGCGCCCTACCGCTGGCACCTGGTGGCCGGCGTCGGCCACTTCCCGCAGGAGGAGCGGCCGGAGGAGCTCGTACGCCTGCTGCTCGGCTGGCTCGACGACCCCGAGCCCGACCGGTGACCGAGCGCGACCGCGACGCGAGCGGTCGAGCGGCGAGCGCCCGCCCGCGCGACGAGCTCGGCCGGCCGCTGCCCTACGGGTCGACCGGGGTCGAGCGGGTGCCCGACGGCCTCGTGCTGCCGCCGCTCGACGCGCTGGCCGAGGCGCAGCGGCTGCTCGACCTCGGCCGGCCCTTCCACGCGCACGAGGTGCTCGAGGGCTCGTGGAAGGCGGCACCCGCGCAGGAGCGCGAGCTGTGGCAGGGCCTGGCCCAGCTGTGCGTCGGGCTGACGCACCTGGCGCGCGGCAACGCGCGCGGGGCCCGTGCGCTGCTGCTGCGGGCGGCGGACCGGCTCGACGCGTACGCAGCGCTCCCGCCCCACGGCATCGCCGCCGGCGACCTGGCCGGGTGGGCGCGAGCCACGGCCGGCGCCGCCGCGCCCGCGGGGGCAGGGACCGTGCCGCGGCTCCGGGGCAGCGGCAGGTGAGGCTGCTGCTGGTCAGCGGCAGCACCCGGCGCCGCTCGACGAACTCCGGCACGCTGCCCGGCAGCCTGAAGGACCTGCTCGACCGGCTGGTCGGCGGCACCGAGGTGTCGGGCTGCGGTTGCGTGGGTCAACGTCGCGCCGGCGCAGCGCGGCGGGGGAGCGCTGCGGACGCTGGAGGTGGTGCTCGCCCGCGTCGGCGCTTCGCCGACGACCTGGTCACGGCGCTCGCCGCACGCAGCGACCAGGCAGAGCGCAGCTCAGCCCGCGGCGCGGATCTCCGGCGGCACGGAGGCGAGCGCCGCCGTGATGGCCGCGACGAGCGCCTCAGCCGACTCCGCGGTGAGCTCGACCGCCACCCGCGCGGCGGGCCCGGCCGAGCGGTCGGCGAAGTCGATGTTGAGCGTGTGGCCGGCGAGGTGGTGCACCGGGTGGTCGTAGTAGACGGTCGCCGAGCTCACCGCGAACCACCCGTCACGGCCCTTGCCGCTGCCTTGGATGTCGACCTGCTCCGTGGCGTAGGTGCACATCGGAGGCCTCCTCAGCCCAGGGTCCGGGCGTAGAAGGCGGCGATCCGCTCCCACCCCTCGTTGGCCGCCGCGACCCGGTAGGCCGGGCGGTTGCTCGCGAAGAAGCCGTGGCCGGCGCCCTCGTAGGTGTGGAACTCGTAGTCCTTGCCGGCGGCCTGCAGCAGCTCCTCGAGCCGGGCGACGTCCTCGGGCGAGGGGTTGTGGTCCTCCTCGCCGAACAGCCCGAGCAGCGGGCAGCGCAGGTCGGGCACCCGGTCGTCGATCGGCGCGATGCGGATGGGGAAGTCGGAGGGGGCGGGGCGCACGACGTTGCCGCCGTAGCAGTCGACCGCCGCGTCGAGGGGCAGCGCCGTCGCGGCGAGCAGCGACTGCCGTCCGCCCGAGCAGTAGCCGATGCTGCCGACCTTGCCGTTCGAGGTGTCGAGCAAGCGGAGCCACTCGAGCGCGCCGGCCGTGTCGCCGAGGAAGCGGTCGTCGGGCACGCCGCCATTGGCGCGCGAGGCGGCTGCGGCGTCGTCGGGGTCGGCGCCGGGCGCGTCGCGGTAGTGCAGGTTCGGCAGAACCGCGTCGTAGCCGAGCTCGGCGAACCGGCGCGTGATCTCCTTGGTCGCGCGGTCCCACCCGGGCATGTGGTGGAGGACCACCACACCCCCGCGGGAGCCGCCGCCCAGCGGCCGGGCCGTGTAGGCCTCGACCTCGTCGCCGTCGGCGCCGACGTACCGGATCCGCTCGCACCGCATCTCGTCGCTCACCGCCGCACGCTAACCCGCGTCCCACCGGCGCGGGCCGTCACCCCTCGCCGGACGACCCGTCGCGCGACGCCGCGCCCGCGCTGGCGAGCCCGCCGCGCACGGTGTCGAGGATGGAGATGCCCTGCGCGGCCAGCGATGCCACGGCGCCGTTGAGCCCCTGCGCGCCGTCGAGCACGGTGAGGTTGGCGCCCTGCAGCCCGGCCGCCGCCGCCCGGACGAGGTCGGGCAGCTGGGCGATCACGGCCTGGTCGAGCGCGATGCGGCCCTCGGCGGCCGCCGCCTCGGCCGACAGCCGGGTCGCCTCGGCCTGCGCCTGGGCGAGGGTGCGGATGCGCTCGGCCTCGGCCTGCGCGGGCTTGACGACCTCGGCGATCAGCTGGGCCTCGCGCAGCTCGGCGTTCTTGGCCGCGACCAGCGCCTGCTCGGCGAGCACGGCCTGCTGGGCCTGGGCCGCGGCGAGCGGGCCGGCCTGCGAGGCCTTCTGCTGGGCGGTGTCGATCTCGGCCTGGTACTGCGCGCGGGCGACGGCGGTCTGCCGCGCGTACTCGGCCTGGTTGCGGTCGCTCTCCTGGCGGGCCATGGCACTGGCCTGGTCGGCGACGGCCTGCGCGATCTGCGCGGCCTGGTTGACCGCGGCCTGGTGGGGCGCGGCGAGCGCGCGGATGTAGCCGCTGCCCTTGTCGTCGATCGACTGGATCTGCAGGCTGTCGACGGTGAGGCCGATCTTGGCCATCTCGATCTTGGAGGCGTCGAGGACGTTCTCGGCGAGGGTCTGGCGCTCGCGGATGATCGCCTCGACGGTCATGCTGCCGACGATCGAGCGCAGGTGGCCGGCGAAGATCTGGCCGGTGAGCTCGTCCATCTGGTTCTGGTTGGCGAGGAAGCGCTGGGCCGCCGCGGCGATCGAGGCCGTGTCGCTGCCGACCTTGAAGGCGATGACCGCGCGCACGGCGAGCGAGATGCCCTGCTGGCTGACGCAGTCCTCCACGACCGTCGCCTCGCGCATGGCGAGCGTGAGGTAGGAGACCTTGCGGAAGACCGGCAGCACCCAGGCGCCGTGGCCGGTGACGATGCGGAACGGCAGCACGCCGCCCTCGTCGCCCTTCTGCTTGCCGCCCGAGATGATCATGGCCTCGTCTGGTGCGGGCACCCGGTAGCCGAACATGCAGCCCTACTCCTCCATCTCGCCGGTGGCGAGCTCGTCGAACGACCGGGTGCCGAGCGCACCAGGCTCCGGCGGGACCTCGCCCGCCCACGCGATGACCTCGACCGCGCCGGCTCCGCGGGACCCGGTGACCAGCACCGACTGCCCGCGCGCCAGCGGCCCGTCGCCATAGGCGATCAGCGTCTCCCAGCAGCCGTGGAAGAGCAGGCGCACCTCGCCCGGCTCGTGCGGCCCCCGCACACGGGTGACGACCTCACCGACGAGCCCCCGCAGCGCGCTGTCCTCCACGGGGGACATTGTGTCGGGCCGGCGCCGACCCGCGCGCCCGGTGTCCACAGGGGGCTCCCCCGGTGCGGTGGCGGACGGCGCTGCGGCCAGAATGGGGCGCGTGCCCGACTTCCTGACCCCGCCTGCCGACGTGCAGGACTGGGCCAAGGGCCACGGGCTGGAGATCGTCCTGATCGTCACCGGCACGATCCTGCTGACGCGGGTCATCCGCCACGTCGGCAACCGCATCACCAGCCGCATCGACGACGCGGCGCAGGAGACCGACGCGCTGGTGCGCTCCGAGGCGACCAAGCACCGGCACGCCGTCGCCCAGGTCCTCACCTGGCTGACGATGGTCCTGGTCTACTGCCTGGCCGCGGTGCTGGTGGTGCAGCGGCTCGGCATCCCGCTCACCGGCCTGGTGGCACCGGCGACCGTTGCCGGCGTCGCCCTCGGCTTCGGCGCCCAGCGCATCGTGCAGGACCTGCTCTCGGGCTTCTTCATCATCACGGAGCGGCAGTACGGCTTCGGCGACGTCATCCGCATCAGCATCGTCGGCGTCGGCACCCCCGCGATCGGCACGGTCGAGGACGTCACGCTGCGGGTGACCAGCATCCGCTCGCTCGACGGCGAGGTGATCATGACGCCCAACGGCCAGATCGCGCAGGTCACCAACCTCTCGCGCGGCTGGGCGCGGGCGGTGGTCGACGTGCCGGTGCCGGCCAGCGTCGAGGTCGGACGGGTGAGCACGATCCTGCGCCAGGCGTGCCAGGCGGCCTACGAGGACCCCGAGCTGCAGCCCCTGCTGCTCGACGTGCCGAGCGTGATGGGCGTCGAGAGCATCGACGTCGACCAGTTCCACATCCGCGTGGTCGCCCGGACCCTGCCCGGCCGGCAGTTCGAGGTGGGCCGCTCGCTGCGCAGCCACATCGCCGAGGCCCTGCTCGCCGAGGGCGTGTCCGCTCCCAGCACGGTCGACACCGCAGCCCCGACGGAGGTCGAGTGAGAGGGGTCCCGGCGCGGCTGCCCGGCCGGAGGTCCACCTACGGGCTCGCCGTCTTCTTCGTGCTGACGCTGTGGCTCTACCTCGCGGTGCGCCCGGACCCGGCCCCCACGGCTCCGGTCACCCCCGCCCCGGCGCCGTCGCCCACGCACTCGCGCACGTCGTCGCCCACGCCCACGCCGTCGCCGAGCGCGACGGCGGTCAGCCCGTCACCGACCCGCAGCCCCTCGAGCACGCCTACCCCGACCAGCACGCCGACGCCCACCACCACGCCGACCACGACGCCCACCGCACCTCCGCCGGCGAGCGAGGCGCCCGCGGGCGGCAGCTCCCAGCAGCCGGCGCCGCAGCCGAGCTAGCCGCTCAGGTGACGGCGAGCCGCCGCGCGTAGCGCGGGTCGGTGTGCTCGCGCCGCGCGAGCACGAGGTGCAGCTGGCGCACCGCTTCCAGCACCTGCGCGTGCGTGAGCGTCAGCGGCGAGAACCCGAAGCGGGCGATGTCGGGCTCGCGGTAGTCGCCGACGACGCCGTGCGCGGCGAGCGCCTGCACCACCGCGTACGCGTCGGGGTGCCGCAGCGACACCTGCGACCCGCGCCGCGCCGGGTCGCGCGGCGTCGCGACCTTCACCTCCGGCACGAGCACGTTTACGCACTCGAGGAAGAAGCCGGTGAGCGAGAGCGAGCGGGCGCGTACGTCGTCGACCTCGATCCCGTCGAACACCGACAGCGCGCTCTCGAGGGAGAGCAGCGAGAGCATCGGCGGCGTGCCGTTGCGCGCGCGCTCGATGCCGTCGGCAGGCTCGTAGGTGCCCGACATCGCGAACGGGCGGGCGTGGCCGTTCCAGCCGGCGACCGCCGAGACGAAGACGGGGTGGTGGCGCTCGGCGACGTAGACCCACGCCGGGGCGCCGGGGCCGCCGTTGAGGTACTTGTAGCCGCAGCCCACGGCCATGTCGACCTCGGCGTCGTCGAGCCCGGCGGGCAGCGCGCCGGCAGAGTGGCAGAGGTCCCACAGCGTCAGGGCGCCGGCCTCGTGGGCGCGGGCGGTGAGCCGCGGCAGGTCCCACAGCTCGCCGGTGCGGTAGTCGACGTGCGAGAGCGCGACCAGCGCCACCTCGTCGCCGCGACGCGAGAGCAGCTCGGGCACCTCGGGCGGCGAGGCGAGCACCACCTCGGCGTCGAGCAGCTCGGCCACCGAGTCCAGGACGTAGAGGTCGGTCGGGAAGGAGTCCGGGTCGGTCACGACGACCTGTCGGCCCGGCCGCAGGCGCAGTCCGTTGACATAGCAGGAGTAGAGCTGCACCGAGGTGCTGTCGCCCACGAGCACCTGGCCGGGGTCGGCGCCGAGCAGCCGGGCGATGCGGTCACCGACCCGGCGCGGGGCGCCCCACCAGTCGGCGGAGTTCCAGGAGGCGATCAGGTCGCGCCCCCACTGCCGCTCGACGACGTCGGCCACCGCGGCGGGGACGCACACCGGCAGCGGCCCGAGCGAGTTGCCGTCGAGGTAGACGAGCCCCTCGGGCACGGAGAAGAGCTCCGGCGCGCCCGCGAGCGGGGCACTGGAGTCCAGCTCGGCGGCCCTCGCGGCCAGCCGGTCGGCGGTGGTCACGCGGGGGTCAGCCGAGGTAGGTGTCGACGAACGCGTTGCGCAGCTTGCCCCCGGGGTCGTAGGTGCGCGTGAGCTTCCCGAAGTCCTCGATCCGCGGGAACAGCGCACGCACGTCTTCCGGCTCGACCGAGAAGACCTTGCCCCAGTGCGGGCGCGCCTCGAACGGCGCGATGGCCTCCTCGAGCGCGCGCAGCGCGGGCGCGACGGCCTCGGCGTCGGAGATCCAGGTGAAGTGCAGCGCCACCGAGTCGCGGCCGTAGGCGGCGCTCATCCACAGCTCGTCGGCCGCGATCGTGCGGATCTCGGAGATCTGGAGCACGGGCGCGATCTGCTCGCGCACCCCGTGGATCGCGCGCAGCGCGTCGGGGCCGTTCTCGGCCGCGACGAGGTACTCGGACTGGATCTCGTCGCCGTTGCTCGGCGTGAACTCCATGCGGAAGTGCGGCAGCCGCTCGTGCCACGGGCCGGGCACTCCGAGCTGCTGCGTGCAGTTCTCGGGCGGCATGCCCTCGATGCAGTGCCGCTGCACGGGGGCGAGCCGGCCGCCGAGCCACGCCTCGGGCACGTCCCCGTCACCCTCGTCGCCGACGCGCTTCTTCACCCACGTCGTCGTGAAGGTGTCGCCGTTCCAGTCGGTGAAGGCACTGACGCTGTAGCCGGCGCCCATGACCTCGTCGAACGAGCCGAGCACCTGCTCGAAGGACAGGTCGTCGTAGACCCACTGGCGCACCTCGAACGACGGCTGCACCGCGAGCGTCAGGTGGGTGACGATGCCGAGGGAGCCCAGGGCCACCACCGCGGCCGGGAAGTCGGGGTCGCCCTTGCGCAGGGTCACGAGCGAGCCGTCGGCGGTGACCATCTCGAGCGCGACCACGGCCGAGGCGAGGTTGCCCTTGCCGATGCCGGAGCCGTGGGTGCCGGTCGCGCAGGCGCCCGCGACCGAGATGTGCGGCAGCGAGCCCATGTTGTGCAGAGCCAGGCCGGCCTCGTGCAGCGCGGCGGCGATCTCGCCGAAGCGGACGGCGGCGGCGACGCGTACGGTCTGCGCCTCGCTGTCGACCTCGACGGTCGCCGGCATCTCGGCGAGCGAGACCAGCGTGCCGGTCGTGTCGGCGACCGTGCTGAACGAGTGGCCGGTGCCCAGCGCCCGGACGCGCGGGCTGCGGGCGACGAGCTCCTGCAGCTCGGCGACGGTGGTCGGCCGGACGACCTCGCTGGCCGAGAACGTCACGTTGCCGGCCCAGTTCTGCTCGCTCATGGCGTCACGGTATCCCGCTGCACAGCGGTGTACCTCCGCAAGGCGGGCGCCAGGGCGACCAGCACGACGACGAGCACCGCGCAGACCAGCCCGCCGCCGACCCACGCGCCCGCGAGCCCGAAGCCGGCGACGCTCGCGCCGGCGCGCAGGTCACCCAGGCGCGGCCCGCCGGCCACGACGACGGTGAAGACGCCCTGCATGCGCCCGCGCATCTCGTCGGGCGCGTAGACCTGCAGCAGCGTCTGGCGGTAGACCGCCGAGACGAGGTCCGCGGCGCCCGCGACGGCGAGCAGGACGACGGCCAGCCACAACGTACGCGCCAGTCCCGCCGCCGCGACCGCGAGGCCCCAGCCGACGACCGCGGCGACGAGCGCGAGCCCCTGGCGGCGTACGCGTCCGATCCACCCGGACGACAGCCCGCCGAGCACCGCGCCGAGGGCGATGGCGGCGTAGAGCCAGCCGGCGTACTGCTTGCCGCCGAACCACTCGGCCGCGGCCTGCGGGAACATCGCGCGCGGCATGGCGAAGACCATGGCGATGATGTCGATCACGAAGCTGAGCAGCAGCACCGGCCGGGTGCCGATGAACTGCAGCCCGTCGAGGACCGAGCGCAGGCCCGGGCTGCTCGTGTGCCCGGTCGGCTCGATCGGTGGCAGGCGCACCACCGCGTAGAGCATCGCGGTGAACAGCAGCGCGTCGCCGCCGTAGGCGACGCCGTAGCCGCCGATGTGGAGCAGGAAGCTCGCGAACAGCGGGCCCACGACCGTGGCCGCGTTGAACGTGGTGAACGCGAGGGTGTTCGCGGCCGGCACCAGCCGGGGCTCGAGCAGGCGCGGGATGACCGCGTTGAGCGCGGGCTGCGACACCGCGAAGGCACCTGACTGCACGGCCACCAGCAGCAGGAGAAGGGTCAGCGAGTGCAGGCCGGTGAGCTCGTTGACCAGCAGGCCCAGCGTGCACACCCAGCCGCAGGTGGCCGCGACGAGGATGAGCCGGCGCCGGTCGACGGCGTCGGCGACCGAGCCGCCCCAGAGCCCGAGCACCACCAGAGGGACGAAGCCGACGGCACCGAGCGCCCCCACCCACAGCGAGGAGCCGGTGAGGTCGAAGACCTGGATCGCGACGGCCACGGCGGTGAGCTGCACCCCGATCGCGGACACGCTCTCCGCCATCCACAGGCGCCGGTAGGAGGCGGTCTGCAGCGGCGCGACATCGAGGGCGACGCGGCGCAGCCGGCCCAGCCTCACGTTGCTCATGGCCACCATCCTCGCCGACGCGAGGAGCGCTCGCCGAGGCAGCAGCCCTGACAGCAACCTCACAGGCGCTGTCCAGGGTCGTTGCAGGTAGCGAGCCCAACCTGGACACATGAACGACGACACGACACCGAACCAGCCCCACGGCACCTCGCCCGAGTCCGGCGCCTGGTGGGCCGGCAGCGACGGTCGGACCAGTCGTGGCCCGCAGCCGCCCTACGCGACGGGCCCCTCGGGTCTCGGCTACGGCCCGGCTGCCGGCACCCCCCAGCCCCCGGCCTACGGCCCCACCGGACCCGACTACCAGCGCCCGTACACCGCTCCGGCCGGCGCGACCCCCGAGCTGCTGACCCCCAGCGTCCCCGGTCCCGCACCGGTGCGCGGCGCCTCCTGGGCGCGCCGCACCGCCGCTGCCGCGGTGATCGCCGTGGTCGCGCTGGCGGGCGGCACCGCCGGTGCGCTGATCACCCACGCGACCGACGACGGCGACAGCACCGCCGCAGCCGCCCCCGCGTTCGCGTCGACCAGTGCGGCTGCCGCGACGACCGCCCCGACCCAGTCGCTCGCACAGGTCGCGGCGAAGGTGACGCCGAGCGTCGTCTCGGTGTCGTTCACCAGCGACTCCGGCGCCGGCGAGGGCTCGGGCGTCATCCTGACCGCCGACGGCCAGATCCTCACCAACAACCACGTGGTGGCAGCGGTCGCCAACGGGGGCACGCTGACCGTCAAGTTCTCCGACGGCAAGAGCGCCAAGGCGCGCATCCTCGGCCGCGACCCCTCGACCGACCTCGCCGTCATCCGGGCCGAGGGCGTCTCCGGCCTGACCCCGGCGACGCTCGGCTCGAGCAGCAGCCTGCACGTGGGCGACACGGTCCTCGCGATCGGCAACCCGCTCGGCCTCGAGGGCTCGGTCTCTGCCGGCATCGTCAGCGCCCTGCACCGCAGCGTCGACATCCCGGCCGAGGAGGAGCAGCAGTCGCCGCAGCAGATGTTCCCCGGCCTCGGCTCGCAGTCGCAGCCCCAGTCGCAGTCGTCCTCGAGCGGCGGCACCGTGCTGAAGAACGCGATCCAGACCGACGCGGCGGTCAACCCCGGCAACTCCGGCGGCGCGCTCGTCGACGCGGCCGGCCGGGTCGTGGGCATCAACTCGGCGATCGCCTCGCTCTCCAGCGGCTCCGGCGAGTCGGGCAGCATCGGCGTCGGCTTCGCGATCCCGATCGACACGGCCAAGGTCATCGCCGCCCAGCTCGCCAAGGGCGAGACGGTGCGCCACCCGCTGCTCGGCGTGAGCATCTCCGACTCGACCGACGGCAGCTCCGGCGCGCTGGTCGGCAGCGTCTCGGCGGGCTCGGGCGCAGCCGCGGCCGGCATCGCCAAGGGCGACGTCATCACCTCGGTGGGCGGCCAGGCCGTGAACGACGCCGACGGCCTGCAGGCCGTGATCTCGGGCCACCAGCCCGGCGACAAGGTCGAGGTCGTCTACACCCGCGGCGGCTCCAGCCACACCGTCACCGTGACGCTGGGCGCCTCCGCCAGCTGAGCGCTCGACCGGCCCGCCGGCGCCCGCAGCCGTACGCTGTGGGCGCCGGCGGCGGCGCGTCAGGATTGGCACGATGTGACTCCTTGCCAATCAGATCGGCAGGAAGTCACATCGTGCGGGACGGTGACGCGTCCCGGAACCCACCAGCGGGAGAGGCGATGACTGCGGAGGCCCGGCTGCTCGTCGTCGACGACGAGCCCAACATCCGCGAGCTGCTCTCGGCGAGCCTGCGCTTCGCCGGGTTCGACGTCGCCGTGGCCGCCGACGGGCGCGAGGCGCTCGAGGTCATGAAGACCTACGACCCCGAGCTCGTCGTGCTCGACGTGATGATGCCGGGCATCGACGGGCTCACCGTACTGCGCCGCATGCGCGAGAACGGCTCGCGCGTGCCCGTCGTGCTGCTGACCGCGCGCGACGCGACGGAGGACAAGGTGAGCGGGCTGACGCTGGGCGCCGACGACTACGTCACCAAGCCGTTCAGCCTCGAGGAGATGCTCGCGCGCATCCGCGCCGTGCTCCGCCGGGCGCGCGACACCGCTGCGGCCGAGCGCCACGTCCTCAGCTTCGCCGACATCGAGGTGGACGAGGACACCCACGAGGTGCGCAAGGCCGGCTCGGCCGTGCAGCTCTCCCCCACCGAGTTCAAGCTGCTGCGCTACTTCCTCACCAACCCCGGGCGGGTGCTGTCGAAGGCGCAGATCCTCGACGCCGTGTGGCAGTACGACTTCGGCGGCGACGCCAACGTCGTCGAGTCCTACATCTCCTACCTGCGCAAGAAGGTCGACACGACCGAGCCGCGGCTGCTCCACACGCTGCGCGGGGTCGGGTACGTCTTGCGCCAGCCACGCACATGACCTCCCCCGCCGCCGTGGCGGGCAGGGCGTGGCGGCGGTTCTCGGCGCTGAACGCCGGAGTCCCGCTGCGCGTCCGGCTGGTCGCGGCGATGCTGAGCATGGTCACCGTGGCGCTGCTGGTCATGGGCGTCGCCGCCGGGGCGGCACTGCGCAGCTCGCTGGTCGGGCGGGTCGACGACCAGCTGGAGTCGACAGGCGTCCAGGTCGCGCAGCAGGCCCTGGGACAGATCCGCCGTGACCGGGTCACCGCCGGCCAGCTGCCCAGCTCCTACTACGTGCGCGCCAACGACGTCGACGGCTCCCAGATCGACACCTTCGCCTCGAACTACAACGACGACGACGTGCCGCAGCTGCCCGCCATCTCCTGGGACGAGGCGCAGGCGCGCGCGGGCAAGCCGTTCACGGTGGGAGCGGTCCACGGAGACCACTCGTGGCGTGCCACGGTCTTTCTGAGCACGCAGCCCGGCATCAGCTTCACCGTCGCCTACAGCCTCGACGAGGTCGACGCGACGTTGAGCAAGCTGCGACTCATCGAGCTCGTGGTCGGGCTCGCCCTGCTCGTGCTCCTCGGCCTCGTCAGCTTCGTCATCATCCGCCGCTCGCTGCGCCCGCTCGTCGGCGTCGAGCGCACGGCGCTCGCGATCGCGGGCGGCGACCTCAGCCGCCGCGTACCCGAGATCGACCCGCGCACGGAGGTCGGGCGGCTGGGCCGGGCGTTCAACTCGATGGTCGCGCAGATCGAGTCCGCCTTCCGGTCGCAGGCGCGCTCTGAGGCCGAGGCGCGCAGCTCGGAGGAGCGGATGCGCCGGTTCATCGGCGACGCGAGCCACGAGCTGCGTACGCCCCTGACCTCCATCCGCGGGTTCGCCGAGCTCTACAGGCAGGGCGCGGTCTCCGAGCCCGCCGACGTCGACCGGGTCATGGGCCGCATCGAGGGCGAGGCGACGCGGATGACCGGCCTCGTCGAGGACCTCCTGTTGCTGGCCCGGCTCGACCAGCAGCGCCCGCTCGAGCGCGCGCCGGTCGACCTGGCGCGACTCGCGGAGGACGCCGTGCTCGACGCGCAGGCCGTGGCGCCGGACCGGCCGGTGCGCTTCGAGCGGCTGGGCCCGGAGGCGCCGGTGGTGGTCGGCGACGAGGGAAAGCTTCGCCAGGTGCTGGCGAACCTGACGCGCAACGCGCTGGTGCACACGCCTGCGGGTACGCCGGTGACCGTCCGCGCCGGCAGGGTCGTCACGGCCGGCGGGCTGCCCGCCGCGGTCGTCGAGGTGGCCGACCAGGGACCGGGCATCCAGGAGGAGGACGCGCGGCGGATCTTCGAGCGGTTCTTCCGGGCCGACTCCTCGCGCGTGCGCGCCGAGCAGGGCGCCAGCGGATACGGGCTGGGCCTCTCGATCGTCGCCGCCATCGTCGCGGCGCACGGCGGCACCGTCGGCGTCGACACCGCTCCGGGCAGCGGCGCGGTCTTCCGGGTGCTGCTGCCGCTGCACGCGGCTGCCGCCGCTCCCGCTGCGCCGCAGGAGCTGGAGCAGCGCGCCTAGGCTGGACCCGTGCTGCTCGACCTCCCGACGTGGACCGCTCGTCGCGACGCCCACCGCCGGCGGGTCGACGAGTGGGTCGTGCCCGCCGAGGAGCGCGCGCGGCGGCAGGAGCCCCACCCGGTGGAGGACTTCCTCTTCACCTACTACTCCCAGCGGCGGGGTGCCCTGCGGCGGTGGAGCCCGGGGCCCTCGGTCGTGCTGGCGGACGCCGACCCGGCCCAACTGGGCGCCGGCTTCGTCGCGACCACCGGGGGCGCGGAGCTCGCGCCCGCGCCGGAGCGGGTGCAGCGTACGGCGTCGTGGGTGGCCGACCTCCTCGCGCGCACGGCCTCGCGGCCTGCGTCGTTCGGGTGCTTCGGGCTGCACGAGTGGGCGATGGTGCACGGCAGCGAGCAGTCCACTGTGCGCCACTCGGCCTATCCCCTGCGCCTCGGGTCCGCCGGCACGACCGCCGTGGTCGAGTCGATGCCGGTGCGGTGCACGCACTTCGACGCGTTCCGGTTCTTCACGCCGTCGGCGCGGCCGCTCAACGCGGTGCAGCCGACGCGCGAGACGCAGGCTGCGATGGAGCAGGGCGGCTGCCTGCACGCCAACATGGACCTCTACAAGTGGGCCTACAAGCTCTCGCCGTGGGTCGAGTCCGAGCTGGTGGCCGACTGCTTCGAGCTGGCCCGGCGGGTCCGCGAGCTCGACATGCGCGCCTCGCCCTACGACCTGTCGGAGCTGGGCTACGCGCCGGTCGAGATCGAGACGGCCGCCGGCAGGGCCGAGTACGCAGCGGCGCAGCGCGCGTTCGCCGCCGAGGCCGCCGCCCTCCGCGCCCGCCTCCTCCCCGCCGCCCGCCGGCTCACCGGGTCCCCGGCCGCTGGTCAGTGCACGCAGGGGCCGGTGGGGACGGGGCGGACGAGGGAGCGGGCGCGGTCGGCGACGGGCGAGACCTCGCCGACGGAGAGCGCGTAGCCGGTGCGCGGGTCGTCGACGGACTTGGCGAACACGACGCCGTAGACGCCGCCCTTCGGCGTGAGCAGCGGCCCGCCGGAGTTGCCGGGCAGCACGCGCGAGTAGAGCGAGAGCACGTCGCGCGTGGTGCGGGCCGAGCCGTAGATGTCGGGCCCGTGCGCGCGCAGCTGCTCGCGCACCCGGGCGGCCGCGAGCCGGTAGGGCCCGCCGCGCGGGAAGCCCGCGACCACAGCGGTGTCACCCCGCGACGCGCCGGTCACGAGCGGCAGCGGCGCCGCAGTCAGGCCGGGCACCCACAGCACCGCCACGTCGCGCTTCGGGTCGAACGCGACGACCGTCGCCGGCAGGTCGGGCCCGGTGCCGGCCACGCTGACCGTGGGCGCCTTGACCCCTGCGACCACGTGGGCGTTGGTGAGTACGTGGTGGCTGGCGTAGACGAACCCCGACCCTTCGATGCGCCGGTCGCACGACGGAGCCGACCCCACCACCTGCACGATGCTGCGCCCGGCCCGCCGGACCGGAGTGGTATAGAGAGGACTGTCATCGGGCGGTGACACCGGCAGAATGCGCTCAGGCGACAGACCACCGAAGACCTGTGGGAACTGCCCCTCGTCGAGGAGGCCCCGGAACGAGGCGAACAGCCCACGCGCCGACGTCGGCATCGCGTCGTCGACGGTACGCAGCACGTGCGACTGCCCCACCGCCCGGGAGATCTCGGGCACCGACGAGCTGCGCGCGGCTGTGGCGAGGAACCACGAGATCACCAGCATGCCGAGCACGCTGATGACGGCGCCCAGCGTCGAGTCGACGATCCGCAGCGGTCCCCACACCAGCACCCGGCGCAGGCGGCTGCCGACCGCCGTGAGCAGCACCTGCCCGATCAGCGCGCAGACCAGCACGATGCCGGCGGCGATAACGGTCTGCCACGCACCGGTCGACCAGTCCTGCACGACCCGCGGCGTGAGCACCATCGCGGCGATGCCGCCGCCGAGGAAGCCGGCGAAGCCGAGCGCCCCGACGATCAGGCCCTGCCGCCAGCCGGAGAGCGCGAAGCTGAGGGCGGCCACGACGAGGACGACGTCGAGGATCACGCCGCGGGTCCGGGCGGGGCAGCAGCCGGCCCGGCGGCCGAGGGCGCCGCCGGCGCGTCGACCGGCTCGGCCTCCTGGTCCCACGGCCGCTCCCAGCCGGCGAGCCGCAGCACCGACGACAGGAGCATGGCGGTGAAGCCCCACACCAGCAGCCCGTCGACGGCGAACGCCGGCCCGACGTAGCCCGACGCCGGGTGCCGCACCCGCAGGCGGTGGGCCGGGTCGACCAGGTCGCGGACGCTGACGCGGTGGACCGACGACACCTCGCCGGGGTCGCCGGGCGCGACCGGGGACGGCGCCGCCTCCCACGCGAGCACCGGCGTGACGACGTAGCCGCTCGGTGGCAGGTAGAGCGAAGGCAGCGTGCCGAGCACGCGGACGCCCGCCGGGTCGAGGCCGGTCTCCTCCTCGGCCTCGCGCACGGCGCACTCGACCAGCGACTCCCCGGCGTCGACCGACCCGCCGGGGAAGGCGACCTGGCCCGGGTGGTTGCGCAGGCCCGCCGCGCGCTGGAGCAGCAGCACCTCGGCGCCCGCGTCGCCGACGGCGAACACGAGCAGGACCGCGGAGGGCCGCCCGCCCTCGGCGGGGGTCAGGTGCCGGCTGAGGTCCTCGCGGCGTACGCGGCCGACGAGCCCTCCCAGCGGCGCGAGCGCAGGCGGCAGCCCGACCGGCTCCGCCTCGCGCGCCGCAGTCACCCCAGCGTCCCGAGCGGCGCGGCCGCGTCGACCGGCACGAGGTCCTTGACGAGCTTCGCGGCCTTCTCGGGGTCGGTCTCGCCGGTGCCGTAGGCCGGGCAGAGCGTCGCCACCGGGCAGGCGCCGCACGCGGGCTTGCGCGAGTGGCAGGTGCGCCGGCCGTGGAAGATCAGCCGGTGGCTGAGCATGGTCCAGCTCTTCTTCTCGAACAGCGCCCCGACCTCGCTCTCGACGACGACCGGGTCCTCCGACGCCGTCCAGCCGAACCTGCGGGCCAGCCGCCCGAAGTGGGTGTCGACCGTGATGCCGGGGATGCCGAAGGCGTTGCCGAGCACGACGTTGGCCGTCTTGCGACCGACGCCCGGCAGCTGCACCAGGTCGTCGAGCCGCGGCGGCACCTCGCCGCCGTGCCGCTCGACCAGCGCCTGCGCCAGCCCGAGCACCGACTGCGCCTTCTGCCGGAAGAAGCCGGTCGACTGGATGATCGTCTCGAGCTCGGCCCGGTCGGCGGCCGCGAGGTCGGCGGCGGTCGGGAAGCGGGCGAAGAGCACCGGCGTCACCATGTTGACCCGCACGTCGGTCGTCTGCGCCGAGAGCACCGTGGCGACCAGCAGCTGCAGCGGGTTCGCGAAGTCGAGCTCGCAGTGGGCGTCGGGGTAGCGCTCGGCCAGCAGCCGGTCGATGCGGCGGGCGCGGCGTACGAGTGCGGTGCGCGACTCCGAGGAGCGCGGGGCGCCCGCGAGCGCGGGATCTGCCGCCGCTCCCGTGGCCGCGCCGGGTCGTGTCGATGATCGGGTGGCCACGGGCTCAGCGTACGACGGCCCACCGACGCCGTCCGGGTGACGCTGCGCGCCGGGGGGTCAAGGCCCTGCGGTTGCCCGACGACTCCTTCTCCGTCGCCTGTGCGAGCGGGCGAGAACGGACACCCCCCATGCCGACCCCGCCCCGCACCGAAGGACCTGTGGACATGACGACCGAGATCGACGAGCTGCCCGTGGCGGCGCTCGGGATCCCGCCGGTACGCCGGGGAACCCGCCCGATGCCCCCCCGCGAGGCCGACCTCGCCCACCTCAGCCTGGCCGAGCTGCGCGCCCTGCGCGCCGAGCTCGCCTCGGAGGAGAACCGGGTGTCCTACTGGCGTCGCCTGGTCCAGGCCCGCGCCGACGTCCTGCGCCAGCAGGGCGACTTCGGCGTCGACCGGCTGCGCGAGGTGCTCAGCCAGGAGCAGGTGCTCCCGGGCCGCACCGCGTACGTCACCGCCAGCGGCGACGACCTGCTGCCTCCGCTCCCTGGCCTCGAGGCCGTGTGGAAGGCGGTCGACCCGACCGACGCGGGCGGCCGCGCCGCGCTGCTCGAGACGCTGGTCGAGATGGACACCACGCTGTCCACCTACCGCCACGCGCTGCACCAGCGCATCGACTCGGCGACCCGCGACCTGGTGGCGAGGTACGCAGTGGACCCCCGCCTCTGCCTGGTGGCGCTGCCCGTCTGACCCGTCGCACTGCGCCGGACGGGCGAGCGACACGCGACGGTTGCGGGGTAGGCCCTACGCACCCGTGGCCGGATGAGGCAGACTGCCAGGCGTGAACAGCGACGATGCGGTCGTGTCAGACCACGTGCGACGGGCTCCGTTGTTCGCGGCGCTCGACGACGAGGCCGTGGCGGAGCTGCGCTCGACGATGGTCGAGGTCACGCTGTCGCGCGGCGACGTGCTGTTCGCCGAGGGCGACGAGGGTGACCGGCTCTACGTGGTGACCGAGGGCAAGATCAAGCTCGGCCGCACGTCGGCCGACGGCCGCGAGAACCTCCTCAGCATCCTCGGCCCGGGCGAGATGTTCGGCGAGCTGTCGCTCTTCGACCCGGGCCCGCGCACGTCGACGGCGACCGCGGTCACCGGCACCACGCTGATCGGGCTGGGCAACTCCGACCTCGACCCGTGGATCCGCCGGCGCCCCGACGTGGCGATCGCCATGCTGCGCGCGCTCGCCCGTCGGCTGCGCCGCACCAACGACAACCTCTCGGACCTCGTCTTCAGCGACGTGCCCGGACGCGTGGCGAAGGCGCTGCTCGACCTGGCCCGTCGCTTCGGCGTGCAGGGCGACGAGGGCATCCACGTCACCCACGACCTCACCCAGGAAGAGCTCGCCCAGCTGGTCGGCGCCTCCCGCGAGACGGTCAACAAGGCGCTCGCCGACTTCCAGCAGCGCGGGTGGCTGCGCCACGAGGCGCGCGCCGTCGTGCTGCTCGACGTCGACCGGCTCAGCCGCCGGGCGGGCTGACCTCCGCGTCCAGGTGGTCCAGGGCCGCCTGCGTCGAGAGCACCGCGGCGAAGGTCAGGTCGTCGGCCAACCCCGGGTAGACCGCGGCCACCACCTCCTCGGCGGTGGTGGCGCCGGCGAGCCGGGCGGCGCGTACGTGCTCGACACGCTCGCGCCGGTGCGCCAGCAGGGCGCTCGCGACCTCCCGCAACGAGGGCAGCACCGGCCCGTGGCCGGGCAGCACGGTGAGCTCGCCGAGCCCGGCCAGCCGCTCGAGCGAGGCGAGGTAGTCGGCGAGCGAGCCGCCGGCGCGCCCGTCGATGACCGTGGTGCCGCGGCCGAGGACGGTGTCTCCCGTCAGCACGGCGCCGTCGAGGAGCACGCAGCCGGAGTCGTCGGTGTGGCCGGGGGTCGTCAGCCAGCGGGCCGCTCCGCCGGGCAGCGGCTGTCCGTCGGCGGTCGGCGCCACCAGGGGTGCGCCCGTGAGCCCGGCGAAGCGCTCGGCCCCGGCGGCGTGGTCGGCGTGGCGGTGGGTGACGACGATGCCGGCCACCGGACCGGTCGAGGCAGCGGCGAGGCGGACCGCGGCCAGGTGCTGCTCGTCGAGCGGGCCCGGGTCGACCACGAGCACGCCGTGCGGGCCGTCGACCACCCAGGTGTTGGTGCCCTCGAGGGTCATGGGGCCGGGGTTGTCGGCCCGGACGAGCACCACGCCGGCCGGCAGCTGGGCGCTTCCGGGCACCACGGCAGCGCTAGTCCTCGACCTCGACGACGAGCTCGACCTCGACCGGGACGTCGCGCGGGAGCACCGCGACGCCGACGGCGGAGCGCGCGTGGCGGCCCGCGTCGCCGAACACCGCGCCCAGCAGCTCGCTGGCGCCGTCGACCACCGCGGGCTGGGCGGTGAACGAGGGGTCGGAGGCGACGAAGCCGACCAGCTTGACCACGCGGCGCACCCGGTCGAGGCCGCCGGCCTCGGCCGCGGCGGCGGCGAGCGCGTTGAGCACGCAGACGCGGGCGAGCTCCTTGCCCCGCTCCAGCGAGATCTCGGCACCGAGCTTGCCCGTGGCCGCGACGACGCCGTCGACCAGCGGGATCTGCCCCGCGGTGAAGACCAGCGAGCCGGTGCGCACTGCCGGCAGGTAGGCGCCCGCGGGTGCGGCGACCTCCGGCAGCGCGAGGCCGAGCTCGCCCAGCCGGTCGGTGGGCGTGCTCACTTCTCGCGCTTGAGGTAGGCGACCAGCTGGTCACCCCCGCCGGGGCCGGGCACGACCTGCACGAGCTCCCAGCCGTCCTCGCCCCAGTTGTCGAGGATCTGCTTCGTCGCGTGCGTCAGCAGCGGAACCGTCACGTACTCCCACTTGGCCATGCCGCAGACCCTAGTAGCAGCCTCCGACAGGCAGCGTCGGACCGGGCGTCAGGCGGAGCGCTGGCGCGGGATGCTCAGCGTGGTGACGCCTGCGCGGCGGGCGCCGGCGTAGGACTCCTCGAAGTCGCGCTGCGCCTCCTGCAGGACCGACTTCCACGAGGTCACGTGGGGCGAGCGGCGCAGCAGCGCCCGGCGCTCGCGCTCGGTCATGCCGCCCCAGACGCCGAACTCGGTGCGGTTGTCGAGGGCGTCGGCCAGGCACTCGGCGCGCACGGGGCACCCGGAGCAGACGACCTTGGCGCGGTTCTGGGCGGCACCCTGGACGAACAGCGCGTCAGGGTCAGTGGTGCGGCACGCTCCGCGAGCAGCCCAGTCGTCCTGCCAAGTCATGATCGTGGTCCCTTCCCCGTGAGGCAACCCCTTGCCTTGGACACAAAGGTACGTAGGGGCTGGCACTCTGCGTCACCCCCGAAACGGACAGTTCGCGCATAGCCCGAAGTGACTAGACCGGCCGGGCAACGCTCCGACATGCCCCTGACCTGCGTGATCACCTGACCAGCCAGTCGGTCGCGGCGCGGTCTCGGTCCGGTCTCGGTACGGTCTCGGCCCGTTCGCGACGGCCGCGCCGACCACGCGCGGTGATCACCAGTGGCCGTACGCGGCGGCGCGCTCCCCGGCCAGTGTCGGCCGGGCACCGTACTCTGGCACGCATGTACGTTCTGTGGCAGGGGGCCGGCATGGTCCGGCGCCTCGTGGTCCTCGTCGCTCTCAGCGTGGTCGCCGGCGTGCTCGTGGCCGGCATCGCGCTCCCGGTGGCCGCCGGCATCGGCGTCATCGCGCGCTCGGGCACCGAGAAGTTCGAGGACCTGCCGGGCGACCTGCAGGTGCTGCCGCAGCCCACGACCACCCGGTTCTACGCCAACGACGGCACGACGCTGCTGGCGAGCTTCTACGACCAGAACCGCACCTACGTGCCGCTGAGCAAGATCTCGCCCGCCATGCAGCGCGCGCAGATCGCCATCGAGGACGACCGCTTCTACGAGCACGGCGGCGCCGACGTGCGCGGCCTGCTGCGCGCCTCGGTCAACAACGCGAGCGGCGGCGGCACGCAGGGCGCCTCGACGCTGACCCAGCAGCTGATCAAGCTGAGCCTCGTCTACGCCGCGCGCGAGCGCAACGACCCCGAGGCCGAGCGCGCTGCGACCGAGGAGAGCCTCGACCGCAAGCTGCGCGAGCTGCGCTTCGCGATCGCCTACGAGCAGAAGTACACCAAGGACCAGATCCTCGAGAAGTACCTCAACATCGCCTACTACGGCGCCGGCGCCTACGGCGTGCAGGCGGCCGCCCAGCGCTACTTCCGCGTCGACGCGAGCAAGCTCGACATCAAGCAGGCGGCGCTGCTCGCCGGCCTGGTGCAGCGCCCCAACGCGACCGACCCGATCAACCACCCGGCCGCCGCGCAGGCGCGTCGGGACGTCGTCCTCCAGCGCATGACCCAGGTCAGCATCAAGGGCTGGACGCTGAGCCAGCCGTCGGCCGACCGGGTCAAGAAGATCGCGATCAAGAGCTATCTCAACGTGCGCGCCCCCAAGCAGGAGTGCGACGCGTCGGCCAACGACGACTTCAAGTGGTTCTGCGACTACGCCAAGCGCTACTTCCTCCAGGACAAGAGCTTCGGCAACTCGGCCACCACCCGGCGCAACCTGCTCTACCGCGGCGGGCTGAAGGTCGTCACGACCCTCGACCCGACGATGCAGGAGGCCGCCCAGAAGGGCGTCGAGAAGTGGGTCAAGCCCACCGACCAGGCCGCGGGCGTGGTCACGCTGGTCCAGCCGGGCACGGGCAAGGTCAAGGGCATCGCGATCAGCCGGCCCTACGGCGAGGACAAGTCCAAGGGGCAGTCGAAGGTCAACATCGCGGTCAACGACCGGTTCGGCGGGTCGCAGGGGACGCAGGCCGGGTCGACGTTCAAGGCGTTCGTCGCGGCCTACGCGCTGCAGCAGCAGACCGAGTCCGGCCGGGTGAAGTACGGCTTCAACTACAACATCTACGCGCCGGCCGAGCTCAAGAAGGTCACCCCGGTCGAGACCTGCGACGGCACTGCCAACGACCCGAACTACACGCCCGGCAACGAGAGCACCAGCGAGCAGGGCACGTTCAACATGCAGCGGGCGATGGCGCAGTCCATCAACACCTACTTCATCCAGCTCGAGGAGGAGGTCGGCGTCTGCGGGCCTGCCACCCTCGCCGGGAAGCTGGGCCTGCACAACGCCGCCACCGGCAAGGCGCTCGACCAGTTCCAGTCGTTCACGCTGGGCACCAACAACATCGCCCCGCTCGACATGGCCGCGGCCTACGCGACGTTCGCCGCGCGCGGCAAGTTCTGCGCCGCCTACCCGTTCGAGGCGGTCTACGACCGCAACGGCGGCAAGAAGGTCCTGAAGAAGCCGGGCTGCAGCCAGGTGCTCGACCCGGACGTCGCCGACGCCATGAACTACCTGCTGCGCGGTGTCGTCCTGAACGGCAGCGGCCGCCGCGCCGGGCTGTCGAACCACCAGGTGGCCGGCAAGACGGGCACCACCCAGGGACGCCAGCAGGCGTGGTTCATGGGCTACACCACCTCGCTCGTCGGCAGCGCCACCGTCTGGGACCCGAGCCCTCCCAAGGGCGGCTACCGCCTGTCGGGCAAGTCGATCGGCGGGCACTACTACGGCATCGTGCAGGGCGCGAACCTGCCCGCGCCGATGTGGCACGACACCGTCGGAGCGGCGATCGAGGCTGCTGACCTCGAGAGCGACAGCTTCGTGCGCCCGAAGAGCAAGTTCTTCTCCGGCGGCTCCTACGCGCCGAGCTTCCGCGCCGAGAACGGCTACAAGAAGAACGACACGAGCAAGTCGGGCGACGGCCAGGGCGACACCACGGGCACGGGTGACACCACGGGCAAGGGCGACACGACGGGCAAGGGCGACACGACGGGCAAGGGCGGCACCGGCACCACCAAGCCGGGGTCGACCAAGCCGGGCGCCACCAAGCCGGGCACGGCCCCGACCAAGCCCGCCACCCCGGGTGGCGGCGGCGCCAAGAAGCCCTAGTCCCGTTGCCGGCGCCCACTGACCGGTCCCCCGGCGCCCGGGATGACGGAGGTGCTCCTCACACCGGCCTCGAGCCGGACGAGGGCCTCGACACCCGGACCGAACCGGACGCTCGTGCGGTCACCGTGCTGGCGCTGCCGCCCGAGCACGCCGTGGCCGTCGCGCGGGTCGTGGGTGCGCCGGCGACGGTGGTGGCCCTCGGCGAGGCGTCCTCCGCTGTCACCGCCGCGGCCGTGGGCGCCGCGGTAGGCATCGGTGCGGCGGCGTCGTCCTTGCGCCGCGACTCGGTCGCCGTGACGCTCTGGTGGGAGCGGGGCATGGAGGCAGGTCCGGCCGACGAGCCGGACGCTGCCTCCAGGCTCGGCGCCGGGATCGTCGTGGTCGAGCGGGGCGAACCCGCCGCGCACTGCGCCTGGCCCCCCGAGCCGGACGCCGACGAGGATCCCTCGGTCGCGACCGCGATCGCCGGCCTGCTGGGACGGCAGGAGCAGGAGGCCGCCCTGCGGGCGCTGATGCGCCGCTCGGGCGACCCGCTGGCCCGGCTGGCCGAGGCGGCCGACCTGCTCGGCATCGCCCCGGACGCGGTGCGCCTGCTGACGACGGACGCGCCGGGTACCGCCGTCTCCGTGCCCGCCGAGCCCGACCGCGGCCGGATGCGGCGTGCCCGGGAGGCCGCCCGGCTGCTGTCCGCGCGGCGGTCGAGCAGGCTGCGCCGCTACGGCTGGGCGCCCGCGGCGGTGCTGTGCCTGGTCTGGCTGGGCAGCGCCGCAGACGCGGCAGGCCGTCCCAGCTCGGGCGACGTCGTGGGCTACCTGGTGCTCGCCGCGTTCTCCGCGGCAGCAGCGCTCCTCGCCCTCCGCCGCCGACGCTGACCCGCCTCGCGCGCACCCACCCCGTTGGCACGATGGCCCATCGTGCCAATAGGGCCGCCACGATGGCCCATCGTGCCAATGCCGTGCAGGCGCGGGCCACAGAGCCCGGACGTGCGACGGCCCCCGGGACGAGGTGTCCCGGGGGCCGTCGTGACGAGCGGACGAGCTGCTAGCCCACCGTGTAGGTGTAGGGCAGCGCCGCGACCTCGTCGACGCTGCCGGTGACGGCGTCGAGGGTGTCGAGGTAGAGCACGCCGGAGACCGTCGTGCCGACGGGAGCGTTCGGCGTGATCGTCACCGAGATGCTGCCCGAGGCCCCGGCGCTCACCGTGACCGGCGACGCGGCCGGAGCCGCGGCGTCGACGCGGGCGAGCTGGGGGTTGCCGGTGCTCGAGGTGACCGCACCGTCGAAGGCCTTCGTGACGGCCGTGGCGGTGAAGGTCGCGTGAATAGTGCCGGCCCCGGAGTCGGGCACGGGCCCGACGGCGGAGGGCAGCGCCAGCCACGTCTGCGGAGCGACGACCGGGTCGCTGACCGTCACCGAGGGCGAGGTGCCCGCGGGGCCGGCCTCACGGTCGGGATCGCCCTCGAAGGACAGGCTCTCGAGCTGGTCGGCCGGGAACGGCGACACCTCGAACAACATGGTCCGGTCGCTGCTTGCGGAGACCGTGAGCGACGTGGTCTCGGTCGGCACCGAGACCGCCGGGAACGGCGAGAGCGGTGCGTCGACGAGCGTGTAGTCGCTGT
The DNA here is from genome assembly GCF_003634695.1 of Motilibacter peucedani. Lineage (NCBI taxonomy): Bacteria > Bacillati > Actinomycetota > Actinomycetes > Motilibacterales > Motilibacteraceae > Motilibacter > Motilibacter peucedani. The sequence continues at coordinate 181,029 of NZ_RBWV01000011.1, forward strand.
TGGCGACGGCCAGCGGCGTCGTGACCGAGCCGGCGAGCCGGGCGTCGGCGAAGTAGGCCGCGTCGGCGCTCCCCCGGTTCTTGAAGGAGAGCGTCGCCGTCACCGGCACACCGGCCCGAAGGGTGCCGCCGGTCGGCAGCCCCTTGGCCTTGACCTTCGCCGCGTCGAGCGAGAGGTCGAGGCGGAACGGCGTGTCGGTCGTCGTGTGCAGCGAGGACCCGAGCTGTGCCAGCACGATCTGCCAGCGCCCCGCCTGCGGAGCGGTGCGGGTCAGGTCGAGCCCGGTGCTCAGCGTCACGGTGCCGTCGGAGGCGACTCGCCGGTTGGTGCGCTCCGACACCGGCTCGCCCTGCGGGTCGACGAGGAAGCCGTAGAGGGACTGCCCCGCGAGCTGCGGCACCGAGAGCGAGGCCGACAGCGACTCGGTGCCCGCGGGCACGTCGAACGCGTAGGTCAGCGCCGGGTTCGGGATGCCGCTGCGCCCGTTGGTGCCGAGCAGCGTGCCCTCGACCCGCGCCCGGTGCTGGTGCAGCCGGACGAGGGTGCGGAGCACGACCGGCACGACGCTGGAGCTGGCAGCGCCGCCCTTGGCCGGCGTGCTGCTGAAGACCAGCGCGTCGGAGCGGTCGCCCGCGTCGTGCGGCTGCGGGATCGCCACGGTCACCGTCTTGGTGGCGCCAGGTGCCAGGGTGAAGGGCTCGGGCACCGAGGCCGCGACGTCCTTCTTGAACGCCGTCGTGGTCAGCGACACGTCGCCGGTGTAGCCGAGCGCGTTGCTGGACGTGAAGACGATCGCCTTCCAGGTGCCGGCGACCGGCGCAGGGACGTCGACGTAGCCGTAGTCGTTGTTGCCCTGCGGCAGCGAGTGGGCGGCGAAGGTGCCGTCCGGCTCGAGCAGCGAGTAGTAGACGCGGCCCGCGATCGAGGCGCCGGGGTAGGCGACCTGCGCGGTGAGCCGCTGCGCGCCCGGCGGGACCGTGAAGGTCGTCGTCGTGTAGGCGCGCTGGACGCCGGTGCCGTCGAGAAACGTCGGCGAGGTAAGGGCGCCGAGCGTCACGGTCTGGGTCTGCGGCGTGCCGAGTACCTTGCCGGACGAGCGGACCTGGGCCGACACCGTACGCGCCGAGCGCGACACGTTGGTCAGCGAGACCGTCGCCTGGGCCGTGCTCCCGGACACCGCGTCAGCGGTGACGGCGGTCGGCGAGACCAGCAGGTCGGAGCTGGTCGACGCGACGCTCGAGCCGGCCGCGGAGCGGGCGGCCTGGACGGCGCGCAGCGAGTTGAGCAGGCCGGAGCCCTGCTCGTCAGCCGGGAGGCCGAGGTCGTCGGAGGTGCTGGTGAGGATCGAGCGCACCAGCGCGGGCGCGGGAGTCTGCCCGCCATGGGTGTCGCGGTAGGCCTGGATCACCAGAGCTGCGGCGCCTGCGGCCAGGGGGGCCGACTCGCTGGTGCCGCCGAACAGCTCGAGCGACGCGGGCGCGCCCTTGAAGTCGACGCAGTCCTCGTAGCGCTCGGGGTCGGGCGTGCAGACCGACCAGCCGAGGTCACCGGGAGCGACGAGGTCGATCGTGCGGCCGCTCTGGGTGAAGCCCGAGGAGCTCAGCCCGGAGATGCCGCCGCTGCGGTAGCGCCCGTTGGACAGCACGAAGCCGCGGTAGCCGAGCTGCGCGTAGGCGCGGAACTGGGTGGTGGCACCGACGGAGATGACGCCGGACGAGCTGGCCGGGGAGCCGATGGTGTTGTTGGGCCCGGCGTCGCCGCTGCTAGCGAGGACCGTGACGCCGGCGGCCACGAGCTGCTCGTTGAACAGCGCCGTCGGGTCGTCACCGGTGTCGGGGAACTGGTTGCTGCCGAAGGACTCGCTGACGACGTCGACGTGGTCGACGGTCACCGCGTAGTCGAGCGCGGCGAGGATCGCGGAGTTGAAGGCGAACCCGCCGGCCGGGAAGATCTTGAGGCCCACGAGGCTCGCGCCGGGCGCCATGCCCTGGACGCGGATGGTGCAGCCCGTCTTGACGGGCGCGGCCGGGCTGGCGAAGTCGGCGAGGTCGTAGACCTGGCGGCCCTGCGCCGCGATCGAGGACGCGTCGCCGAAGGCCTCGCCGCCGCTCGTCGGCGCCGCGGTGCCCTCGCCGCTGAAGTCCTTGTAGTCGGTGAAGACGTGGCTGCCGTCGGCCCGGACGAAGTCGGGGTTGTCGATGTCGATCCCCTCGGCGAGGAACGCGACCTTCACGCCCTTGCCCGTGGCGATCTTGTTGGCCGACGGCGTGGCCGGGTCGGCGAAGGCGGTGTGCGTCAGCTGGAGCGCTTCGGGCTCGAGCGTCGGGCGCGAGGAGTCCGTCGTGCACGACTCGGCCGAGCTGGGTGCGCTCGCTGCGGCCGGGGCCTCCTTGGCGAGCTTCTTCGGTGCCGCGACGAGGCGGTCGGGGTAGACGCCGGCCACGGTCGGGTCGGCCGCGAGCTTCGCCGCCTCGGTGCCGGTCAGCTTCGCGGCGAACGCGTTGGCCACGTGGAGCTGGCGGATGCCGGTGGCACCGGCCTTCCTGGCCGACGCGACCAGCGAGCGCTGGTCGGCGGCGGTGGCGGAGACGCGCGTGGCGAGCGTCCTGCCGCTCGCTGGAAGGTTCGTGTGCTGGTCCTTCAGCACGACGACGACGTTGCGCGTCTTCGACAGCGCGGCGTTGGACGATGCGGCGGACGCGGCCTGGGCGGGCAGCGCTCCCGCCGCAGCCAGGGCGCAGCACGCGGCTACGACCAGTGATGGACGTCGGGACAAGGCGGTTGCCTCTCTCCGGAGGGGGTTCGGTGGCTGCACCGTAATCCGGACCTCTGACATTGAGAAGACATCCGGTTGCCTCGGGTGGGAACTTCCGGGTGTGACGAAACGTACGCCCCGGGCGCGCCGCAAGGCAGGTGTGGAGCCGCTCGTCGCTGGGTACGCAGACAAGTTCTGCCGACGGTGGCGTCGGCCGCAGCGGCGGGTGACGATGGCTGGGTGATGACCCCCCGCACCGACCTGGCGCCGGCCGACTGGCTGCGGACGAGCCGGCTGCCGTGGGACCGGCTGGTCACCTTCGGGCCCGAGGGCTTCGCGGCGTACGCACGGCTGCGCTTCCTGCCGGACCCCGCCTCGCCCGGCCAGCAGGAGGCCGATGCCGAACCGTGGCCCGGCACGGAGACCGAGCTGCTGCGTACCCTGCTCGGCGTCCTCGCCCGGCACACGTCGACTCCGGAGCACTGCTACTACGCGCTCTGGGACGGTTGGGGCTTCACCGTCCCGGGTCCCTCCGCGGACGCCCCGCACGAGCGACCGCAGACGTACACGGCGGCGCGTCCGGGGCTCGCGCCGCACCGCGTACCGGCCGCCTCCGCGCTGGACGGACCGCTGCTCGAGCTGCCGCACCGCAGCTACGCCCTCTTCGAGGGCGAGGTCGGCGACCTCGGCGACTGGGGCGAGGTGCAGCGGCGCCCCGGCTGGCCCGGGTACGCGCCGGTCCCCGCGTTCGTGTGGCCTGCCGACCGCGCCTGGTGCGTCGCCCGCGACGTCGACCCGCACTGGGCCGGCATCGGCGCCTCCGAGCAGGCGGTCGACGAGCTCGTGCGCCACCCCGGGCTCGACGTGGTCGCGTCCGACCCGGCGGAGGAGCCGCCCGCCTACCGCTGAGCGCTGGTCCGACCGGGTGCCGTCGGGCGCCCGTGCCTCAGCGGCCGGGCGCGGCGGTCGATGAAGCCGTACGTGTCGGCTGGACAGACCTGGGACCGCGCGACGTTCGGGCCGGCCCGGCGCCGACGGCGGATGACCCGGGCGCTGCGCGCGCTCGACCGGCTCGACGCCCGCGCGCCTGGGCAGTGGCCGGCGCCGGACCAGTGGCGGGCGCCGGTGACGTACGCGCCCCGACGCCGGTTCCGCCCGTCGCGCCAGGTCGTGGCCATCGCCGTCGTGGTCCTCTGCCTCGCGGCACCGAAGGTGGTGCCCCGGCTGCTGCCCGCCACCGCTGCAGATGTCGGCGATTCGGTGCCGCCCGCGGGTGCGGGTGAGCAGTCCGACCGGCTGCTGCCGGCGGTGGCCGCGCCCGCCGGCGGTCGCGGTTTCGCGTTCGTGCACACGGAGCCCGGCTCCTCGCAGCCGGTGAGGTACGACCCCTGCCGCGCGCTGCACTACGTGGTCAACCGCGGCGACGCTCCTGCTGCTGTGGACGCACTGGTCCAGCAGGCGGCGCAGCGGATCTCCGCAGCGACCGGCCTGGCGTTCGTCTACGACGGTGAGACGGACGAACCGGCCGGCATGGACCGCGATGCGTATCAGCCCGACCGATACGGCATGCAGTGGGCTCCGGTCCTGGTCGCGTGGACCACGCCGGCCCAGGTGCCGGGGCTCGAAGGCGACGTCGCTGGCCTGGGCGGCAGCACCGCCTGGCCGGACACGCACGGCGCCTTCACCTACGTCTCCGGAGACGTCGCGCTCGACGCACCGGCCCTGCTGCCGGAGCTGGTCACCCAGCGCGGCCGCGACCAGGTGACCGCTGTGGTCATGCACGAGCTGGGCCACGTCGTCGGCCTCGCGCACGTGCCCGACCCGCAGCAGCTGATGTTCAGCGACAACACCGGACAGACCGAGCTGGGCGCCGGCGACCGTCGCGGCCTGGCGCTGGTCGGCGCCGGCCCCTGCCGGCCGCACCTCTAGCCCGCTCGGCCCGGGACCCCGCCCCGCGCGTCTGGGACGATGAGCGCATGCACCCCGCGACGCGTACCGCCGCCGTCCTCGCAGCGACCGGCGCCGGCGGGGTCGGGTACGCGATGGCCGAGGCCCGGTCGTACCGCCTGCGCCGCGTCGACGTGCCCGTGCTCGACCCGGGCCAGCGCCCGCTGCGCGTGCTGCACGTCTCCGACCTGCACCTGCTGCCGCAGCAGACGAAGAAGATCGCGTGGGTGCGCCGGCTCGCCGAGCTCGAGCCAGACCTCGTCGTCGACACGGGCGACAACCTCGCGGGCTACTACTCGGTCGCGCCGGTGCTCGACGCGCTGGAGCCGCTGCTGCGCCTGCCCGGCGTGTTCGTGTTCGGCTCCAACGACTACGTGGCGCCGACCCGCCGCAACCCGTTCATGTACTTCCGTCCCAACGGCAGCGCCCACGGGATCCGGCGGCCCGAGGACTTCCACGCCGACGCCGAGCTGCCCTGGCGCGACCTGCGGGCCGGGCTCGTGTCGGGCGGCTGGCGCGAGCTGACCAACGCGCGGGCGAGCGTGGTCGTGGACGGGCGCCGCATCGACGCCGTCGGGGTGGACGACCCGCACATCCGGCGCGACCGGTACGCGGAGGTGAGCGCCCCGGCCGACCCGGCCGCGGACCTCACGCTCGGGGTGGCGCACGCGCCCTACCAGCGGGTGCTCGACGGCATGAGCCGCGACGGCGCGGACCTCGTGCTCGCGGGACACACGCACGGCGGGCAGCTGCGCGTACCCCTCTCCCCCGCGGCGATCGTCACCAACTGCGACCTGCCGCGCGGCCAGGCCCGCGGGCTCTCCCGCTGGGGCGGGTCGTGGCTGCACGTGTCGGCCGGGCTCGGCACGTCGCCCTACGTACGCGTGCGCTTCGCCTGCCCGCCCGAGGCCACCCTGCTCACCCTCGTCCCCCGCGAGGAGTGAGCGTCCTCGGACGTTGATCAACCTTGTTGATCAACGTCCGGCGTGCGCCTCCTACCAGGCGTAGGCCTCGGGGGCGGCGCCGCCGGGGCCGGGGAAGATGGCGTCGAGGCGGGCGAGGGCGCCGGCGTCGAGCGTGATCTCCAGGGCGCGCAGCGTGCCGTCGAGCTGCTCGGCGGTGCGCGGGCCGATGATCGGGGCGGTCACGGCCGGCTGGTGCAGGAGCCAGGCGAGGCCGACGTGCGCCGGGTGCTCGCCGAGCTCGTCGCAGAAGTCCTCCCACTGCTCGAGCGCGGCGCGGTTCTTCTCGAGCTCGGCCTGGACCCGCTCGCTCGAGCGCCGGTTGCCCTCGCGCTGCTTGCGCAGGGCGCCGCCGAGCAGTCCGCCGGCCAGCGGCGACCACGGGATGACGCCGAGGCCGTAGTCCTGCGCGGCCGGCAGCACCTCGAGCTCGACCGTGCGGGCCATCAGGTTGTAGAGCGATTGCTCGCTCACCAGCCCGTAGGACCCGCGCCGCCGCGCCGTCTCCTGCGCCTTGGCCAGGTGCCAGCCCGCGAAGTTGGACGAGCCGAAGTAGAGCACCTTGCCCTGCGTGCGCAGGACGTCGAAGGCCTCCCAGACCTCCTCCCACGGCGTCGCGCGGTCGATGTGGTGCATCTGGTAGAGGTCGATGTAGTCGGTCTGCAGGCGCTTGAGCGAGGCGTCCGCCGCGCGCCGGATGTTGAGCGCCGACAGCTTGCCGTCGTTCGGCCAGTCGCCCATGTCGCCGTAGAGCTTGGTCGCCAGCACGGTCTTCTCGCGCCGGCCGCCGCCCTGGGCGAACCACGTGCCGAGGATCTTCTCGGTGATCCCCTCGCCCTTCTCCCAGCCGTAGACGTTGGCCGTGTCGAAGAAGTTGATGCCGTGCTCGAGCGCGCTGTCCATGATCGCGTGCGAGTCGGCCTCGGAGGTCTCCGGGCCGAAGTTCATGGTGCCGAGGCAGAGCCTGCTGACCGAGAGACCGGTGCGGCCCAGGTGGGTGTAGTCCATGACCCGACCCTTGCCCAGCGCACGACCCCGCGCAACGTGCAGGACCCGCCCGACGATCCGCTATCCTTGCCGGGCTGGACCGGGGTGTGGCGCAGCTTGGTAGCGCGCTTCGTTCGGGACGAAGAGGTCGTGGGTTCAAATCCCGCCACCCCGACAACCGGTGGCCTGCGCACAGCAGGCAGCACGCGAAGGGCCGCACCCGCGAGGGTGCGGCCCTTCGTGCGTCCAGCGCAGGCTCAGACGTGCTCCCGCGCGATCTGCTCGGCGGTGGGCCGCACGCGCTTGCGGCGGGCGCGCCGGTTGCGCAGCAGGTCGAGCCGCGCGACCGCCGGCGAGGCGGTGAGACCGTGGCCCACGACCGAGACCACCAGCGTGAACCCGACGGTCGCCCACAGCTCGCGGGCCGGGAAGTCGGCGTGGCCGAGCGCGTAGGCCAGGTAGAACAGCGAGCCGATGCCGCGTACGCCGAACACCGCGATCACCGTGCGCTCGCGCCGCCCGGCCCGGCTCCCGAGCAGGGCGACCAGCCCGCCCACCGGGCGGGCGACGAGCAGGAGCACGAGGCCGACCAGCACCCCGCGCCAGGTCAGCGCCCCGAGCAGGCCGTCGGCGAGCGCGGCGCCCAGCAGGAGCAGGACCCACGAGGTGAGCAGCCGCTCGATCTGCTCGATGAAGCCGTGCATCGTCGCGTGGTAGCCGTGGGAGCGCTCGGCGGCCCGGATCGAGCAGGCGGCGACGAAGACCGCGACGAAGCCGTAGCCGTGGACCAGCTCTGTCAGCCCGTAGGCCAGGAAGGTCACCGCGAGCGCGACGAAGCCGTCGGCGTCGTGCTCGGCGAAGCGCAGCGCCGACGTGCGCGCGTGGAAGAACAGCCGGCCCAGCAGCCGCCCGACCAGCAGCCCGCCGACGACGCCGGCGCCGACGCGCCACAGCACGTCCTCGAGCGCCCAGCGGGTCAGGCTGTGCGAGCCCGCGAGCGCGACGGCCAGCAGCACGACCGGGAAGGCGGCACCGTCGTTGAGCCCCGCCTCGCTGGTCAGCCCGAAGCGCACCTCGTCCTCGCCGTGCTCGGCGTCGCTCGGCTCGCCCACCTGCACGTCGCCGGCGAGCACCGGGTCGGTCGGCGAGAGCGCGGCGCCCAGCAGCAGCGCGGTGGCGAACGGCAGCCCGGCCAGCGCCCAGCCCGTCAGAGTGACGATCGCGATCGTGACCGGCATGGCGACGACGAGCAGCCGCCAGGTCGTCTTCCAGGTCTTCCAGCCCAGCGGGCGGTCGAGGGCCAGGCCCGCCCCCATGAGCGCGACCAGGACGACCACCTCGGTGAGGTTGAGCACTGCGTCGTTGTGCTGCACCGGGTCGACCTCGGGCACGCTCGGGACCAGCCCGAGCACCACGCCGGCGGCGAGGAAGACCAGCGGCAGGCTGAACGGTCGCCCCTCGGCCGCGCGCGGCAGGGCGGCGGCGGCCAGGGCGGAGGCCCCCGCGAGGGCGAAGAGCAGCGCGGTCAGCACACCCGATGGTCCCCGCCTGCGCGCAGCGGCAAGCACCGCCGCGTGGTGAGATGGTCCACCATGAGCGACACCGAGACCGCCCGCGAGCTGCCCGCCTGGGAGCAGCGGTTCCGCGCCGCGCGCGTCTCGCTGCCCGACTGGGCGCAGGACGCGCCCCACCGCTGCCTCTACGTCGCGAACCCGACGGGCACCTTCGAGCTGTACGCGTGGGACCGCCGCGAGGGCACCCACCGACAGGTGACGAGCCGGCCCAACGGCACGAGCGAGGGGACGCTGACGCCCGACGGCGAGCAGATCTGGTGGTTCGACGACACCGACGGCGACGAGCACGGCGTGTGGCGGGTGCAGCCCTTCGCCGGTGGCTCCGACGAGCCGGCCGCGCCGGGCCTCGCCGCCGCGTACTCCGCCGGCCTGGCGCTCGGGCGCTCGGGCCTCGCGGTCGTCGGCCGCTCCGACGACGAGATCGGCACCGAGATCGCCGCGGTCGTCCCGGGCGGCGAGCCGCGCGTGCTCTACCGCCACGAGCAGAGCGCCTACGTCGGCGACCTGTCCGACGACGAGACGCTGCTGGCGCTCGCGCACAGCGAGCACGGCGACTCGCGGCACCCCGACGTACGCGTGGTGCGGGTCTCGGACGGCTCCACCGTCGCGGAGCTCTCCGACGGCCCCGGGCTGGGGCTGCACCCGGCGGGGTTCGCGCCCGTCGCCGGCGACACCCGGCTGCTGGTGGGCCACGAGCGCCACGGCCGCGACGAGCTGCTGGTGTGGGACGTCGCCACCGGCGAGGTCCGCGAGCTGGCGATCGACCTGCCCGGCGAGATCAGCGCCAGCTGGTACCCCGACGGCGCCGCGCTGCTCGTCGACCACGAGTTCCAGGCGCGCAGCGAGCTGCACCGGCTCGACCTCGCCAGCGGGGAGCTGGAGCGGCTGGAGACACCGCCGGGCGTCGTGAGCGGGGCCACCGCGCGGCCCGACGGCGTCGAGCTGGCCTGGTCGTCGGCCGCAACGCCCGCGCAGGTCCGCACGCTCGACGGCGCGGTCGTGCTGACGCCGCCCGGTCCCCCGGCCCCGCCGTCGGTGCCGGTGCGCGACCTCTGGGTCGAGGGGCCCGGGGGTCGCATCCACGCGCTGGTCTCGCTGCCCGAGGGCGGCGCCGCGCCCTACCCCGCGGTCTTCCTCGTGCACGGCGGCCCGTCGTGGCACGACTCCGACGCCTTCGCCGCCGACGTCGCGGCCTACGTCGACGCCGGGCTGGCCGTCGTCCGGGTCAACTACCGCGGCTCGACCGGCTACGGGTCGGCCTGGCGCGACGCGATCGAGGGCCGGGTCGGGCTGACCGAGCTCGAGGACCTCGAGGCGGTCTGGTCGGCGGCGGTCTCCGACGGGCTCGTCGACGCGCAGCGGGTAGCCCTGTCGGGCGGCTCGTGGGGCGGCTACCTCACGCTGCTCGGGCTCGGCCGTCTCCCGCAGCTGTGGGAGGCCGGCGTCGGCGCAGTGCCGGTGGCCGACTACGTCGCGGCCTACGAGGACGAGATGGAGCCGCTCAAGGCCTTCGACCGCTCGCTGTTCGGCGGCTCGCCGGAGCAGGTGCCCGACCGCTACCGCGAGAGCTCACCGCTCACCTACGTCGAGCAGGTGCGCGCGCCGGTGCTGGTGCTGGCCGGCGAGAACGACCCGCGCTGTCCCATCCGCCAGATCGAGAACTACCTCGCGGCGCTCGAGTCCCGGGGAGTCCCGCACGAGGTCTACCGGTTCGACGCGGGCCACGGCTCGCTGGTCGTCGACGAGCGGGTGCGCCAGATGCGGGCCGAGCTCGGGTTCGTCTGCCGCCACCTCGGCCTGCCCACCCCCGCCTAGTGTCCGAACCCGCCGCGTCGCGACCAGGGTCGCGACGCCGGCGGGTTCGGACACAGCAGTCGTGACACCGCGGGCGTGGCACAGTGGAGGCGTGCGCGAGGACGACGACATCGAGGCCCTGCTCGCCGAGGTCGACCGCAGCCTGTCTAGCCAGTCGCGCCCGGCGCCCACCGCGCGCCCGGCCGTCGAGCCGGCGCGCAGCGGCGGGTCGTCGCGGGTGCCCGGGCGCGAGCAGGAGGGCGGCTGGCGCGCGGCGCTGGCCGACCGCGTACGCATCGCCGGGACCAGCGCGGCGCTCGCCGCGGCCGCCGTGTTCGCGCTGTTCGCCGTCACCCCGTTCCTCGGCGCGGTCTCGGGAGCGGCTGGGGCGGCGCTGGCGACCTTCGTCGCCGTCGCGGTGCTGGCGCGCCGACGCTGATCGGCTCAACTGCGGCGCTCCGACGTCGATGCATGACGGGTGAGCACCTCGACCCCTGCCCCCGCCGCCCGACGCCACCCCGTCGCCGACCTCCCCGTGCGCGCCAAGCTGCTCGTCAGCGTGCTGCTGGTGGCGCTGGTCGCGATCGCCGTGAGCGGGCTGGGCGTGAGCCGCCTGCGCGACTCGAACGACCGCATGAGCGCGATGCGCGCGTCGAACCTCACCAGCGTCGTCGCTCTCTCGCAGGCGCGGGGCGGGCTGATGGAGATGTACTACAACCTCATCGGTGTGGCCGGCCTCTCGGCGCAGTTCAAGCCGGGATCCGCCGAGTACACCGCGGCCGCCGCGCAGATGCAGAAGGGCGTGGCTGCCGCGGACACGACGATCGACGCGGCGCTCACGACGTACGGTGCGAACGCGGGTACCACGACCGGCCCGCGCGCCAGCCAGCTGGCCGCCGTGCAGAAGGCGCTCGCGAACTACCGCGCCTTCCGCGACAACTGGTTCTTCGGCAAGGCGGCGCCCGCCGGCGTGACCGTGCCGACCGCCGTCGCCGACATCGTCAAGCTCAACACCGACCTGAGCGACGCCCTCGACCGGCTCGCCACGATCGAGCAGGCCGACGCCGACGCCGACGTGGCCGCGGGCAAGGCCGCCTACCACCGCTCCATCGCCGAGGTCGTCGCCCTGCTGGTGCTCGGCCTCGCCGGCGCCGTCGGCTTCGCGCTGGTCGTGGGCCGCCGCATCACCCGCCCGCTCGCCGCGGTGCAGTCCTCGCTCGAGGCCATGGCCGAAGGCGACCTCACCCGGACCACCCACGTCGAGGGGCGTGACGAGATCGGCCGCATGGCCGCGACGCTGACCCGCGCGCAGGCCCGCATCCGCGACGTCGTCTCGACCATGGGCACCGCCGCCGAGTCCCTCGCTGCGACCGCCCGCCAGAACACCGCGGTCGCCGAGCAGCTCAGCGACGGCGCGCACCAGGCCTCCGCGCAGGCCCGCGCCGTGGCGAGCGCGTCGGACGAGGTCTCTTCCAGCGTCACGACCGTGGCCACCGGCTCCGAGCAGATGGGCGCCTCCATCGGCGAGATCGCCCAGTCGGCCAACGCGGCCGCCGACGTCGCCCGCCAGGCCGTCACCGTCGCCCAGTCGACCAACCGCACCATCGCCACCCTCGGCGAGTCCAGCCGCCAGATCGGCGACGTCGTCAAGGTCATCACCACGATCGCCGAGCAGACCAACCTGCTGGCGCTCAACGCGACCATCGAGGCCGCCCGCGCCGGTGAGGCCGGCAAGGGCTTCGCCGTCGTCGCCGGCGAGGTCAAGGACCTCGCGCAGGAGACCGCCCGCGCCACCGACGACATCGCCAAGCGCGTCGAGGCCATCCAGGCCGACAGCGGATCGGCCGTCGGGGCCATCGAGGAGATCGCCGAGGTCATCGCCCGCATCAGCGACTACACCACCACGATCGCCAGCGCGGTCGAGGAGCAGTCGGCGACGACGGCGGAGATGAACCGCAACGTCGCCGGTGCGGCCGACGCCACCTCGCGCATCAACACGAGCATCGAGGACGTCGCGGCGACCGCGCAGAGCACCGCCGACGCGGTGGTCGAGGCGCAGGCCTCGGCGGCCGAGCTGGCGCGCATGTCGGACGAGATGAAGCAGACGGTCTCGCAGTTCCAGTACTGACCCGCTGTACTCAGCCGCGGTCCCACTCCCAGGTGTCGTCGAGCTCGCCGTACTGCACGAAGGTCCACGCGGCCTGGACTGCGACGGCGGGCTCGATGACGTAGCGCAGGGGGTAGTCCTGCACCGTGCCACCTGCTACCACTGGCCGGGTGCCCTCGTCGTCAGAGCCGCCGGCGAGGGCGAACTGCTCCTCGTCGTAGGACACGTAGACGATCAGCCCGGCCAGGGCCGAACCGCCGATCGCGAGGTGGGCGTTGTCGGGCCCCGTCAGGACGAGAGCCGTACGCTCCACGCCGTCGAGCTCCTCGACCAGCGCCGCCAGTGTGGCGTCGTCCCAGTCGGGCTCCCACGGCAGCTCGACCGCGCCGGCCCACGGGGAGTCGGAGGCGATGGTCCGGACGAACAACGGCGCCACGCCTACTCCGCCAGGGCCGGAGCGGGACGGCCGGCGGGGGCCGGCTCGACGCGCGTGGTGAGCGCGCGGGCCGCCAGCAGCGTGACAGCGGCGGCGAACGGCACGACCAGCAGCGCCCACCTCAGCGACGTCGAGTCGGCGACCACGCCCACCACGGGCGGCTCGACGAAGAAGCCGACGCGGATGACCAGGCCCACGATGCTGAGCGCCATGCCGCTGGGCAGGCCGGGGATCGAGTCGGCCGCGTGCATCGCGGCCGGGATCCAGGTCGAGATGCCGAGACCGGCAGCGCCGAAGCCGACGACCGTGGTCGCCTCGCTCGGCAGCGAGAGCGCGAGCGCCATGCCGGCCAGCGCGACGACGGCACCGGCGCGCGCGACCGCGCGCTCGCCGAAGCGGGTCACCCAGCGGTCGCCGGTCAGCCGACCCAGCGCCTGCATGCCCTGCAGCGCCACGAAGGCCATGCCCGCGACGGCGGCGCCCGAGCGCAGGCTGTCGCGCAGGTAGACCCCGCCCCACGTCGCGCCGGCGTCCTCGATGGCCGCACCCATGGAGCCGACGACGCCGAGGACCACGAGCGCGCGGATCACCGACGTCTGCGTCCACCACCGGCTCGCCGACGACGCCGCCTCGCGGTGCACCGGCTCGCGCTCCGAGTCGTCGGGCCCGGGCAGCAGCCGGCGCCCGGTGGCGAGCACGACGACGATCGAGAGCGCCGCCATGACGCCGAGGTGGAGGGGCAGGGCGAGGTCGAGCCCGGCAGCCGCAGACCCGACCAGACCACCGAAGACCGCGCCGACGCTCCAGATGCCGTGGAACGAGTTGAGGATCGAGCGTCCGTAGCGCCGCTGCACGCGCAGGCCGTGGGCGTTGTTGGCGATGTCGGCCACCGAGTCGCACACCCCGGCGAGGAAGAGCCCGGCCGCCAGCACGCCCCACGAGGGCGCGACGCTGATGAGCAGCAGGTTGGCCGCCATGAGCACCAGCGAGCCGACCGCCACCCGCGCCGAGCCCCACCGCACGAGGAACCAGCTGGCGAAGGCGCCCGCGATCAGGGCGCCGAGCGGGCCGGCGGCGATCGCCGTGCCGAGGGCCGCGTTCGAGAGCCCGAGCGAGCTCTTGATGTAGGGCAGGCGGGGGACGACGTTGGCGAAGACGACCGCGTTGGTGAAGAACAGCGCGCCGACCGCGACCCGGGCGGCGCGCACGTCGCGGCCGGGGACCGCGACGGACGCACCGGGGGCACCCGCCATGCCGCTAGCGCGGCGGGTTGAGCTCGGCGGCGACGACCTCGGCGATCTGCGCGGTGTTGAGCGCCGCGCCCTTGCGCAGGTTGTCGCCGCAGAGGAACAGCTCGAGCGCGCGCGGGTCGTCGAGCGAGCGGCGTACGCGGCCCACCCATGTGGGGTCCGTGCCGACCACGTCGGCGGGGGTCGGGAACTCGTGGTTGGCGGGGTCGTCGACCAGCACCACGCCAGGGGCCTGGGCGAGCACGTGCTGGGCGCGCTCCTGCTCGACCTCGGTGGCGAAGACCGCGTGGACGGCCAGCGAGTGCGTGGTGATGACGGGCACGCGCACGCAGGTGGCCGAGACCTTGAGGTCGGGCAGGCCGAGGATCTTGCGCGACTCGTTGCGGACCTTGAGCTCCTCGCTCGACCAACCGCCGTCCTTGAGCGAGCCCGCCCACGGCACCACGTTGTAGGCGAGCGGCGCGGGGAACGGGCCGGGGTCGCCCACGGCGCGGCGCACGTCGCCGGCCACGGTGCCGAGCGAGGCGTCGCCCGAGACCTTGGCCATCTGCTCGCGCAGCGCGTCGATGCCGGGCTGCCCCGCGCCGGACGCGGCCTGGTAGGAGGCGACGACGAGCTCCTGCAGCGTGTAGGCCTCGTGCAGCGCGCCCAGCGCGACGATCATCGACAGCGTCGTGCAGTTGGGGTTGCTGATGATGCCCTTGGGCCGCTGCGCCGCTGCGGCGGCGTTGACCTCGGGCACGACGAGCGGCACGTCGGGGTCCATGCGGAACGCGCCGGAGTTGTCGACGGCGACGGCGCCCTTGGCGGCCGCGACCGGCGCCCACTCGGCCGAGACCTCGTCGGGCACGTCGAACATCGCGACGTCGACGCCGTCGAACGCCTCGGGCGAGAGCGCGACGACCTCGAGCTCCTCGCCGCGCACGGTCAGCCTCTTGCCGGCGCTGCGCGGCGACGCGATCAGCCGGATGTCGCCCCACACGTCGGCGCGGGTGCTGAGGATCTCGAGCATGACGGTGCCGACGGCACCGGTGGCGCCGACGACGGCGAGCGTGGGCCGCCCGTCGCGGCGGGCGATCGGGGCGATGCTCATCGGCCGGTCCCTGCGTAGACGGTGGCGCCCTCGTCGGAGTCGAGGTCGAAGGCGGTGTGGATGGCGCGCACGGCCTCGTCGACCGAGTCACCGCGCACGACCACCGAGATGCGGATCTCGGAGGTCGAGATGATCTCGACGTTGACCCCGGCGGTCGCCAGGGCGTCGAAGAAGGTGGCCGAGACGCCCGGGTGCGAGCGCATGCCGGCGCCGATCAGCGACACCTTGCCGATGCTGTCGTCGAACAGGATGTCGTCGAAGCCGATGGCGGGCTGCACCTTGCGCAGCGCCGCGACCGCCGTGGCTCCGTCGGTCTTGGGCAGCGTGAACGAGATGTCGGCGCGGCCGGTGGCGACCGAGGAGACGTTCTGGACGATCATGTCGATGTTGGTGCCGGCCTCGGCCACGGCGCGGAAGATGCGCGCCGCCTCGCCGGGCTTGTCGGGGACGCCGACGACGGTCACCTTGGCCTCGCTCCGGTCGTGCGCGACCGCGGAGATGATGGGCTGTTCCACCTCGGTGCCTTCCTCGTCGAGCGTGCCGGACGCGAGGTCCGGGGTCGGGGGGTTGTCGCTGATCCAGGTGCCCGTGCGGTGGCTGAACGACGAGCGCACGTGGATGGGCAGGGTGAAGCGGCGGGCGTACTCGACGCAGCGCAGGTGGAGCACCTTCGCCCCGCACGCCGCCATCTCCATCATCTCCTCGTAGGCGAGGTGCGGCAGGCGGCGCGCGGCGGGGACGATGCGCGGGTCGGCGGAGTAGACGCCGTCGACGTCGGTGTAGATCTCGCACACCTCGGCCTGCAGCGCCGCCGCGAGCGCTACCGCCGTGGTGTCGGAGCCGCCGCGGCCCAGCGTGGTGATGTCCTTGGTGTCCTGGCTGACGCCCTGGAAGCCGGCGACGATCGCGACCGCGCCCTCGGAGAGGGCCTGGGAGATGCGGCCCGGGGTCACGTCGATGATGCGGGCCTTGCCATGGGCGGAGTCGGTGATGACGCCGGCCTGGCTGCCCGTGAACGAGCGGGCCTCGATGCCGAGGTTGCCCAGCGCCATGGCGACGACGGCCATCGAGATGCGCTCACCGGCAGTGAGCAGCATGTCGAGCTCGCGCCCGCTGGGCACCGGGGTGACCTGCTCGGCGAGCTCGATCAGCTCGTCGGTGGTGTCGCCCATGGCCGAGACGACCACGACGACGTCGTTGCCCGCCCGCTTGGTCTCGGCGATGCGCTGGGCGACGCGCTTGACGCTCGCGGCGTCGGCGACCGACGAGCCACCGTACTTCTGCACGACCAGGCCCACGAGCTGCATCTCCAGACGGGAGTGGACGACCGCTCGGAGGCAGGCGTCACGACGACCAGTGCAGGTCGCGAGTCTACCGGCGGTGTCCGACAGGGCGCCGGATCGTCCCGCTGGGTGGACAGCGCGGCGCCGGTCAGGCGGTGAGGTGCTGCGCCAGCACGGCGTCGTAGCTCGGGCGCGCGTCACCGAGCCGGCCGCGTCCCACCGCGGTGAGCTCGACGAAGACGCCGCGCCGGTCCTCCACGCAGCAGGCGCGCTCGACGAGGCCCTGCGCCTCGAGCCGGTCGACCATGCGGGAGAGCGCGCTCTGGCTCAGCCCGACCTCGCCGGCCAGCTCGGTGACCCGCCCGGCGCGGTTCGGCGCCTCGTCGAGCCGCGCGAGAAGCTCGAACTCGGTGCGGCCCAGCCCGTGGCCCTTCTGCAGCTCGCGCTCGAGCGCCTCGTTGACGCGCGCGTAGCGACCGGCGAGGTCGCGCCACTGCTCGACCAGCTGGTGCTGGGCCGCCGGCGCGGCCCCTGCAGCGGCACGGGTCGTCGGGCTCACGCTCCCAGCATAACGCGCTTGACGCTCGATGCATGCGCATGCATATGGTGGAGCCATGTCCACCACGCCGCATCCCACCCCCGTCCCTCCTCCTCGCAGCGCCCCGACCGACCTCGGTCTTCCCGGCGACCGGCTCGGCCGCGCCGGCTGGACGCTGCTGCTCGTCCTCTGCGGCACGGTCTTCCTCGACGGGCTGGACGTCTCGATGATCGGCGTCGCGCTGCCCTCCGTCGGCACCGCGCTCGACCTCGCCCCGAGCACGCTGCAGTGGGTGATCAGCGGCTACGTCCTGGGCTACGGCGGCTTCCTGCTGCTCGGCGGGCGCTCGAGCGACCTGCTCGGCCGGCGGCGGGTGCTGCTCGTCGGCCTGGCGGTCTTCGCGGCGGCGTCGCTGCTCACCGGCGTCGCCACGGACGGGACGCTGCTCATCGGCGCCCGCTTCGTGAAGGGCGCGGCGGCGGCGTTCACCGCCCCCGCGACCCTGTCGATCATCACCACCCGCTTCCGCGAGGGCCCCCAGCGCACCAAGGCGCTGACCGTCTACACCGCCACCGCGGCGAGCGGCTTCTCGCTCGGGCTCGTGCTCGGCGGCCTGCTCACCTCGATCGGCTGGCGCTGGACGTTCCTGGTCCCCGGCCCGCTCGCGCTCGTCCTGCTCGCGCTGGGAACCCGCTTCGTCCCCCGCGACGAGCCCGGCACCGGCCGGCGCAGCTACGACCTGCCCGGCGCCGCGAGCATCACCGCCGCCATGCTCACGCTGGTCATCACCGTCGTCCGGGCCCACGACCAGGGCTGGGGCTCCCCCGTCACCGTCCTCGGCTTCGCCGCCTCGGCCGCCCTGCTGGCCACCTTCGTGGCGGTCGAGCACTACAGCCGCGCGCCGCTGGTCCGCCTCGGCATCCTGCGGACCCCGGGCCTCGCCGCCGCCAACCTCACCGCGATGACGGTGTTCGGCAGCTACGTCGCCTTCCAGTTCATCGCCGCTCTCTACCTCCAGCAGACCCTCGGCTGGTCGGCAGTGCGGATGGCCTTCGGCCTGCTGCCGATGGGCCTGCTCGTCGTCGCGGTCGCCCGCCCGGTCGGGACGCTGATCGACAGGTACGGGCCCGCCGTGCCGCTCGCCGGCGGCATGGCCGCCTTCGTCGCGGGCTACGCCGTCTTCAGCCGGATCGGCCCGAGCGCGTCCTACCTGGCGGTCGTGCTGCCCTCGACGCTCCTGCTCGGCCTCGGCTTCGGCCTGGCGTTCGCCTCCATCAACACCGCCGCGACCTCAGGCGTGCGCAACGAGGAGCAGGGTCTCGCGTCCGGACTGGTGCAGACCTCGTTCCAGCTCGGCGGCGCCGTGCTGCTGGCCGTCTCGACCGCGGTCGTGGAGGGGACGACCGGGACCGGGCCGGACGGCGTGCCGACAGCGCTCGACGCGATCTCCGGCTACCGGGCAGGGCTGTGGATCAGCGTCGGCGGCGCGGTGCTGGGCCTGCTGGTCACCGCACCGGCGCTGGTGCGCAGCGTGCGTGCGCGGCGGGCGGCAGACGTACCGGACGCCGTCGTGCTCGGCGCACCGGTGCGCGAGGAGTACGCGGAGGCCGAGGTCTGACGGCCCGTGCTCGCGCCCCGGCAGGCCTCGGCCCGCCGGGGCGTCGGTGCTAGTGGCGGGGGACGTAGCCCTGCGGCGGCGCGACCGCGCTCGCCGCGGTCTCGGCCAGGAGCCGGTCCTCGACGACGAGCTCGGCGTCGTGCTGCGCTCCGGCGTCGAGGCGCACGTGGCTGATCACCGACTGCAGCGCGCGCAACGCAGCGCTGGCGGTGGCGCCCCAGTTCGAGAGGTAGGAGAACTGCCACCACCACAGCGCCTCGACCGTGCGGCCGGCCTTGTAGTGCTGAAGGCCGTGCACGAGGTCGACGACGACGTCGGCGATGTCGTCGGACAGCGTGGTCGTCACGACCTCCGGCGGCTCGCCGTAGGGGTCGAAGACCTCGGTGTACTCGTCGACCGGCTCGAGCAGGTTGGCGAGCGAGGTGCGCACGCCGTCGAGGTCGGCGTCGTCGCCCGCGTCGGGCTCGAAGCGCTCGTCGGGCACGACGTCCTGCACGGCGCCGAGACGACCGCCGGCCAGCAGCACCTGCGAGACCTGCAGCAGCAGCAGGCTGACCGCGGTCTCGGGGCTCTCGCCGGCGGCGATCTCGCGCACGGCGAGCACGAAGCTCTCGACCTGGTCGGAGATCTCGGCGGCGAAGTCGCCCCAGTCCTCGGACTGGCCGTCCCCCGTGGGGACCAGCGTGTGGGTGTCAGACATCGAGCAGTCGCCTTCCTTCGAACGCGCGGCCGAGGGTGACCTCGTCCGCGTACTCCAGATCGCCGCCGACGGGCAGACCGCTCGCCAGCCGGGTCACCCGCAAGCCCATCGGCTTGACCATGCGGGCCAGGTAGGTGGCGGTGGCCTCGCCCTCGAGGTTGGGGTCGGTCGCCAGGATCAGCTCGGTCACCACGCCGTCGGCCAACCTAGCGAGCAGCTCGCGCACGCGCAGGTCGTCGGGGCCCACGCCCTCGATGGGGCTGATCGCGCCGCCGAGCACGTGGTAGCGCCCGCGGAACTCGCGCGTGCGCTCGATCGCCACGACGTCCTTGGGCTCCTCGACCACGCAGATGACCGTGAGGTCGCGGCGCGGGTCGCGGCAGACCCGGCACTCGAGCTCCTCGGCGACGTTGCCGCAGACGCGGCAGAAGCGCACCTTCTCCTTGACCTGCTCGAGCGCGACGACCAGGCGCCGCACGTCGGCCGGGTCGGCCGCGAGCAGGTGGAACGCGATGCGCTGGGCGCTCTTGGGCCCCACGCCGGGCAGCCGGCCGAGCTCGTCGATGAGGTCCTGGACGACGCCTTCGTACATGCCGGCTTCCTCCTGTCGCGAGCTGGGGCGGGTCGAGACCACCGCCCGTGCCGCGGAGCTCCGCCCAGCAGCCTACGTGGTGCTCAGGTCGTGTCGAACTCCCCGATCACCCGCGCGCCGAGGTCGCGCTCGAGCAGGGCGATGCCGGTCAGGCCGCTGTCGTCGAGGTCGGGGTCGTCGGCCTCGGCCTGGTCCTGCTCGGGAGGCACGATCCCGCGGCGCCCCTGCCCCGCACCGGCCGCCACGCGCGCGAGGGCCTGCTCGCGACGGCTGGGGGCAGGGCCTTCCGGGGAGGCCGGCGCGCTCGCGGCCGAGGGAGCTGGGGAGGGTACGGCTGTGGCGCGCGCCGGCACGTCCCAGCCGTCGGGCTCGAGCGAGGCGCCCTCGAGCTCGTCGGGGGGCTCGTCGGGCGGCGGCACGTCGTCGGCGGGGACGCGGTCGTCGGCCGCGCGGCCACCCGTGCCGCCGCCGCCCTGTGCGCCCGGTCCGCCCGCTCGCTGCGCGGGGGCCGGCTGAGCGGCAGGTGCCCCGGGCTGGGACGACCAGCCGTCGGCGGACGGTGCCTGGGCCGCCGGGCGCCGCTCGCCGGTCCGCGCGGCGGGCTGGCCGGCCGCACGGGAGGCCGGTGCCGGCTGGCCGGCGCCCGCGGCGGGCGCCCCCGTGGGGCCGCCGACGATCGCCTCGACGCGCCAGTCGACGCCGAGCACGTCGATGAGCGCCTGGCGGACGAACTCGCCGTGGTCGGAGCGCCCGGCGAACTGCTCGCGCAGGCCCGGGGTCGGGAACGCGAGGGTCAGCACCCCGTCGCCCACGCCGGCCACGGCCGCCTGCGACGAGACCAACGTCCAGGTGGTGCGCTTGAGGGTCGCCAGCGTGCCGAGCACGACGGGCCAGATGCCGCGCACCGAGCCGAGGTCGTGACCCGTCGCGGCTGCGGAGGGCTCGCCCTGCTCGGGCTGCTCGGGCTGCTCGCGGGCGGGGGGCTGCTCCGGGGCGGCGGGACGCTCGAGCTCCGCCGTCCTGTCCGCCGGCGCGGCCTGCTGGCTCTCGGCCGGCTGAGCAGGCGCGGTCGCCCGTGCGGGTGCGGCTGGCTGAGCGGCCGCGGCCGGCCGGGCAGCCGCGACCGGCACAGCGCTCGCCGCGGCGACGCTCTCCACCGGGGCGACGGTCGGCGCGGGCATGGGCAGCCCGCCCGACACGAGCCGCTCGACGCGCTCGAGCCGCGTCGCCACCGAGCGCTCGCCGCCCTCGGCGGCCGGCAGCAGGATCCGGGCGCAGATCAGCTCGAGCTGCAGCCGCGGGGTGGTCGTGCCGCGCATCTCGGTGAGCCCGGCGCTGACCAGGTCGGCGGCCCGGGAGAGCCCGGCCGCGCCGAAGCGGGTCGCCTGGTGGCGCATGCGCTCGAGCCGGTCCTCGGGGCAGTGCGAGAGCAGGCTGCCCGCAGCCTCGGGCACCGCGGCGAGGACCACGAGGTCGCGCAGCCGCTCGAGCAGGTCCTCGGCGAAGCGGCGCGGGTCGAGCCCGCCCTCGATGACGCGGTCGACGACCGTGAAGACCTGGGCCCCGTCCGCGGCCGCGAACGCGTCGATCGCGGCGTCGAGCAGCGCGTCGTCGGTGAAGCCCAGCAGCGCCGTGGCGAGCGCGTAGGTGACGCCCTCGTCGCCGGCCCCCGCCATGAGCTGGTCGAGCACCGAGAGGGCGTCGCGCACCGAACCGCGCCCGGCGCGTACGACCAGCGGCAGCACCCCCGGCGCGACGGGGATCTGCTCGCGCTCGCTGATGCCGGCGAGGTGCTCCTGCAGCCGCGAGGGCGGAACCAGGCGGAACGGGTAGTGGTGGGTGCGCGACCGGATCGTCCCGATGACCTTCTCGGGCTCGGTCGTGGCGAAGATGAACTTGAGGTGCTCCGGCGGCTCCTCGACCACCTTGAGCAGCGCGTTGAAGCCCTGCGGCGAGACCATGTGGGCCTCGTCGACGATGTAGATCTTGTAGCGGGACGACGCCGGCGAGAAGAACGCCTTCTCACGCAGGTCGCGGGCGTCGTCGACGCCGCCGTGGCTCGCGGCGTCGATCTCGATGACGTCGAGCGAGCCGGCTCCGCCGCGGGCCAGGTCGAGGCAGCTCCGGCACTCGCCGCACGGGGTGGGCGTCGGGCCCTTCTCGCAGTTGAGGCAGCGGGCGAGGATGCGCGCGCTGGTCGTCTTGCCGCAGCCGCGGGGGCCGGAGAAGAGGTAGGCGTGGTGGACGTGGTCCTTGCGCAGCGCCTGGGACAGCGGCTCGGTGACGTGCTCCTGCCCGATGACGTCCGCGAACGTCTCTGGGCGGTAGCGGCGGTAGAGCGCGTCGGGCACGCCACGACACTAACCGCGCCCAACGACAAGACGAAACGCCGCCGAGGCCGCCCTGTGCACGGCCGGCCGGGCGAGCCACCCGAGACACCGCGGAGCGCCGAGAGCTGCGTGAGAAGGACCGGCCAGAGCCGGGGGAAGTCACGCGGGTCGGGCTCCCCGCCGAGGCGCGCGTCGTCCAGGCCTGTCCGGGCGACCCCAGGTCACGCGCGCCCCCGGACGCCGAGACCTGCGTGAGGTGGACCGGCCAGAGCCGGGGGAGGTCACGCGCGTCGGGGCCGCCGGAGAGAGTCGCAGCCGGCCCGGGCACAGAAGGGCCCCCCGCGCACCCACCAGAGCCCACCTGCCCTTGCTGCCTTCCGGCCCTGGGGGGGTTCAGCGAGATGGCGCCACGCGAGGGGCTGGCGCCCACTCTAGCCGACCGCAGGCGTACCCCCACCCGCCCGGCCGGCAGCAGCACGCGTGCGCAGCCGGCGCCGCCGGACCGCTATCCTCTCCGACGGAGGATTCGCCTAGTGGCCTAGGGCGCACGATTGGAAATCGTGTTGGGGGCAACCCCTCGCGGGTTCAAATCCCGCATCCTCCGCGCTGCTCACCACGGCCGGCGCCACCGTCTCGTCACAGGGACGGTGCGCCGGCCGTCGTGGTGCAGCACCGAGCGCGACGGGCCCTCGGGTTAGGCTCCCGACGTGCTGTTCAAGGCCGTGGGTGACTCCAAGCCCTATCCCGCGCACGCGACGTCGCAGCGGGACTGGGCGCGGATCCCGCCGCGCCAGATCCGCCTCGACCAGCTGGTCACCACGAAGCGCACGCTCGACCTCGCCGCCCTGCTGGCCGAGGACTCCACCTTCTACGGCGACCTGTTCGCGCACGTCGTGGAGTGGCAGGGCGAGCTCTACCTCGAGGACGGCCTGCACCGGGCGCTCCGCGCGGCCCTGCAGCAGCGCACCGTCCTGCACGCGCGCGTCCTGGCGCTGGAGACCTGAGGTCCGCCCGTGAGCATGCTCACCCCGCGGGGGTTCGAGATCCACGGCGGGTCGCACCGGCCGGCGCGGCTGCGCAAGAGGCGCCGCCGCGTACGCCTGCTGCTGACCGTCGCGCTCGCGGCGGCGGTCGTCGCGGGCGGCTGGTACGCGTGGGGCCGCTGGCTCGCCGACCCCGACCCCGGTCCGGTGGCGAGCGCCCCGGTGACGACCGTCGCGACGCTGCCCAGCCCGACGCCGGGCCCGTCGTGCACCCCGCCCGCGCCGCGCACCGTGCGCGTCCGGGTGCTCAACTCCACCCCCAAGGCCGGGCTCGCGGCGGCGGTCGGCCGTGCGTACCGGTCCCGCGGCTTCACCGTCGCCTCCGTCGGCAACTCGACGGGCCCGGTCGGCGGCACCGTGGTCGTGCGGTCGGGCCCGAAGGGCGCTGCCGCCGCCCGCGAGGTCGCGGCGTGGGTGCCGGGCGCGCGGCTGGTCACCGACCGGCGGGCCGGCACGACCGTCGACGTGGTCGTCGGCTCGGCCTACTCGCGGATGCGCACGTCACCCGCCGCCGCCTGCTGAGGCCACCGGCCGACCGAGCCCGTCGACGACCTGGCCACCGCTGAGGGCCACGAGGTCGGCTCCGCTGAGCCGCAGCTTCGCCGTGCGGGTGCCGCTGCCGACGATGACCGACGCCGACGACGCCACGGCGGCGTCGACCAGCACGAGCCAGTCGGCGGGCAGGCCGACGGGGGTGATGCCGCCGTGCTCCATGCCGGTCAGGCCCACGGCCGTCTCCATCGGCGCGAACGACGCCTTCCGCACGCCGAGCAGGCGACGGCCCGCCCCGTTGACGTCGGCGCGGGTCGTGGCCAGCACGACGCACGCGGCGTAGCGCTCGATGCCCTCACGGCGCCCGACGACCACCACGCAGTTGGCCGACTCGTCGAGCCCGACGCCGTAGCGGGCGCAGAACTCCGCCGTGTCGGCCGCGCTCGGGTCGACGGGCGCGACGCGCACGCCCGACGCGTCACCGCCGCGCAGCGCCTCGACGACCGGCGGGGCCAACAGGTCGGTCCGGTCCAGGGCGGGGGCGTAGTCGAGCTGGTCGGTCACGGCCGACATCCTGCAGCAGCGCCCCTCAGCGCAGGTCGACGACCCGGGCGGGCTTGCGCGCGTACATCGCGGCGTCGGCCCGGCGCACCAGCTCCTCGGCCGGCGCGCTCGAGCCCATCGCCACACCGGTCGTCAGCCCGACGCGGACCGGGCCCTGCGGCAGCTGCACCGGGTCGAGGACAGCGGCCTGCAGCCGGTCGACGAGCACCTCGACCTGGCGCGGGTCGGTGACGGCCTCGCTCAGCACGACGAACTCGTCGCCGCCGAGCCGCGCCACGGTGTCCTCCTCGCGCACCGCGCGGCGCAGCCGGGCCGCGACCTGGCGCAGGACCTCGTCGCCGGCGGCGTGGCCGTAGGAGTCGTTGACGGCCTTGAAGCCGTCGAGGTCGACGAAGACGACGGCGACCTGCGCGCCCCGGCGGGGCGCTGCGGCGAGCGCGTGCCGGAGCCGGTCGAACAGCACGTTGCGGTTGGGCAGCCCGGTCAGCGGGTCGCTCGAGGCGCGTCGCACGAGCTCGTCGTGGGCGCTGTGCCGCGCGGAGAGGTCGTCGACCTGCACCACGAACAGCTGCGCCGCCCCGCCGGGCGCGCGCGCCACCTGCACGGAGAGCGCCACGCGCGCGAGCGTCCCGTCACCGCGCCGCAGGCCGGTCTCCAGGGAGTAGGAGTCCCGGTCGCCGTGGAGCAGCTCGGCGACCTGCCCCGGCTGCTCCGCGAGCTCCTGCAGCGAGCGGGCGCCGAGGTCGGCGGCGTCGCGGCCGAGCAGCGTACGCAGCGCCGCGTTGGTCCGCGTGAGCCGGCCGTCGGGCGCGACGAGCGCCATGCCGGTCGGCACGAGCTCGAAGGCGCTGTCGGTGGGGGAATCGGCCGGGGACGGAGGGGCTGCCAGCGGCACCTGCCGGGCGGTGGAGACCAGCCCGCGCACGGCGCCGCGCTGGCCGGGCAGCGCGCGCACCCGCGCCTCGAAGCGCACCCAGCCGCCGTCGCGGTGGAGGTAGCGGTAGTGCGCCGTCGTCTCGTCGAGGCCCTGGTAGAGCGCGGTCAGCCGGCGACGCGTCTCGCGCTCGTCCTCGGGGTGCAGCAGCTCGTAGGCGCGGCGGCCGACCAGCTCGCCGGGCGTCCAGCCGGTGACGCGCGTGACCGACTCGCTCACCCACGCGAAGCGCCCCCTGCCGTCGAAGGTGGCGAGGACGTCGCCGGCGTGGTCGGTGACGTCGCGGCGCAGGCCGAGCGACGCGGTGACCGCGTCCAGCGCCCGGCGCTCCGAGGCGACCTCGCGCACCAGCGCCACGGCACCGAGCACGCCGCCGTCCTCACCGCGCACCGGGCTGTAGCTCGTCTCGTGCGCCACGCCGTCCTCGCCCCAGCAGCCGTCGTCGTAGGTCTCGGCGCCGCTCAAGGCCCAGGCCAGCCGGCGGGTCACCTGCACCAGCAGGCGGGCGGGGAGCACGTCGGCGACCGGCCTCCCGACCGCCCGCTCCCGCGTGAGCCCCGCGCGCGCGAGCGCAGCCCCGGCGACCGCGTGCACCCGCAGGTCGGCGTCGACGACGAGAAGGCTGGTGCGCGGCATCGAGGCGACCGCGCGCATCCCGAGCGCACCGAGCGACGGCACGTGGAACCCGTCGTCGGAGGCGGCTCGGGATCGTTGCACGTAGCAATACTCAGGCAGGGCGGCTCGCCGCGGTGCCGGAGCCCGCAGATCGCCCGCCGATGGCGGACGACTGGTGACGTCGCTCCGCCCGGTGCTCACGCTGCGTAACAGCCGGGGCGTCGCGCTCCGGGCGCTCCGCGATGTGTACGCTTGTACGCATGGCGCCGTCGATGCGCGAGCGGATGCTCGCCGGAGACCTCTACCTGGCCGACGACCCCGAGCTCGCCGAGCAGAGCAACCGCGCCCAGGACCTGGTGGCCGCCTACAACGCCACCGGCCCGCGCCAAGCCGCGCTGCGGCGCGCCCTGCTCGAGCAGCTGCTCGGCTCGGTCGGCGAGGGCACCGAGCTGCGGCCCCCGGTCTTCGTCGACTACGGCAGCCACCTGCGCGTGGGAGCCCGATGCTTCGCGAACTTCGGGCTCGTCGCCCTCGACGTCGCGCCGATCACCATCGGCGACGACGTGCAGATCGGCCCGAACGTCCAGCTGCTGACCCCGACCCACCCGGTCGAGCCCGAGCCGCGCCGGCAGAAGTGGGAGGCCGCCCGGCCGATCACCCTCGGCGACAACGTCTGGCTCGGCGGTGGCGTCATCGTGTGCCCCGGGGTGACGATCGGCGCCAACACCGTCGTGGGAGCCGGTGCCGTCGTCACCCGCGACCTGCCCGCGGACGTCGTCGCCGTCGGGAACCCCGCCCGAGTCGTACGCAGCCTCGTCCCGTGACCGCGGGCACCGCCCGCGCACCGCGGGGACGCAGGTTCGACCCCGGCCGCAAGGACCGCATCGTCGAGGCGACGGTCGCGGTGATCGCGAGGCACGGCGTCGCGGGCACCACGCACCGGCTCATCGCGGCGGAGGCCGACGTGCCCCTCGGCTCGCTGACCTACCACTTCGCGAGCCTCGACGACCTGCGCGCCCAGGCGTTCGAGCACCACGCCCGGGCGATGTCGGTCGTCTATGCCCGCCACTTCGACGGCGTCTCGACGCACGAGCAGCTGGTCGACGCCGTCACCGACCTGGTCGACCACGACGCCGGCGCCGATACCGAGGAGTGGGCCGTCGCCTACGAGCTCTACCTCGCCGCGCTGAGGGACCCGGCGCTGCGCCGGATCACCGAGGCGTGGATGCGCACGAGCCGCGCTGTCCTCGAGCGCTACGTCGACCCCTCGACCGCCCGCGGCGTCGACGCCCTGATCGAGGGCTACGTGCTGCACGCCATGCTCTCCACCTCTCCCCCGAGCCGCTCCGACATCCGGGCCGCAGTGGCCCGGGCACTCTCACCCGCACCGCAGACCTCCGAGGACCACGCATGACCACGACGACCGACCGCCCGAGCGCCGCGCGGGTCAGCAGCGCGGTGATGGCGACCTACGCCGCCTTCATCGGCTCGGGCTTCGGCTTCGCGAGCTGGGCCTCCCGCATCCCCCAGGTGCGCGACGAGCTCGACCTGAGCCCGTCGTCCCTGGGCCTGGTGCTGCTCGCGATCGCCGCCGGCTCGATCATCGCGCTGCCGCTCTCGGGGCGCTTCGTCGCGCGCTACGGCTCACGGCTGACCGTCACGGTGATGGCCGTGCTGCTCGCGGCGGGTATCGAGGTCGTGGCGCTCGGCTACCTCTCAGGCGTCGTCCCCGTCGTCATCGGGCTCTTCATGCTGGGCTTCGGCAACGGCGCCTGGGACGTGGCGATGAACGTGCAGGGCGCCCTGGTCGAGCGCCACCTCGGCCGCTCGATCATGTCGCGCTTCCACGCCGGCTTCAGCCTCGGCACGGTCGCGGGCGCGCTGCTCGGAGCGCTCGCGATCGCCCTGCACGTGCCGGTCACCGCGCACCTGAGCGTGGTGGCCGTCGTCATCGGCGTCGCGGTCCCGCTGTCGGTGCGCCAGTTCATCTCCGACCACGGCGCCCACGAGGCCGAGGAGCACGAGCGCCGCGCGGTCGGCGGCGTGCCGGCATGGCGGGAGCCGCGTACGTTGCTCATCGGCCTGTTCGTCCTCGCCTTCGCCTTCGCCGAGGGCACCGGCAACGACTGGATCAGCGTCGCGGTGATCGACGGCTACGACGCGCCGGCCGCGGTGGGCACGCTTGCCTTCGCGGTGTTCCTGACCGCCATGACCGCCGGGCGCTGGGTGGGGCCGGGGATGCTGGACCGCTACGGACGTGTGCCGGTGGTGCGGGCTCTGACCCTGCTCGGCCTGGTGGGCCTGCTGCTGTTCGTCTTCGGGCCGACCTCGGCGGTCGCCTTCGTCGGCGCCGTGCTCTGGGGCCTGGGCGCCTCGCTCGGCTTCCCGGTCGGCATGAGCGCGGCCGCCGACGACCCCGCGCGGGCGGCCAGCCGGGTGAGCGCCGTCGCCTCGATCGCCTACTGCGCGTTCCTCGCCGGCCCGCCGCTCATCGGCTTCCTCGGCCAGCACTCCACCGTGCTGCACGGCCTGCTCGCCGTCGCCGCGCTGCTGGCCCTCGCGGCACTCGTGGCCGGCTCGGTCGCGCCGCTCGAGGCGGCAACGACCGCCCAGCGGTCCGAGGACGCCTAGTCCCTCGCAGGCCGGCTCGGTCCGCTGGTCGGGACGCCCGTGCAGACTGCGGCCATGCAGCGCACGAGCGTGTGGATCGTCAGGAGCGAGGAGCGCGACGCGCCCGAGGTCGTCCTCGGCGTGCTGGCGAGCGAGCGCGACGCCGCAGCGCTGGTGGCCAGGGTCGCGGCCGACTTCCCCGACGGGTCGCTGGTCTACGGCGAGTACCCCGTGGGCTGGACCTTCGACGGCGGCGCGCGCCGCCACGGCGGGGCGTAGGCCGGCCGAGCGCTAGTCCTGCCAGCCGATCGCGCGGGGCGCGTGCCAGTCCCAGCGCACGCCGGCCATCCGCAGCGAGAAGCAGGCGAGCGCGGCGACGACGGCGGCCGGCGCGCTCCAGACGCCGAGCTGGTCGGCGACGACGGTGATCGTGGCGCCCAGCAGCGCGGGCACGGCGTAGAGACCCGTGGTGAGGATGGTGGGCACGCGCGCGATGAACATGTCGCGCAGCGTGCCGCCGCCGACCCCGGTGATGCCCCCGAGGATCACCGCCTGCAGCGGGCCGAGCCCGAACTCCAGCGCCTTGCTGGCCCCGGTGACGGCGAACAGCCCCAGCCCGGCCGCGTCGAGGACCGTCATGGCCGAGGCCAGCCGCTCCAGACGCCAGGTGAAGGCGACGAGCCCGCCCGACGCGGCGACGAGCAGGTAGCGGTAGTCGCTGAACGTCGCCGGCGGCAGGTCGCCGAGCAGGATGTCGCGGACGATGCCGCCGCCGAGCGCCGTGATCATCCCCAGCGTGATGACGCCGAAGAGGTCGAGCCGGGCGGCGCGCACCGCGGTGAGGGCACCGTCGACGGCGAAGGCGAAGACGCCGACCAGGTCGAGCGCGAGCAGCAGCGACATGGCAGGGATGGTCGCAGAGCGCGTCAGTCGTGGTGGGAGTGCTCGTGGCTCCGGTGCCCGGCGGGCTCGATCTGGAAGGTGCAGTGCTCGACGTCGAAGTGCCCGCCGAGGCACTCGCCGAGCGCGTCGAGCACCCCGCCCTGGCCGCACGCGACCTGGTCCTCGGGCACCACGACGTGGGCGGAGAGCACGGGCATCCCGCTGGTGATCGTCCACGCGTGCAGGTCGTGGACGTCGACCACGCCGGGGACCTCGAGGATGTGGGCGCGCACCTCGTCGAGGTCGACGCCGCGCGGGGTCGCCTCGAGCAGCACGTTCGCCGCCTCGTGGAGCAGCGCCACCGCGCGGGGCACGACCATCGCGCCCACGGCGATCGCGGCGACCGCGTCGGCGCGGTCCCAGCCGGTGAGCGCGAGCACGATGCCAGCGACGACCACGCCCGCCGACCCGAGCAGGTCGCTGAAGACCTCGAGGCGCGCACTGCGTACGTTGAGGCTCTCCTTCGCGCCCTCGTGGAGCAGCGAGAGCGCGACCGCGTTCGCCACCAGCCCGACCGCTGCGACCGAGAGCATCAGCGCGGCGTGCACCTCGCCGGGGTCGAACAGCCGGCGCACGCCGGTGACCAGCACGTAGGCCGAGACACCCGCGAGCAGCACGCCGTTGGCCAGCGCGGCGAGGACCTCGGCGCGCTGCCAGCCGAAGGTGCGGGCCGCGCTGGGCGGACGCTGGGCGTACGTGGTGGCGAGCAGCGAGATGCCGACCCCTGCGCTGTCGGACAGCATGTGCCCGGCGTCGGCGAGCAGCGCCACCGAGCCGGCGGCCCAGGCGCCCACGGCCTCGACGACCAGGACGGTCAGCGAGAGGGCGAGGGTCAGCGCCAGACGGCGCCGGTAGGCGCCGGTGACCGTGCCGCCGATGGGCGCGTGCGAGTGCACGTGCCCAGCAGTGCCGTGCGCAGCCATGCCCCCGAGCCTAGATCGGCCGGGCGCCGGGCGCGCGGCTCAGTCGTCGCCCTTCTGCGGCGGCGTGGCCTTCTCGTCGGCGGCGTCGGCCACCAGCTCCTCCGGCCGCGGCGGCACGGAGGCGTCGCTCTCGAGCTCCTCGAGCTCGTGGTCGTGCGTGGGCTCGGTCATGGCGCCTCCTCGGCGTGCGGCGGGGGTGCGCACTCTACGGGGGCGGGCAGGATGGCCCGCGTGACGACCGCGCAGCCGGGCATCTTCGCCCTCGGGACCACCGACCACCTCTACGTCGAGCTCGACCTGGTCGAGGGGGCGCAGCCGCGCCAGCTCGCCGCGGCGCTGGCCGCGCTGGTCGGGCCGGAGACGACCATCCGGGGGGTCAGCGTCGTCGTCGGCCTGCGCCCGGAGCTGTGGGCGGAGGTGGCGCCGGGCGCCGCACCCGCCGACGCGGCGGACTTCGGCGAGCCGGTCGTCGGCCTGCGCGGCTACCGGATGCCGGCGACGCAGCACGACGCGTGGCTGTGGATCGCCGGCGGCGCGCGCGACGTCGTCTTCGACGCTGGCACGTCGTCGCTGCGCTCGCTCGCGCCCCTCGCCCGGGCGGCGACCGAGGTCGGCGGCTGGCTCTACCGGCACGACCGCGACCTCACCGGCTTCGTCGACGGCACCGAGAACCCCTCGCAGCTCGAGGCCTACGACGCCGCGGTCGTGCAGGAGGGGCCGGGTGCCGGGAGCAGCGTCGTGCTCGTGCAGCAGTGGCGCCACTCGACCGAGGACTTCGCCGCGCTGCCGACGGGCGCGCAGGAGCGGATCATCGGCCGCACGCTCGCCGACAGCGTCGAGCTCGACGAGGACGACATGCCCCGGGACTCGCACGTCAAGCGCACGGTCCTCGAGCGCGACGGCGTCGAGCTGCCGATCTTCCGCCGCAACGTCGCCTACGGCGGGGTCACCGACCACGGGACGATGTTCGTCGGCTTCAGCGTCGAGCAGTACCGCCTCGCCGAGATGCTGCGCCGGATGGCCGGCGCCGATGGCGTCCGCGACGCGCTGACCCGCTACACCACGCCGCTCACCGGCGCGTACTACGTGGTCCCGTCGGTCGAGGCGCTGCGCGGCCTGCTGGAGTGAGGCCGCGGGGGCCTGTGGACGACCGGCGGGGTCGTGGGCCGGCTCCCGCTACGGTTCGGGCATGGGCACGACCGACGGGCGCGAGCACGACCTCGTGCTGCTCGGCGCCAGCGGTTTCGTCGGCCGGCTCGTGGCGGGCCACCTCGCCCGCCACGCGCCGCCCGACCTGCGGGTGGCGCTGGCCGGCCGGTCGGCGCAGCGCGTGGGCGAGGTCCGGGACTCGCTGGGCGGGCCGGCCGCTCGCTGGCCGGTGCTCGAGGTCGACTCCGCCGACGACGACGCGGTGGCGCGGCTCGCCCGGGGCGCAGCCGTGGTCGTCAGCACGGTCGGCCCCTACCTCCGGCACGGGCTGCCGCTGGTCCGCGCCTGCGCCACGGCAGGCACCCACTACGCCGACGTCACCGGCGAGGTCGCCTTCGTGCGGCGCAGCATCGACGTGGCGCACGAGTCGGCGGTCGCTACCGGCGCCCGCATCGTGCACGCGTGCGGCTTCGACTCGGTGCCCTCCGACCTCGCGGTGCGCGCTCTCGCCGAGCGCGCCCTGGCCGACGGCGCGGGCGGACTGACGCGCACCCAGCTGGCTCTGGTCGCAGCACGCGGCGGCGTCAGCGGCGGGACCGTCGACTCGCTGCGTACCCAGCTCGACGCGGCCGCCGCCGACCCCGCGGTGGCGCAGCTGATGGGCGACCCCTACGCCCTGAGCCCCGACCGTGGCTCCGAGCCGGCCGCCGGCGAACGGGGACTGCGCGGGCCACGGCGCGACCCGGAAACGGGCGAGTGGCTGGCGCCCTTCGTCATGGCGCCGTTCAACACCCGCGTGGTGCGGCGCAGCAACGCGCTGACGGGCTGGGCCTACGGGCGCGGGCTGCGCTACTCCGAGGTCGTGTCGTGCGGGTCCGGACGGCTGGCGCCCGTCGCGGCGGGCGGTCTGGCCCTGGCGACGGGAGCGCTCGTCGCGGCCCTGCGGCTGTCCCCCACCCGTCGCGTCGTCGACCGGCTGCTCCCCAAGCCTGGCACCGGCCCCGGCGAGCGGACCCGGGAGGGCGGCATGTTCCGCACCAGGACCACCGCGCACACGGGCAGCGGTCGTGCCTACGTCGCCCACGTGGCGGCCTCGGGCGACCCCGGCTACGCCGCGACTGCCGTGATGCTCGGCGAGAGCGCGCTCGCGCTGGCGCTCGACCCGCACGAGGGCGGCGGCGGCGTGCTGACCCCGGCGACCGCGGTCGGCGGCGCGCTGACCGCTCGGCTGAGGGCGAGAGGCTTCGAGCTGCGGGTGGAGGAGCGGCCGTGAGCACGGTCGTCCCGCCCGGCCCGCCGCTGCGCTTCTCGGCGCCCCGGCTCAGTCCGTCGGTGCGCGCCTTCGTCGCCAACGAGGCAGGCAGCGCGGTGGTGCTGCTCGCCGCCACGCTGGTCGCGCTCGCGTGGGCCAACTCCCCGTGGTGGCACTCCTACGACTCGCTGTGGGAGACGCCCGTCTCGCTGCGGGTCGGCAGCGAGGCGATGACGCTCGACCTGCGCCACGTGGTCAACGACGCCGCGATGGCCCTGTTCTTCCTCGTGCTGGGCCTGGAGATCACCTCCGAGGTGACCACCGGAGACCTCCGCGACCCCCGCAAGGTCGTCGTGCCGGCCCTGGGTGCGGTCGGCGGCATGCTCGTCCCGGTCGCCATCTACCTCGCCGTCGACCACTCGAGCCAGACGGCCCACGGCTGGGGCGTCGTGATGTCCACCGACACGGCGTTCGTGCTGGGGGTGCTGGCGCTGTTCGGCCCGCGCTGCCCCGACGCCCTGCGGCTGTTCCTGCTCACGCTCGCCGTCGTCGACGACATCGGCGCGATCACGGTGCTCGCGGTCGCCTACACCGAGTCCGTACGCGTGTGGCCCCTCGTCGTCGCAGCCGCGCTGCTCGCGGCGTTCGCGGCGCTGCGGTGGCTGGGGGCGTGGCGCACCACCCCGTACGTCCTGCTCGGTGTCGCGCTGTGGTGCGCGGTCTACCGCTCCGGCGTGCACCCCACGCTCGCCGGCGTGCTCGTCGGGCTGCTCGTGCCTGCGACGCCCGTGCACGAGGACCAGACCCGGCGGCTGCTGTTCTTCGGCCGTGCGCTCGCCGAGGAGCCGACCGCCGCGCAGGCGCGGGTCGCGACGCTCGCCGTGCAGGCGACGGTACCGACCGGCGAGCGGCTGCAGCGCGAGCTGCACCCGTGGTCGGCCTACGTCGTGGTGCCGCTGTTCGGCCTGGCCAACGCGGGCGTCCACGTCGACGGCGGCGTGCTGCACGACGCGTCCACCTCGCCGCTGACGCTGGGGATCGTGGTCGCGCTGGTCGTCGGCAACGCGGTCGGCATCACGCTCGCCTCGTGGGCTGCGCTGCGTTCCGGCCTCGGCGACCTGCCCGGGCGGGTGCGCTACGGCCACCTCGTCGGCGGCGCGGTGCTCGCCGGCATGGGCTTCACCATCTCGCTGTTCGTCGCCGACCTGGCTTTCGACGACCCGGTGCTGCGCGACCAGGCCAAGATCGGCGTGCTGGCGGGCAGCCTGGTCGCGGCGGTCCTCGGCACGCTGGTCATCCGGTTCATGGGCGAGCGCTCGCCCCTGTGCACCCCTGCGAGCGGGCTGCCTGCCGGCTCACTGCCCCCGCTGCCATGGACGTCGCCCGCCGGAGGATGAGGGGAGGCCGGTCGCCTTCTTCAGCGCGCCGAGCTCGACGCGGCCGGCGTAGGTGCGCCCGTCGACGAACAGGGTCGGCGTCGCCTGCACCCCCATCGCGATGCCCGCCTCGTAGTCCTCGCGCACCCGGCCCGCGAACCGCTGGGCAGGCTCCCCCGTGGCGATCGAGGGGTCAGCACCCACACGGGCGGCGTAGTCCTGCAGCGCGGCGTCGTCGAGCCGCGACTGCTTCTCGAAGACCAGCCGGTGCATCGCCCAGAACGCCTCCTCGGAGGTCTCGGCCGTCGACTCGACGGCGAGGGCGGCGGTCAGCGCGTGCGGGTGCACGTCGAAGAGCGGGAAGTTGCGCCACAACAGCCGGACGCGTCCCTCGGACTGCTCGACGAGCGCGCGCAGCACCGGCGCGGCGGCCCCGCAGTAGGGGCACTCGTAGTCGCCGAACTCGCACACGGTGACCGGCGCGGCGGGATCCCCGAGCACGTGCGGCACGTCGCTGGGCATGGCGGTCATCGTAAGGCTGCGGCTCGGCACGCGACCGACGCTGAGGCACAGGTCGCAGGCGTACCGTCGCCCGCAGGCGGACTGCTCGATCGGAGGCGAGGTCGTCGGTGACGAGGCTCCTGCTGCGACGCGTGGGGCGACCGACGCCCTGGCAGGCGCTCGGCGCCGTGCTGGCCCTCATGGCGGTCGCCTGCGTGGCGCTCGTGGTGACCACTCCCCCGCCGCCCCGGGGAAGACCGGCAGCCGACATCGTCGAGGTCTTCACCGAGGACGTGCGCACGGCGAGCTCCCTCGCGCAGCTGCGCGGCAACCTCGCCGACGAGGCCGACGGGCTGGAGCGCGCCGGTGCACTGGCCCGCGTGGTCGTGCTGGCCGACGGCCGCCCGTTCTTCGAGTCGCGCCCGCGGCTGCACTCGGGGCTCGTCCCCGGCGCGACGGAGCACGGTGGGGAGACCGCGCTCGGTGTGCGGTTCGCCGTGTCGCTCACCAGCGCCCAGCCCCGCGACCTCGACGCCCTGCGCTGGCACAACCGGGCGCTGGAGGTGCTGCTCGTGGCGATGCTGGCGCTGGCGGCGAGCGGCCTGCTCGTGAGCCGGCGCCGGCACGCCGAGTCGCAGCGCATGGTGCTGACCGACCCGCTCACCGGCGTCGGCAACCGGCGGCTGCTCGAGCGGCTGGCCGACCGGGCGCTGCGCGAGCCCGAGCGGGGCCGGCACCACCAGCTGCTGCTGCTCGACATCGACGACTTCAAGGCCGTGAACGACACGCACGGTCACAAGCACGGCGACGCCGTCCTGTGCCGCGTCGCCGACGCGCTGCAGGAGTCGGTGCGCCCGCGCGACCGGGTGGTGCGCCTCGGCGGTGACGAGTTCGCCGTGCTTCTCGAGGACGTGCCGGCGGGCGGTCCGGACGTCGCGACGGAGGTGCTGGCCCGTCTGCGGCGCCGGGTGCCCGACCTCGGCATCAGCGGCGGCGGCGCCTCGTGGCCCGGGGACGCCCAGGACCTGGTCGGACTCACCCACGCCGCCGACCAGGCGATGTACGACGACAAGCAGCGCCGCAAGGGCACGCTCGACCTGCGCGGCCCGAGCGGCCCCCGACACGCCTCCCCACATGGCGATGATCATGAGGGAGTCAGCACGACACGCGGGCGTGTCTCCTGACCTCCTCATGATCATCGCGGTTGGGGGCAGTCCGGAGGGTCAGCGGGCGGCGCGCTGCTCCAGCACCTCGGGGGTCACCGGGCCGACGAGGACGCGGCCGTCGGACAGCACCAGCGCGCTCACGAGGTTGGTCTCGAGCAGCGTGCCCGAGCCCCACGGGCCGCTCACCGGCTTGCCCAGCGAGATGTTGCCGAGCGCGGTGCTGGCCGCGGAGCCCTTGCCGGCGGTCGACGCGGCACCGGTCGGGAGCTGCAGGTCGGGGGCGCTGCCCTTGGGCAGCTCGACCACCGTGGTCCAGTCGCTGCCGGTCACCACGGGGTGGTCGCCGGCCCGGCGCAGCTCGCCGGTGGCCTTCGAGGCCTCGCGCTGCGCCTCGGGCACCGCGCGCCCCGGGACGGTGCCGTGGTCCTCGAGCCGGCCGCCCGCCGGCATCGTGAAGTGGAAGACCGAGGCCGCGGGCTCGGCGAAGGTGATCGAGCCGAACCGCACCTCCAGCGCGGCCTCGGCGCTCTTGGTGCTGAAGACCTGCGCGCGCAGCGGCGTGTAGTTCTCGCTGTCGAGCGCGAGGCGCACCTCGCGCACGAGCGAGCCGCTCGCCTTGGGACGGAGCACCAGCTCGTACGCGTCGCGCCCGGCCACCTTGGCGGTGCCGTCGACGGTCACCGAGGTCGAGGGCGTGACGGCCGCGAGGGCGCGGTCGGCGAGCTCCTGCGGGGTGAGCGCCAGCGTCGTCGGGGCCGGAGAGGCGAGCGCCGGGTCCGAGTCGGCCGGCAGCACCGCGTGCTGCACCGTGCGGTCCGAGGACTCCCACACCCACACGTCGCGCCCGTTGCGGACCAGGTCGGTCTCCGAGCTGCCGACGGTGGCGGAGAGCCGCAGCCGGTCCTTGCCCGCGTACCAGATCTGGCCGTTGTGCGAGCCGGTGAGCAGCGCGAGCGTGTCGGTGCTGCCGGCCTTGCTCGCCAGCGCGTCGAGCCCTGGCACGCTGGGCAGGCCCAGGCGGGAGGTCTGCACGACCCGGCCGGAGAACGGCACGTCCTTGGCGGCGCTGACGTCGCGCAGGAGCTCGGCGGCGCTGCGGCTGGGCAGCGCCGGCGACGCGCCAGCGACGACCGGGACCACGGCCAGCCCGGCGGCGACGGCGGTGGCGACGACGGC
The DNA here is from genome assembly GCF_003634695.1 of Motilibacter peucedani. NCBI lineage: Bacteria > Bacillati > Actinomycetota > Actinomycetes > Motilibacterales > Motilibacteraceae > Motilibacter > Motilibacter peucedani. Next base: position 217,738 of record NZ_RBWV01000011.1, read on the forward strand.
CGGGACGCCCCAGGCGACCGACTTCGGGATGCTCGACATGACGTGCTCCTCGTGCTCGTTCTCGTTCCGGTGGTGCAGGCGCCCCGCGGGGCACAGGACCACAGTGCGCCGCGCTCCCTGTGACGACGCTGAGAGCTCCTGAGGACGACGCTCAGCCAGTTCACAGGAACGGTGCGGCAGGCTGCTGGCCGTGCGAGTGCTGGTGGTCGAGGACGAGGCGCGGATGGCGCAGGCGCTCCAGCGCGGGCTGCGGGCCGAGGGCTTCGCCGTCGACGTCGCGGGCGACGGCGAGACCGGCCTCCACCTGGCGCGCGAGGGCGGCTACGACGCCGTGGTGCTCGACGTGATGCTGCCCAGGCTGTCGGGCTACCGCGTGTGCCAGGCGCTGCGCGCCGAGGACAACTGGGTGCCCGTGCTCATGCTCTCGGCCAAGGACGGCGAGTACGACCAGGCCGACGGTCTCGACATCGGCGCCGACGACTACCTCACGAAGCCGTTCTCCTTCGTCGTGCTCGTCGCCCGGCTGCGGGCCTTGCTGCGTCGCGGCGCACCGGAGCGTCCCGCCGTGCTGGCGGCGGGCGACCTGGTGCTCGACCCGGCCCGGCGCACCGTCACCCGCGCGGGCACCGAGGTGGCGCTGACGCCCCGCGAGTTCGGCCTGCTCGAGTTCCTGCTGCGCAGGCGTGGCGAGGTGGTGTCGAAGAGCGAGATCCTGGCGCACGTGTGGGACGCCTACTACGACGGTGACCCGAACGTCGTCGAGGTCTACGTCGGCTACCTGCGGCGCAAGGTCGACGCGCCGTTCGGCCGCCGCTCGCTCGAGACGGTCCGGGGCGCGGGCTACCGCCTCGTGCCCGACGACGGCGGCGAGCCGGAGGCCGCGCGGTGAGGGCCCTCGAGCGCTCGGGCCTGCGCGCCCGGCTGACCGCGATCGCCACCGCACTGGTGGCCGTGACGCTGGTCGCGGGCGGTGCGCTGCTCGTGCTGGCGCTGCGGCACTCGCTGCTCGACGGGCTCGACACCTCGGGCCGCGAGCGCGCGCGGGAGATCGCCGCGCTCGTGCAGTCCGACAGCCTGCCCAGCGGCCCGCTCGCCGTCGGCGCCGGCACCGCTGTCGCCCAGGTGCTCGACGGCTCCGGTGCGGTCGCGGAGGCCTCGGTCGGCGGCGACTCGCTCGTGCCGCTGGTCGACTCCGCGACGGTGCGCCGCGTACGCGCCGGTGCCGCGGTGCCGCTCGCCGGCTCCCGCGTCGGGCTGCCCGACGAGCTCCGCCTGGTCGGCGTCCCCGCCGGCTCCTCCACCGTGCTGGTCGCGGTGTCGGCGCAGGAGGCGCGCGACACCGTACGCCTGGTGTCCTTCACCGTCGCGGCCCTCGTGCCGCTCGCCGTCCTCTGCTTCGCGGTCGCGTGCTGGCTGGTCGTCGGGTCGTCGCTGCGGCCGGTCGAGGCGCTGCGCCGCCGGGCCGACGAGATCACCGGCGCCGGCGAGGGGCTGCGCCTGCCCGTGCCGCCGGGGCGCGACGAGGTGCACCGGCTCGCGGTGACGCTCAACGGCATGATCGCGCGGCTCGAGGAGTCGTCGCGCCGCCAGCGCGCCTTTGTGGCGGACGCGGCCCACGAGCTGCGCTCGCCGCTGGCGGCGGTGCGGACCCAGGTCGAGGTGTCGGTCGCCCACCCGCAGGCCGCGCCGTGGGACGAGACGGCCGACGGCGTGCTCGAGGACGTCGCCCGCATGACGCGCCTGGTCGACGACCTGCTGCTGCTCGCCCGCATCGACGGCGCCCCCGAGACCCGCGACCGGCCGGTGACCGATCTCGGCGCGGTCGTCGCCTCAGTGGTGGGTGCGGTGTCGAGCGTCGGGCCGCGGGTGCCGGTCACCTGCGACGTCGCCGGGGACGTCCGCGTGCGGGCCGACGCCGACAGCCTGCGCCGCATCGTGCAGAACCTCGTCGACAACGCCGTGCGCCACGCGGCCACGGCCGTCGAGGCGGCGGCCTGCCGTCACGGCGACGAGGTGCGGCTGCTCGTCTCCGATGACGGGGCGGGTGTGCCACCCGAGGCGCGCGAGCGGGTCTTCGAGCGCTTCGCGCGGCTCGACGACGCGCGCAGCCGCGACGCGGGCGGCACCGGGCTCGGCCTCTCGATCGTTCGCGACCTCGCCACGGCGAGCGGCGGCACGGCGGCCCTCGAGGACGGCGCGCCGGGAGCCCGGTTCGTCGTGCGACTGCCCGCAGCCCTGCCGGTGGCCTGACCCGCTCAGCGGCCGAGCGCCCCCTCGGCGACGGCCTCGAGGGCCCGGACGCCCGGTTGGAAGAGGTAGTCGCCGCCCCGCGTCGTCACGAAGGACGCGTGCGGAGCCAGGAAGAACGGCGGCTCGCCCTGCACGGTCATCTTGCCGGTGCCCTTGCCGTCACCGCCGAGCAGGAAGTCGCTGTCGTGCCCCAGGCCGAAGATGTTGCCGTCGTCGAGCCACTGCACCTGCACGCCCTCGAACTGGCGGGAGATGCTCGCCACGAAGCACACGAACACCAGACCTCGCGAGACCCCGTCGGGCTCCGTGGCATCGAGTGGCAGCAGAGGTCCGTAGGGCATGCCCCGCCGGACCATCCGGTGCCGGAAGCTGAGGAACGGCCCTGTGCCGGGCACGTCGCGCGGGTTGCACCGGCGCACGTGCGACCCGAGCGGACAGCGCAGGCCCGCGGGATCGACCTCGGCGTAGCGGAAGTCGTTGGCACCCTCGGCCGTCGGGTCGAACGCGGGATCGGCACCGTCGGGGGACGTGACCAGCGGGGCGCCGGAGCGCCAGCGCCCGACCACCTTGGCGGCGAGCAGTTCCTCGCCGCCCTCGAAGTGGGCCGACGCGGCGGCCAGGACCTGCCGGAACAGCAGGACGTCCTGCTCGAGCTTGCGCCAGACGAGGTAGGTCCCGTTGCGACCCAGCGGGTCGACCGGCGCGGTCGGCAGCGCACGGCGCGGGTCGTCGCGCGACGCCTCGTCCTCGTAGCCGAGGATGAACTCGCCGGCCGCGAGCGGTCGCCAGCCGCCGTCTGCGAGTGGGACGCCTCCACCGCGTACCTTCTCCTCGTTCACGCCGGCGATGGCCGGCTGCGCCGAGCCGTCGGCGAACCCGAAGTGCTCGCGAGTCTCCGGGAGCGCCTGCGTGTGCTCCTCGTGGACGATCTCAACGCCGGCCGGGCGGGCCTCGCGGAGCATGGCGAGCCGCGACTCGAGGTCTGCGGTGGTCAGCGCGTTGACGAGGAGCAGCAGGTGCGCCGACCCGAGTCCCACGTCCCAGTGCTCGGGCGACGACGCACCCACGTCGCCGAGCACTGCCGCCCGCGACCGCATGCCCTCGGTGAACTCCCACGAGAAGGACTCGACGACCGGGTCGGGGACGCCCAGCGCGGTCAGACCGGTGGCGGTCACGGCGATGTTGAGGGTGGTGGCCGGCTTGCCTCCCGTCCATGGCTCGGCGGTCGTCACCAGGGGCAGCAGGCTCCGCAGCCACGCCCGACCGGCTGCCGGGTCCGTGACGACGACGAAGAGGTATGAAGTGGACGCATAGGCGTTGCCGTAGGCGCGCAGCACGCCGCCCTGGATGTCGGCGAGCTCGAGGCCGCTCACCCGAACTCCTGCAGGAGGAGCGCCCGGACGTCGGCGGAGTCCATGGTCTGCGCCGCCGTCACGAAGCGGATCATGCGCTCCCGCAGGGCGAGAGCCCGGCGCACGTCGGCGACGGTGGCGGTGGGGTAGGCCGAGTAGAAGTAGCCGGTGTCGATGCGGTTGTGCTCGAGGTAGGCCTTGAAGGGCGCACCCCGCGCCGGGTGGGGACAGGCGACGCAGTGGCCCCACACCTCACCGATCACGGACAGCGAGCCGGACGCCAGCTCGTCGAGGTAGTCGTCGAGTGGTCCGTCGAGGTTGCTGGTGAACACGAGATAGGCGCCGCCGAGCGGGTCGGGCGAGGGCTGGCCCGGGTCGGTGACGAAGTCGTCGACGACGACCCAACGGGCGAAGTGCGTACGCTGCAGCGCCGCGAACGGGCTGCGACCCCTTCCGCGCGGGAGGGCGGCGAGCAGCGTACGCAGCGCCTCCTCCCGGCCCGGCACGACCGGCGTCAGCACCATCAGGGCGCGCGCACTGCCGGAGCGGTTGCGGTCGAGCCGCGGGATCAGAGCCATCGCTGCGCCCGGGTCAGGAATACCTGCCACTGCTGGGAGAACTCGTCGGGGGACGACGTGCGGGCACGCCTGACCAGGTCCTGCACCGCCGGCTCGAGCTGCAGCGCAGCGAGGACCATCGACGCAGTGGCGTCCGGGTAGGCGGAGTAGTAGTGGCTGGCCTCGATCTCGTTGTCGCGGATGTACTTCTTGAACGGCACGGTCGGCAGCGAGCCGGGGAAGCCGTAGGAGCTGCCCCAGAAGAGCCGCATGCCGCGGGTGAGCACGTACGAGAAGGCGTCGATGTACTCCTCCCACCCGCCGTTGAAGTTGCTCTCGAAGAACAGGTGCGGGTGGTGCAGCGTCACCGGCTGCTGCGGCGGTCCGTTCCAGGGGATGCGCCGCACCAGCGTCCACCGTGCGAAGTGGATGAAGGACAGGCGCCTCAGCTCGTCGAGCACCCGCGGCGCGACGTGCGGCAGCGTGAAGAGCACGGGGAGCCAGACGCGTCCCCAGGGCTTGACGGTGCTGAAGACCGTGATGGCGATGGCCCGCCCGTCGACGTTGCGCGCGGCGGTGCCGCGCACCTCGCCCGAGCTCGTCCCCGTGGCCACCGCGACCCCCGATGCTGCGCCTGCGGCTCAACGTACTCCGAAGGCACCGGGTGCGGAAGCAGGTCGTAGAGTCGCGCGCGGACCAGCAGGACCGACGCCGGGAGGAGGGCTGTGGCCGCCTACGACCTCGTCACGCTCGGCGAGTCGATGGTGCAGCTGACGCCCGTCCCGCTCGGTCCGCTGGCCGCCGCGTCCACAGCGACCGTGTCCGTCGCGGGCGCCGAGTCGACGGTGGCCTCCTACGCGGCGCGCCTCGGCTGGCGCACGGCGTGGGTCAGCGCGGTGGGCGACGACCCGCTGGGCGAGCGGGTGCTGCACGAGGTCGCAGAGGCGGGCGTCGACGTCTCCCACGTGGTGCGCGACCCGGTGTCGCGGACCGGCGTCTACTTCAAGGACCCGCAGCCCGGCGGCACGCGCGTCTGGTACTACCGCGCCGGCTCTGCTGCCTCGCACCTCGGTCCCGCGCTGGCCGACTCGCTGCCCGGCGCGCGGGTCCTGCACCTCAGCGGCATCACGGCAGCCCTGTCCTCGTCGTGCCACGAGCTGGTGCGCCGGCTGCTCGAGGACCGGCCGTGCACCGGCACGGTCAGCTTCGACGTCAACGTGCGACCCGCGCTGTGGCGGGGCCGCGACGCTGCAGCCCCGCTGCTGCGCCTCTCGCGCGCGGCCGACGTGTGCTTCGTCGGCCTCGACGAGGCCGCTGCGCTGTGGGGCGCGACGACCCCGGACGACGTGCGCGACCTCCTGCCCCAGCCGCAGCGGCTGGTCGTCAAGGACGCAGCGGTCGGCGCCACCGCGTACGTCCGTGGCGAGCCGCCCGTGCACGTGCCGGCCCTGCCGGTCGAGGTCGTCGAGCCGGTGGGGGCGGGCGACGCGTTCGCCGCCGGATACCTGCACGGACTGCTGCTCGGCCTGCCGGAGCAGGAGACGCTGGTCATCGGGCACCGGCTCGCCGCCGCGTCGCTCGGGGTCGTCGGCGACGTGGGCGCCGTGCCGGACTACCTGCCGAGACCCGGAACCACGGAGGGGCAGCGCACATGAGCGACTTCGGGGACGTCCTCGGCGACGGACGGCTCGTCGCGATCCTGCGCGGGGTGCCGCGGGACACGGCGCTCGAGATCGCCGACCGGGTGTGGTCGGCAGGTGCGGGCGTCGTCGAGGTGCCTGTGCAGGACGCCGCGGCCCTCGACGTGCTGGCCGCGCTCGCGCACGAGGCCAGGGCCCGCGGGGCGGTCGTCGGCGCCGGCACCGTCGTCTCGACCGAGCTGGTCGAGCGGGCGGTGGCCGCGGGCGCTGCGTTCACGGTGGCGCCGGGGTTCGACCCCGAGGTCGCCGCCGCGAGCGCCCGCGCCGGCCTCCCCCACCTGCCGGGCGTGGCCACCGCGTCCGAGGTGCAAGCGGCGGGCCGGGCCGGCTGTGCGTGGCTCAAGGCGTTCCCGGCCGGCAGCCTCGGCGCGTCGTGGTTCAAGGAGCTGCGCGGCCCGTTCCCCGACGCCCGCTTCGCCGCCACCGGCGGCGTGACGGCCGCGAACCTGCGAGGCTTCCTCGACGCCGGGGCCCGAGCCGTCGGCATCGGCAGCGCGGTCTCGACGCCGGAGGGGTTGGCCGAGGTGCTGGCGGCGCTGGACGTCTGAGACAGACCGGCTCAGGTCCAGGGTCGCCGCTCCTGCCGGATGCGACGGACGAGCACCACGATGTCGACCAGCGCGACGAGCGCCAGCACGGCGGTGCCGAGCCCGAAGACGAGCAGCCCACGGCGGTCGTCGTGGCCGGCGGCGCCAACGAGCGCGAGACCGGAGAAGCCGCCGCAGACCAGCGCGCCGAACGCCGCCAGCACCGCGCGCAGCACCAGCGCGCTGCGGGCGGCCGACGGCTCGGCCCCGGAGCTCTCCCTGCGGGCCACGGCTCGGGTCACGCCTCCTGGCGCAGCTCGAGCGGTCCGTCGGGCGAGAGCTCCAGCACCTCGAGCGCGGCGACGGCCATGGCGGCCAGCCTGTCGGAGTCGGCCAGCGGCACGTCGTGGCGGTAGTTCGGGTAGCCCGCCGGGGTGTCAGGAACCTCGCCGGGCGCGTACCAGCCGAGCTCGCGCACCGCCAGGTCCTGGGCCGGCGTCAGGTCCCAGTCACCGCCGAACGACGCGGCCCCGACGACCTCGCCGGACAGGAGCTCCCCCGTGCGCAGCACCTGCACGTAGCGGCTCGGCAGCGGGGTCGGCCTGCGGCGCAGGAGCCCGCGGGCCGGGGCGTAGGTGACCGGCTCGCCCAGTACGACGATCCCGCGGTCGGGCAGCGCGGACAGTGCTGCAGCGAGCCGCTCCCGCACGGCCTCCCAGGACCGCTCCGAGACCTGCGTCGTGGTCACGTGCTCCTCCGGACGAATGGTCGGGGCCCCGACGGGGGAATGCTGCCCTCGTGGGAGACGCCTACACGATCGACACCGCGGCGATGACCGGCGTGGCCGGTGACCTGTCGGGCACCTCAGCCACGCTCGAGGGCGAGGTCGCCGCCCTCGCGGTGGCGCCCGACGCCGGCAGCTCGAGCAGCGAGGTGTCCGGCGCCTTCGCCGCTCTGTCCTCCGCTCTGCAGGGCCTCGCCCAGTCGGTGCAGGAGCTGTCCTCGGGCGTCACGCAGGCCGTCGGCACCTACGCGAGCGCCGACAGCGGCGTGTCCGGCGGGTTCTCGGGGATGCAGGTGGGTCCGTGATCGAGCTGCAGGTCCACGGCGATCCCGGCGCGTGCCGGGCGGCGGCGCAGGCGGCCCGCACCGTCGCCTCCGTCGTCGACGACGCGGTCACCGCGCTCAAGCAGGCCGACTCCACGAGCACCACGGCGTGGCAGGGCGACGCCGCCGACGCCTTCCGCGCCGCACTGGGCGACAGCCGTACCGGGCTCGACGAGCTCACCGAGCGCATCCTGCCCGCCGCTCGTGCGTTGGAGACCTTCGCCGGCGAGCTCGACTCGGTGAAGGCGGAGTTCTCCGCGATCCGGACGCGTGCCGCCGGTGCCGGGCTCGACGTGTCCGGCGACGGCGTGCACCCGCCGACCGAGCCGGGGGAGGCGGCCGACGACGCGGCGGTCACCGCCTACAACGCCGAGGTCGACGTCTACAACGAGGCCTTCGACCGGGCGGAGGCGGCGCGGGGCACGGAGCGCACCGCTCACGAGGCGCTCGAGACGGCCATGCAGGCCTCGGACGGCGACGGGTGGGTGGAGAACCTCGTCCAGAAGCTGGGCTTCCTGCCGCCGGACAGCTCGGACCCCTGGGACCGCACGTCGTGGGTGTTCGGCCGCGGCGCGTGGGGCTTCGGCGCCGCGAGCAGCTGGATGCTCAAGGGGCGCCTGCAGGTCTTCCAGCCGCGGGTCAACGGGCGGTTCGGTCCGATGGGGACGAGCCTGAGCCCGTGGGAGCGCTTCCGGGCGTCCTTCGACAGCACCAGCTGGCACGCGAAGGCCGGCCAGGCAGCCACGCGGGACGCGTGGGGCGCCGGCGCGAAGTGGGTCGGGCGGGCCGGTGTGGTGGTCACGGCCGCGACGGCCGGGTGGGACCAGTGGCAGAAGGACGCCGACGACCCGTCGCTCGACACCGGCGAGCGCGTCGACCGCACCGTGACCAAGGCCGGGCTCACCGCCGGCGGCGCATGGGGAGGCGGCCTGGTCGGAGCCGAGATCGGCGGCGCCATCGGCACCGCGATCTTCCCCGGCGTCGGTACCGTCGTCGGTGGCCTGGTCGGCGGTCTCGCCGGCGGCTTCGTGGGCTCCAGCGCCGGCGCCTGGGTCGGCGACCAGATCAACGACATGACCGACGGCATCGGGCACGCGGCCGCCGATCTCGGCGAGGGCGCGGTGGACGTGGCCAAGGACGTCGGCGACGCGATCACCTTCTGGGACTGAGATGGCCACCGTCGTGCTCCTCCTCGTCGGCCTCGCCGCCCTCGCGCTCGGTGCGTGGCTGCGCCTGGGACGCACCCAGGGCGCCCGCGGCTGGGTGTCCGACACCGCGCGCCAGTGGGAGCGCTTCGTCCTCGTGGGACTGCCGACCATCGCCGTGCTGTGCCTGGGACTCTCCCTCTCGACCGCTGCGGTGTCCCGCGACGTCCAGCGCCTCGGCGTGGACGTGGCCGCGCTCGCCGGGCTGCTGCTGGTGGTCTTCGGCGTCATGGGCGTCCCCATGCCGTCGTGGTCGCTCCCCCGGTGGTACGCGGCGCGCACCGCCCACCGCAAGGACGCCGACCGTCGGCGCAAGGAACGGCGGCGCGCCGAGCGCGCGCGCGGCCGCGCCCACACGTGAGCGCCCTGCTCGAGCACGCCGGCTCCGGCGTCCGTCTCGTCGTGCCCGACGGCTGGGAGCCCGCCGCCGACGGCAGCACCGGCGCCGCGCTCGCCCTCGAGCCGGAGCGACCGGGCCGCGGGTTCCGCGCCAGCCTGGTGCTCACGGTGGAGTCCACGCCGCTGAGCTTCCGCGACTGGCAGGTGGCCGCGGACCAGGTGCTCCCGCAGCTGCTCGCGGACTACCTCGTCCTCGACCTCGAGCGGCTGCCCGTCGCCGGCCTGCCGGGCGGCCGGCGCCTCGCGCGCCACGTGACCGCCGAGGGCGCCGACGTGACGATGGAGCAGTGGGCCGTGCTGGCCGGCGGGCTCGGCATCACGCTCACCGGAAGCGTGGAGACCCTGCGCTACGACCAGACCGCCGACGTGTTCACGGCCGCCGCGTCGACCCTGGTGGTGCCCGCGTGATCCTGGAGGTCGAGGCAGGCAGCGGCGTGGTGCGGCTCGACCCCGACGGGCTCGCCGCTCTGGGCCGGGCCCACGCGGGCGCGGACTCCGTGCCGGAGGGAGCCGCGGCGGAGGCCCTCGCGGTGCCGGGCATCCCCGAGGCGCTGGCCGCCGTCGCCGCACCCCTCGCCACCGCCGAGCTCGTCGTCGCGTCCGGCGCACTGGTCACCACGAGCCGGGCGTGGCTGGCGCGCGGAGCCGGCGCGCTGCTCCTCGCCGTGCACGGCGAGGTGGCCCAGCTGCTGCCCGTGGCTCCCGCCGCGTTCCCCGCAGCGGTGGCCAGGGTCGTGCGGCTCGGCCCACGGCGTACGCGCCGCGTCCCGACACCGGTCGAGGAGGCCGTGCTCGACGACCTCGCGCACGCGGACGACCTGCGCCGCTCGTCGGCCTACTCCGAGCTCGGCGCCGACTGGTCGTGGGTGCTGGACGTGCGCTGGCAGGGCGGCTCCCGGCAGCTGGCCGCGGTCGACGGGAGCGCCGGCCTCGCGCTCGTGGAGGCGACCCCGGGCAGCGCGTCGCTGCGGCCGGCCACGGCCACCGAGGTCTGGCGGCTCCTCACCCGAGTGCTCCCTGACGACGAGGAGCTGTCGGACTGAGGGTGCCCTCCGAACGGCGAGAGGCGGGCCCCTGGGGGCCCGCCTCTGGCACTGCGGTGGCGGTGGGATTTGAACCCACGGTGGAGTTGCCCCCACACACGCTTTCGAGGCGTGCTCCTTTGGCCGCTCGGACACGCCACCGCCGAGAAGGATAGCGGGTCGCTCAGGCGGCTGTCGCTCAGCCCTCGACGGCCGTCGGGCCCCGGTGACCCTCGAAGAACGCGCGGAGCAGCTCGCCGGTCTCGCGCTCGAGGACGCCGCCGACGACCTCGGGCCGGGAGTTCAGCCGCCGGTCGCGCAGCAGGTCCCACAGCGAGCCCGCCGCACCGGCCTTCGGGTCCCACGCGCCGAAGACGACCCGCTCGACGCGCGAGAGCGTGACCGCGCCCGCGCACATCGCGCACGGCTCGAGCGTCACGACGAGCGTGCAGCCGGCCAGCCGCCACTCCCCCCGCACGGCGGCGGCACGGCGCAGCGCCAGCACCTCCGCGTGCGCGGTCGGGTCCCCCGTCGCCTCGCGCTCGTTGTGCGCGCGGCTCACCGGCGTACCGGTCTCGTCGAGCACCACGGCTCCGACGGGTACGTCTGCGGCGGGCAGCGCGCCGAGCGCCTCCTCGAGCGCGGCGCGCATCGCGGGCTCCCAGCGGGTCTCCGGCCTCATCGCCGCCCAGCATCCCAGCAGCCACGGCAGCGAGCTCCGCCAGCGCTCTTGCAGCGCTGCAAGAACTGGGACAGACTGCCGGAGTCGGACGAACCGGACACACGAAGAGGTGCCTCCGTGAGGATCCCCGCTGCCGCGCGTGCCGCCCTGCTGGGCGCGGTCGCCCTCGTCGCCGCCTCGCTCCTGGCCCCGCCAGCCGGGGCGGCGAGCACCGACTCAGCCGGGCCGGCTGCGCAGGCCGAGCGGCCCGCCGACCCCGTCGCGCACGACCCGACGATGGTCAAGGAGGGCGACTGGTACTACGTGGTGATCACCGGCGACGCCGGCACGCACACCTACTTACCGGTCAAGCGGTCGAAGGACCTGGTGCACTGGACCGAGCTCGGCCCGGTGTTCGACGCGCTCCCCGCCTGGATCCCGCAGACGCTCGGGACCACGCCCGCCGACGCGTGGGCGCCCGAGCTGGTCCGTGCCGGAGGCGAGTGGCGGCTCTACTACGCGGCCTCGCAGTTCGGCACGAACAACTCGGTGATCGCGCTCGCGACGACGCCGACGCTCGACCCGGACAGCCCCGACCACCGGTGGACCGACCGCGGGCTCGTGCTCCGGTCGCACCCCGGCGTGGACGACTACAACGCCATCGACCCCGACGTGCTGCAGGTCGACGCACAGACGCAGCTGCTGTCCTTCGGCTCGTTCTGGTCGGGCATCCACGCGCGCTACCTCGACCCGGCCACGGGAAAACCCGCCGGGGACGGCGACTTCCCGCTCGCGTCCCGCGCCGGCGGACCGGTCGAGGGGCCGTCGATCGTGCGGCACGGCGGCTACTACTACCTGTTCGTCGCCTTCGACTTCTGCTGCCGGGGCGTGGACAGCGACTACCGCGTGGTGGTCGGCCGCGCCACCTCGCCCACCGGCCCCTACGTCGACCGCGCCGGCGTGCCCATGCTGCAGGGCGGGGGCACCGAGGTCCTGCGCGGCTACAACGAGTTCGTCGGCACGGGGGGCGCGGACGTCTGGCCCGCCGGGGGCACCGACTGGTTCGTCAACCACTACTACGACGCGACCGACGCCGGCACCCCGCGGCTGAACGTGCGCCAGCTCCGCTGGTCCGACGGCTGGCCGTCGCTGGACGACCCGGTGAACCCGAGCCGCGAGGTCGGGCACGGCGCCGCCTACGTGTCGATCGTCGCCCGCAGCGCCGGCGGGGTCGCCGAGGACGTCGGTTGCGGCTACGAGGGCGCCGACATCGCGCTCGCGGCGGCGACCGGCTCGCCGTGCCAGCAGTGGCAGGTGGAGCGGAAGGGCAGCGGGGCGCGGATCCTCAACCGCTCCAGCAACAAGGTGGCCGAGGTGGCCGGGTGCGACAACACCGACGGCGGCGACGTCGCGCAGTGGGGCTGGCTCGCCAACGACTGCCAGCGGTGGCGCCCCGCCACGTCGACCGACGGGTGGTCGACCATCGCCAGCGTCCTGCCCGGCGCGCGCGTGATCGACGACGCCGGCTGCGCAGCGGGGGCCGCCACGGGCGACCTGCGGATCTCCACGGCCCGTGGTGACGCCTGCCAGCAGTTCCGCTTCCAGCCGGTCGGCCGCGTGCTGCTCGCGGACGTCGCCGGGACCGCTGCGCTGGGCATTCCGGACTGCACGAGCGCGTCGCCGGCCAGCGGGTCGCCGCGCCTGCAGGCGCGGTCGACGGACGCCTGCCAGGAGTGGAGCTTCTCCTCCGCCGGCGGAGCGACCTACACGGTCACCAACGTCGCGACCGGCCTGCAGCTGTCGACCTCGCGCTGCACCAGCAGCTTCCCGGATCGCGGGAAGCTGCGCGTCGTGGCGAGCGACGCGTCGCACCCGGAGTGCCGCCGGTGGACCCTGGCGCCCGCGGACGACGGCTCGTGGACGCTGACCGACGCGGGTACGTCTGTCGCCCAGCACCTCTCGCTGCGCCTGCCCTGAGGGCGCTCAGCGCATGTCGTCGAGCAGCTCGCCGAATCCGGCCTTCTCGGCCAGCGCCGTCACGGCCTCCGACACGTCGGGTCCGTCGTCGCCTGCCAGGCGCAGCAGCTCGTCGGGCTCGGTGCCGAGGTCGGCGAGGATCTCGGTGTCGCCGGCCGGGTCGTCCTCCTCGTCCTCGGCGAGCTCCGGGTCGTAGCCGAGGGCGGCCGCGTAGGGCGAGGCTGCGGCACCGGCGGCCGACGACACGAAGACCTGCGGGTCGTCGGCGTCCTCGGCCCGGACGACGGCGAACCACTCGTCCTCGTGCTCGAGCAGCAGCAGCGCCAGGGCGTCGCCCTTCGCGGCGCGCCGCATGGCCTGGGCGAGCGCGTCGACGTCGTCGTGGCCCTCCACGTCGACCTCGCGCGGGCGCCACGGGCCGCCGTCGCGCGACAGCAGGGCCGCGAAGTAGGCCACCGGTCTTCCTCCTCGGGTCTGGCGGTCGTCGGTCAGCGCGCGGCGAGCCGGCGCAGCGCGAACTCGAGCTGCGGGCCGAAGCCCAGCCGGTCGGCCAGCTCCACGCACGCCTCGTCGGGGTAGAGCTCGTCGTCGTCGCACATCCCCTCGACCACGCGGCGCGGGAGCCCGAGGTCGGCGAACATCCCGAGGTCGCCGACGGGCCGCGGCTCGTCGTCGTCGGGCAGCTCCTCGCCGAGCGTGTCGAGCACCTCGCGGGCCAGCGGCCACTCGCTCGCCGCTGTCACGTCGGAGAGCAAGAGGCGCACGTCGCGGCCCACCAGGCGCGCCGCGACGTAGAAGTCGTCGTCCACGCCGACGAACGCCAGCGGCGCCGACTCCGGGGGCCGCTGCTGCAACGCGCGCACCAGGGCGGAGAGGTCGTCGTGGGCGTTGCCGGCCAGCCGGCTCACGTGCCAGACGCCGTCCTCGCGGTAGGCGGCGACGGCGAAGTCGCCCTCGCCGGCGTCGTCGTCCCAGGCGGCGTCGCGGCCGTCGGCCGTCGTCTGCGTGCGCGGCATGATGACCTCCCGGACGTCCGTGTGGTCATGGATGATGGCACTTGTCGGGCTCTGCGTGCAGTGCCCGGCTGGGACCCCGCAGCCCCTAGAGGGAGCGGGCGAGCATCCGGCGGTACGCGGCGGCCAGCACCGCCGCCCGGCGCGCCCGCCGCGGGGCGACCGTGCGGCGCAGCAGCCGCGCCTCCTTGCGCTCGCGCAGCAGCTCCGCGCGCCGGCGCAGCCGCGTCGGGGCGCCCTCAGCGCGATGTCGGTCGTCGGCCGCCCGCCCCGCGGGGTGGAGCGGTGCCGGCGGCTCGAGCGTCGCCGCGCGGCTGGTCGTCGCCGTGCGCCCGGTGCTGCTCATGCTGGCTCCTCCCTGCCCCGCTGCCGGGCACCTGCTCGCCCGACGGTCACCGGCGCCCTACCCCGCGCGGGGCGGTCGAACCCGGCTACCGTGCCGCCATGCGTACCCACGTCGTCGACCACCCCCTCGTGGCGCACAAGCTCACGGTGCTCCGTGACGTGCGCACCGACTCCCCCACGTTCCGCAGGCTGGCCGACGAGCTCGTGACGCTGCTGGCCTACGAGGCGACGCGCGACGTGCGGGTCGAGCCGATGGAGATCACGACGCCGGTCTCGCCGATGACCGGCACCCGGCTCTCGACCCCGAAGCCGCTGGTCGTGCCGATCCTGCGGGCGGGACTCGGGATGCTCGACGGCATGACCCGCCTGGTCCCCACCGCCGAGGTCGGCTTCCTCGGCATGGTCAGGGACGAGGGGACGCTGCTCGCCTCGACCTACGCGACCCGGCTGCCCGAGGACCTCGCCGGGCGCCAGTGCTACGTGCTCGACCCGATGCTCGCCACCGGCGGCACGCTGGTCGCGGCCGTGCGCCTGCTCGCCGAGCGCGGCGCCGGCCCGGTCACCTGCATCTCGCTGCTGGCAGCTCCCGAGGGCATCGCGCACATGGAGCAGGGGCTCGCCGACGCCTCCGTCGAGGTCACGGTGGTCGTGGCCGCGGTGGACGATCGGCTCAACGAGCTCGGCTACATCGTCCCCGGGCTCGGCGACGCCGGCGACCGTCTCTACGGCGTCGCGTGAGCCGGCGCGCCCGGAGGGGTAGGGCTCGGCCATGAGCACCGAGATGGCGACCATCCGCGTTGAGCGGGTCATCAACGCCTCCCGAGAGCAGGTCTGGTCGGTGCTGGCCGACGGGTGGGCCTACGCCAACTGGGTCGTGGGCGCCTCGGCGATCCGCGACGTCGAGGCCGGCTGGCCCGCCGTCGGCGCGCAGATCCACCACAGCGTCGGCGCGTGGCCCGTGCTGCTCTCGGACTCGACCTCCGTGCTCGAGTGCGAGCCGCAGACGTCGCTGACCATGCAGGCGCGCGGCTGGCCGCTCGGAGAAGCGACCATCTCGCTGACCCTCGAGCCTCTCGACGGCCGCACCAGGGTCACGATGACCGAGGACGCGACGCGCGGGCCGGGCCGCTTCGTACCCCGCCCTCTGCGCCAGGCCGCGATCGTCCCCCGCAACCGCGAGAGCCTGCGCCGCCTCTCGCTCATCGCCGAGAACCGCGCGCCGCGGGACTGACGGGCCCGCGCGGCTGACCCCCTGTGCGCGGTCGACCGCGTCAGCCGCGCGCGAGGTAGCGCGTGGCGGCCAGGACCGCGCGCCCGGTGACGCGGCCCGTCAGCGTCTCGCGGGACAGCGCAGCCCTGGCAGCGTTCCAGCCGGGCGCGCCGTGCACGCCGCCGCCCGGGTGGGCCGAGGCCGAGGCCAGGTAGAGCCCCTCCACCGGCGTCTCGGGCCTGCCGAGCGACGGCGTCGGGCGGAAGACCAGCAGCTGGTGCAGCTGGGACGTGCCGCCGTTGATCGCCCCGTCGTCGAGGCTCGCGTCGGCGTCCTGGAGGTCGCGCGGCTTCTGCACGTGCCGGGCGACGACGAGGTCGCGGAAGCCGGGTGCGTACTCCTCCAGCACCTCCTCCATCCGCTCGACGTGCGCGTCGAGCGTGGCGTCGTCGAGCGGCCCCCGGCGCGAGAGGTGCGTGTAGGCCCAGGCCGACTCGGTGCCGGCGGGCGAGCGGGTGGGGTCGGCCGTCGTCGTCTGGCCGAAGAGCAGGAACGGCCGGCGCGGGATCCGCCCGGTGCTCAGGTCGGCCGCGTAGTCGGTGAGGTCGTCCATGTCGACGCCGACGTGCACCGTGCCCGCGCCGTGGCACTGCTCCGCCGTCCACGGCACCTTGCCCGAGAGCGCCCAGTTGACCTTGATCGTCGCGCTGTCCCACTCGAAGCGCTCGAGGTCGAGCTGCATGCGCGGTGGCAGCAGCTCGCGGCCCACGAGCCGGTCGTAGAGCACCGGCGCCGTGACGTCGGCGAGCACCGCGCGGCGAGCCCGCACGGTCGTGCCGTCGCGCAGGACGACACCGGTCGCCCGCCCGCCGCTCACGGTCACCTTCTCGACCGGGGAGCTGACGCGTACGCTGCCGCCCCGGCTCTCGAGCCGGTCGACGAGCGCGTCGACCAGGCGGCCCGAGCCGCCCTCCGGCACGGGAAAGCCGACGTCCTGCCCGAGCATGACGAGCAGCCACCCGAACAGCGCGCTGCCCGGGCCCTCGGGGAACAGGTCGCTGTGCAGGGCGTTGCCGGCGAGCAGCAGGGCGGCGCCCTCGCCGTCGAAGCGCTCGGCGGCGTAGGTGCGCACGGGCGTCACAGCGAAGCGGGCGAACCGCAGCAGCTCGGCCGGGCCGAGCGTGCGCAGGAGACCGAGGCCTCCCTTGACCGGCGGTATCGGGGTGAACAGCGCGGTCAGGAACGACTCCCGGATCTGCTGCCACTCGTCGACCATCTGCCGCCACACGTCGCCGTCACCGGGCGCGTAGGCGTCGAGGGAGGCTGCCGTCACGTCGACGTCGCGCGACAGGACCGCCGCCCGGCCGTCGCGCGTCGGGTGGGCCAGCACTTCGGGCGCGTGCCGCCACCGCAGTCCGTGGTCCTCGAGGGCGAGGCTCTTGATGACCGGAGACGCGGCGGTCAGCGGGTAGAACGAGCTGAACATGTCGGTGGTGAAGCCCGGAGCCGTCACCTCAGCGCTGCGCACCGCGCCGCCGGCGACCGGCTGGGCCTCGAGCACCACGACGTCCCAGCCCGCGTCGGCAAGCACGTTGGCGGCGACCAGCCCGTTGTGCCCGCCCCCGACGACGACCGCGTCCACCATCTCGCTCATGCGCGCCCCTTGCCCTCGGGATCATCCGGCCAAGCCGAGACGCACGCGACACCTGCGCCGTCGCTTGCCGCTCTGCACCGGAGGGTAGGCCCGAGCCATGGCAGCACAGCAGACACGTCCGCGCGTGGTGGTGGTCACCGGTGGCACAGCCGGCGTCGGCCGCGCCACCGCGCGCGCCTTCGCCGACCGGGGCGACTCCGTCGCCGTGCTGGCGCGCGGGGAGGACGGCCTGCGGGCCACCGAGGCCGACCTGCGCGAGCGCGGGGTCCCCGCGCTCGCGGTGCGCTGCGACGTCGCCGACGCGGCGCAGGTCGAGGCGGCGGCCCGCCGGGTCGAGGCCGAGCTCGGACCGATCGACGTCTGGGTCAACAACGCGATGACCACGGTGTTCGGCACCTTCGAGTCGATGAGCGACGAGGAGTTCCGCCGGGTCACCGAGGTCAACTACCTCGGCTACGCCTACGGCACGAGGGCGGCGCTCACGCGGATGAAGCCGCGCGGCACCGGCCGGATCATCCAGGTCGGGTCCTCGCTCGCCTACCGCGGCATCCCGCTCCAGTCGGCCTACTGCGGCTCGAAGCACGCCATCCAGGGGCTGTGCGACTCGCTGCGCGCGGAGCTGCTCCACGACGGCACCGACGTGACAGTGAGCATGGTGCAGCTGCCGGCGATGAACACGCCGCAGTTCCGGATCACCAAGTCCTACATGCCGCGCAAGGCCCAGCCCGTGCCGCCGATCTACCAGCCGGAGGTCGCCGCACAGGCGATCGTGCGCGCCGCCGAGGCGGGGCGCCGCGAGTACTGGGTCGCTCCGATCACCGCTCTGACGATCCTCGGCAACCGCGTGGCGCCGGGGCTGCTCGACCACTACCTCGGCCGAACCGGCTTCGACGCCCAGCAGGTCGACGAGCCCGAGGACCGGCCGCGGCCCGACAACCTGCACGCGCCTGTGCCTGGCGACCACGGTGCCCATGGCGCCTTCGACGACCAGGCCAAGCCGCGCACGCTCGAGTTCCTCCCGCCCGTGTTCCCGCGCGCCGTCGTGGGCATCGGCACCCGGCTGGTCGGCCTCGGCGCCAGCGCCCTCTCCCTCACCTCCCGGAAGGCTGCCTCGTGACAGAGCACGGACCCGCTGCGCGCCTCGTCGAGGCCGTCAGCGAGCACCACCACGAATACGCCGGCGAGGAGGACCGCCCGCTCGGCACCTACTCAGCGCTGCTCGCCGCCTACGCCGTCGTCGGCCTCGGCACGCTGACCGCGGTGGCGACGCGCAAGAAGCAGGCGCGCATCGCGCCGGGCGACATCGCGCTGGTCGCTGCCGCGACGTTCAAGGCGTCGCGGGTCCTGACGAAGTCGACCGTCACCTCGCCGCTGCGGGCGCCGTTCACCCGCTTCGCCGGGGTGTCGGGGCCGAGCGAGCTGCGCGAGGAGATCCGGGTCGACGGGCCGCGGCGGGCGCTCGGCGAGCTGCTCACCTGCCCGTTCTGCCTGAGCCAGTGGATCGCCACGACCTTCACCGCCGGCATGCTCGTCGCGCCGCGGCAGGCCCGCGCGGTGGCCTCGGTCTTCGCTGCGGTCGGCATCTCCGATTTCCTGCAGCTCGCCTACGCCGGCGCGGAGCAGGCGGTGGAGGGGTGAACCTCCACGAGCTGCACCACAAGGCCCTCGCCGAGAAGGAGGCCTACGCCGGTGACGAGGAGCGCCCGCTGGGCGCCTTCGTCGGCCTGCTCGGCCTCTACGGCACCGCCGTCGGCATCAGCACGCTCGGCGTCATGCGCTCGGACCGCCGGCTCCCCGACCGCTTCGCCTTCGCCGACATCGCGCTCATCTCCGTGGCGACGCACCGGCTCTCGAGGCTGATCACCAAGGACCCCGTCACGAGCCCGCTGCGCGCGCCGTTCACGCGCTTCAAGGGGACCAGCGCCGAGGCCGAGCTCGAGGAGGAGGTCCGCGGCACGGGCGCCCGCAAGGCGCTCGGCGAGCTGCTGACCTGCCCGTTCTGCGTGGGCCAGTGGGTGGCCACGGGCTTCACCTTCAGCATGGTCGTCGCTCCCAAGCAGACCCGTCTGGCGGCCACGATCTTCACCGCGGTCTCGGCGGCCGACGTGCTGCAGTACGCCTACGCCAAGGTCCAGCAGGCCTAGTCCGGCTTCTTCGGCCTCGCCCGACTCGAGCCAGCCGGGCACCGAGGAGTCCGAGCCTGTCGGCGCAGCGCGCACGGCGGGGGCTGTGGAGGGCTGAGGCTCTCCTCCGTGCCTCGGTGGACATCCGTGGTGTTGTCCACCGACCGGCCCTCTGCCGCGTTCGTCGTCCACCGCTCCCCCGCCGGGCGGTCCGGCCGCCGTCCCGCCGGGCCTAGCGTCCGTGGCCATGAGCTCCACCGACACCTCCCTCGACCGGCGCGCGCGCCAGGTGGCCGAGCGGCTGCGCCTGGCCCACGGCCGACTGCTGCGGGGGCTCACCGGCCTGGCGTGGGAGTCCAGCGCGGCCGTGGTCTTCCGCGCGACGGCGGAGCACCAGCTGCGCGGTGTGCTGGCGGGCGCCGAGGCCGCCGAGTCGGCCGCCGACGCGCTGGCGCACCACGCACGGCGCGCCGAGGAGGTGCGGGCCGAGCTGCGAGCCGCGGCAGCGGGTCTGCTGCGGGAGGTGCTGTGAGCGGGGGAACCGGCGCAGTCGCCGTGCACTGGGAGGTACGCGGTGGTGCCGGCGGCGTGCGCGCCCGCGGCGACGACCTGCTGGCCCTCGCCCGCACGTGCGCTGCCGTCGCCGACGTCCTGGCCGACGCGGCGCGCGACCTCGCTGCCGCCGCGCTCGACCCGGAGCTCGCCGCCGGGGCGGTGCTGAGCCCCGGCACGGCGGTGGCGGCCGAGGACGCCCTGCTGCGCGCGGCCCGGCTGCTGCTGGGCGCGGCGTGGTCGGCGGGCGAGCTGGCGGCACGGCTCCGGCTCGCGCTGCAGACCTACCGCGGGGCCGACGCCGTGCTGCACGGGCTGGTGCAGGCCGCTGCGACCGCCACCGGAGCGGTCGTGGGGGCTGCGGCTCCCCTGGTCGTCCTGCCGCTGGCCACGGCCGTCGTCGTCGACGCGGCGGTGCACGGCCGGCCGGTCGCTGCGGGCGGGCTCGCCTCGCGAGCGGCGGACGAGGTGCTCGGGCACCCGCGAGCCGTCGAGGCGCTGGCCGCGGGAGCCGCCGGCGTGCTGGACGGCGTGGCGCTGTGGTTCCCACCGGCGCTGCTGCTGGCTGCGCCGGGCAGCTACGGCGGCGACGCCGCCGCGGTCTCGGCCCTGCTGCCGGAGCGGACGGTCGTCGTCCGACGGGTCGGCGGCAGCGCGCCGCGGCCGGCGGCGACCTCGCCGGCCGAGCTGCTGCGCGACCTGGCCGGCGACCCGGCGCTGCACCCCGGCGGCGGCGCGACGCTGACGGTGACCCGGCTGGTCGGGCCCGACGGGCAGGAGCGCTGGGTGGTCGGCCTGCCGGGCACCGTGTCGTGGTCGCCGCGCGCGGGGGCGGAGCCGCGCGACCTGACCTCCGACGTGCGGCTCGTGGCCCGGCGCGACAACGCCTACGCCGACGGGGTGGTGCTCGCGCTCCGGCGGGCCGGCGTGCCGCCGGGGGCGCAGCTGCTCCTGGTGGGCCACAGCGAGGGCGGCCTGGTCGCCACCGCACTGGCGGCCGACCCGCGGATGCGCCGCTACGACGTCGAGGCGGTGCTCGTCGCCGGAGCCCCCGCAGCGCGCATGCCCGCGTCAGGCGCCGCGGTGCTGGCGCTCGAGGGCACTGCCGACCCGGTGCCGGCGCTCGACGGGCTGCGCAACCCCGACCGCCCGCGGCTGACGACCGCGCGCTTCTCGGGCCGTGGCGGTGCGAGCCCGCACGGGCTCGACACCTACGCTGCCGCGGCAGCCCAGCTGCCGGTCGGCGACCCCTCGGTAGCGGGCTGGCTCGCAGTGGCCGGTCCCTGGCTCGCACCCGGCTCGAGCGCAGAGACGAGCCGCTGGAGCGTGCGACGGGTGGGTCCGCGTGCTGCGCCGTAGGCTCGAAGACCCGGGCGCAGCCGGGGCGGAGGAGGACACGTGCAGCTCGAGACGGCGCCGCAGCGCCGGGCGCGGACCCTGCTGCGCGACGAGGTCCTGCTCGTGCTCGGCGTCTCGCTCGGAGCATCCGCGGTCTTCGCGCTGGTCAGCTTCCTCGGCACGGTCACCGCGCCCGGCGGGCTCGCCAGCCACCGGGCGACGCTCAACGGCACGCTCGCCCCTGGACGGCCGTGGCTCGACCTGGCGCGCCAGAGCGTCAACATCGCCGCCGGCATCGTGCCCGCCTTCCTCGCCCTGCACCTGCTCACGCGCGACCGCTCCGCCGACGACAGTGGGAGCGCGGCCAACAGCGACGTCGGTCGGTCCGGCGCCGAGACGCTGGGGCTCGACCGGCGCCGCTGGCGGCACGACCTCGCGCTGGGCGCGGCACTCGCGGCCGCGATCGGCGGCAGCGGCCTGGCGCTCTACCTCGGTGCCCGCGCCGCCGGGGCCAACCTCACCGTCGTGCCGACGACGCTCCCGGCCGTGTGGTGGCGCGTCCCCGTGCTGCTGCTCTCGGCCTTCCAGAACGCCTTCCTCGAGGAGGTCGTGGTCGTCGGCTACCTGCTGCGCCGGCTCGACCAGCTGGGCTGGTCGCCCCGGGCGGCGCTGCTGGGCAGCTCGCTGCTGCGCGGGTCCTACCACCTCTACCAGGGCCTGGGCGGGCTGGCGGGCAACGCGGTCATGGGCGTCGTCTTCGTGACGGTCTACCGCCGCTACGGGCGCGTGGCCCCCCTCGTCGTCGCGCACACGCTCATCGACAGCGTGGCCTTCGTGGGCTACGCGCTGCTGGCCGGCAAGGTCGGCTGGCTGCCGACGTGACGGGCCTGTCCCCCGACGCCACCGTGGCCGTCGTCGGCGCCTCGCTGGCCGGCCTCTCGGCCGTGCGGGCGCTGCGCACGCAGGGGCACACGGGCACCATCGTGGTGGTCGGGGAGGAGTCGCACCGCCCCTACGACCGGCCGCCGCTGTCGAAGGGCTTCCTGGCCGGCACCACCAGCGCCGACGAGCTCCGGCTCGAGGCCCCCGGCGAGGACCTCGACGTCGACTGGCGGCTCGGCACGCGAGCAACCGCGCTCGACGCGGCCACGCGCACCCTCGCGCTCGAGACGACCGAGGGGCCCGCAACGCTGACCGCCGACGGCGTCGTGCTCGCCACCGGCGCGACGGCGCGCCCGCTGCCCGGGTCCGGAGGGCTCGCGGGCGTCTACACCGTGCGCACGCTCGACGACGCCGAGGCCCTGCGGGCAGAGCTGCTGCGGGCGTCGCGCCTCGTCGTGGTGGGCGCCGGCTTCGTCGGCGCCGAGGTCGCCTCCACCGCCCGCGGGCTCGGCCTCGAGGTGACGGTGGTCGAGGCGCTGACGGCTCCGCTGGCCGGCCCGCTCGGCGCCCGGATGGGCGCAGTGGTCGCCTCGCTGCACGAGCGCCACGGCGTACGCCTGCTGTGCGGCTCCGGCGTCTCCGCGCTGCACGGCACCAGCCGCGTCGAGGCGGTCGAGCTGGCCGACGGCCGGCTCCTGCCCGCCGACGTCGTGGTCGTCGGCATCGGCGCGGTGCCTGCCACGGACTGGCTGCACGGCTCGGGGCTCGCGCTCGGTGACGGCGTCCTCTGCGACGCGGGCGGCCTCACCAGCGCGCCCGGCGTCGTCGCCGTGGGCGACTGCGCAGCCTGGTGGGAGGACGCGCACTCCCGGCACCGGAGGGTCGAGCACTGGAGCGAGGCCCTCGAGCGCCCGGCCGTCGCCGTAGCCGGGCTGCTCGCCGGGGAGAGCCGCCCCGGGCCGCGCCGGCCGCACTGGTTCTGGTCGGAGCAGTACGACACCTACGTCCAGTTCGCCGGGTCCGCCGGTCTCGACGAGGAGGTCACCGTCGAAGTCGGCGAGCTCGACGAGCACCGGTTCGTCGCGGCCTACCGTGCCGGCGGGCGGCTCACAGCCGTCCTGGGGATGGGCCTGCCCAAGGAGTTCCGGCGCTGGCGCAAGGAGCTCGAGCGGTCGGTCGCGGCCGAGGCCGGCGTGGCAGAGTCTGCGCATGAGCCCCGCTGACGCTGCTCCCGCCGAGCCCTCCGCCCACGCCGACCTCGTCGCCTCGCTCGACCTGGCGTCCAAGGTGCGCCTGCTCAGCGGCGCGACGACGTTCACCCTGTGGCCGGAGCCCTCGGTGGGCCTGCGCGAGCTGCGGCTCTCGGACGGTCCGACCGGTGTCCGCGGGCTGAAGTTCAGCGGCGGCCCCGCCGTCGCCCTCTTCCCCAACGCCACACTGCTCGCCTCGGCATGGGACGAGGAGGCGCTGCGCGAGGTGGGCGGGATGCTCGCCGAGGAGGCGCTCGCCCAGGGCATCCACGTGGTGCTCGGCCCGACGATCAACCTGCACCGGACCGCGCTCGGCGGCCGGCTGTTCGAGGCGTTCTCCGAGGACCCGCTGCTCACCGGGCGGCTGGCCGCGGCCTACGTCTCCGGCATGCAGTCCCGCGGCGTCGCCGCGTGCCTCAAGCACCTGGTCGCCAACGAGAGCGAGACCGCGCGCAACACCGTCAACAGCGTCGTCGACGAGGCGACGCTGCGCGAGGTCTACCTCCTGCCGTTCGAGATCGCGGCCGAGGACGCCCGCGCCTGGTCGATGATGGCCGCCTACAACGACGTCAACGGCGTGCCGGCCACCGAGCAGCACCACGTGATCAACGAGGTCGTCAAGGGCGAGTGGGGCTGGGACGGCCTGGTCATGTCCGACTGGTTCGCCACCAAGAGCGCCGCGCCTGCGGCCAACGGCGGCCTCGAGCTCGTCATGCCCGGGCCCGACGGGCCGTGGGGCGAGGCGCTGGTGCGCGCCGTCGAGGGGGGCGAGGTGCCCGAGGCGGCGGTCGACGACCACCTGCGCCGCCTGCTGCTGCTCGCCGAGCGCGTCGGCGCCCTGGGCGCCGAGCCCGAGGCGCCCCAGGACCTCCCCGCCGCCGACAGCCCGCAGCGCGTCGAGCAGATGACCCGGCTCGCGGCCTCCGGCATGACCGTGCTGACCCACCGCGGCCCGGTCCTGCCGCTCGACCCGTCGCTGCGCATCACGCTGGTCGGCCGGCACGCGCTCGAGACCGTCGACATGGGCGGCGGCTCGGCGCACGTCAACCCGGTGCACGAGGTGTCCGTCGCCGAGGGGCTCGCCGCGGTCCTCGGCGACGCGCTGACGGTCGTCGACGGCGTCGAGGTGCGCGACCGGCCGGTCCCGGCACGCACCACCTGGGTCACCGACCCCGAGACGGGCGAGCCTGGCACGCACTCCTGGCTCTACGCGCGCGACGGCTCCCTGATCGAGCACCGCCACAACGACGAGGCCCAGCGCGTGGTCGGCTTCGACGAGGACTTCGCCGAGCGGGTCGCGACGGTGGTGACGCGTGCCCGGCTGGGCATCAGCGGGCGCGTCGAGCTCGGCGTCATCGGGGCCGGCGAGTGGCAGCTGCAGGCGGGCGACCACCGCGCCGAGGCCTCGCTGCGCGTGGTGGGCACCGGCCTGGGCGAGGAGATCCTCGCCCCGCCGAGCACCTTCGACACGGTCGAGCTCGACGGGTCGACGGTGGTCGAGACGACCGTGCGGCTGGTCGGCTCCGACCGTGGCGCCGACGACCCGGACGCGCCGCCGCTCGAGGGCGTCGGCATGTTCGGCCTCATCGCCCGGCCGGCGCGCCGGCCGGCCGGCGACGCGATCGCCGACGCGGTGGCTGTGGTCGCCGGCGCCGACGTCGCGGTGGTCGTCGTGGGGCTGACCGAGGAGCAGGAGACCGAGGCCGTCGACAAGACGACGCTCGCGCTGCCGGGCGAGCAGGACGCGCTGGTCCGCGCGGTCGCCGCTGCCGCTCCCCGCACGGTGGTCGTCGTCAACGCCGCCACGCCGGTGCTCATGCCGTGGCTCGACGAGGTCGACGCGGTGCTGTGGGCGGGGCTGCCGGGCCAGGAGGGCGGGCACGCCGTGGCCGCTGCCCTGCTCGGCCGCGTCGAGCCGGCCGGACGCCTGGTGACCACCTTCCCCGCCGCGGACGGCGCGTCGCCCGCGTGGTCGGTGACGCCGGTCGACGGCGACCTGGCCTACGACGAGGGCCCGTTCCTCGGCCACCGCGGCCACCACGCCGGTCGCGCGCCCGAGCCGCTGTTCTGGTTCGGCCACGGGCTCGGGCTCTCGAGCTGGGAGTGGTCCGACGCGGCGCTGTCCGCGACCGGCACCCCGACCGTGCGCGTGACCAACACGGGCCCGCGCCGCAGCCGCGAGGTCGTGCAGGCCTACCTCGAGCCGTCAGGCGGCTACGTCCGCCTCGCCGGGTGGGCCGCCGTGACGCTCGAGCCGGGGCAGAGCGCCGCGGTCGAGGTCCCGCTCGACCGGCGGGTGCAGCGCACCTGGGACGCCGCCGCCGGCGCCTGGGCACCTGCGCCCGAGCGCCCGGCGGGCCGGCTGCTGCTCGCCCGCGGGCTCGGCGACGTCCGCGCCACGCTGGAGCTGCACGCCGGCTGACGGACGGCCGTCCCGCGTACCCTGTGCCGTTCCGCGCCCGGCCAGGGCGCGCGGCACGAGCACGGAGGAGGCACCCCGGGTGGCGTCACGGATCGTCCTGCACATCGGGCAGCAGAAGTCCGGCACCACCTACCTCCAGCACGGGCTGGCGCAGCGCGCCGAGCCGGCGGCGGCAGCCGGGCTGCGCTACCCCGTGCCGCCGACGGGCGAGCGCCACGTGCCCAACCACCACCAGCGCGCGTTCTACGGCCTGCTGCCGGGCGAGTTCGGCTACGTCTCCGACACCCACGCCGCGCAGGCGCGCACCGACTGGGAGTGGCTGGCCGAGCAGGTGCGCGCCGAGCCCGGCCCGGTGCTGCTGTCGTCGGAGGCGCTGGCGTTCCTGCGACCCAGCGCCGTGCGACGCGTGGTCGACGAGCTCGGCGTCAGCGACGTCTCGGTGCTGGTGACCGCCCGCGACCTGGCGCGCAACCTCGGCTCGGCCTGGCAGCAGACGGTACGCGGCGGCACCGCCGTGACCTTCGAGGAGTTCCTCGAGGTCCGCTCCCGCGACCGCGACCGGCTCGCGGAGGCCGACGCCGCCGACGCCGTGAGCGCCCCGTGGCGCGCCTACGACCTCGCCTCGCTGTTCGAGCGCTGGGGCGCGGTCGTCGGGAGCGACCGCGTCACGCTGGTCACCAGCGGCGCCGGCGCCCCCGACGTGCTGTGGCGGCGCTACCTCGAGGCCACGGGCGTCCCCGGCCTGGCCGGCCTGCCCACCCCGGTGCTCACCGTCCAGCAGGCCCACCTCGGGCTCACCTGGCCGGAGACCGTGCTGCTCTCCGAGCTCAACACCGCCATCGACGCCGCCGGCATCGGGCTGCGCAACAGCCGGGTCCTGCGCGAGGCGGTCGTGGTCGACGGCTTCCTTGCCGCCGGGGAGCGCGGCCGCAAGGTCGGCCTGCCGGCGACCTGGGCCCAGCAGGTGGCGGAGTGGGCGTCGGCGGACGTGGCGGCGCTGCGCCAGGCAGGCGTACGCGTCGTCGGCGACCTCGACGACCTGACCCCCACCTCGCGGGACTCGGTCGCGCCGTCGGGCGAGGAGGTCGCACGAGCGGCCTCGGCCGCGGTGCTGGCGGCCGGGCGGGCCAAGCTGTTCACGCGGGTGACCCCTGTCGTGCTGACGCCGCGCCAGCGGGCGGAGCGCTTCGTCCGCCGCCGGCTGCTGCGCCAGCCGCCGCGCTCGTGGGCGCCTCCGGCGGACGGGCCCACCGCCTGACGCCCGCGCCGGCGCCCGGACGAGCCGTGCGTCACGTCGCCCGGCGCGTTTGCTGCGCCGCAGGGGCGGGGCAGACCACTGGCGTCACCCTGACACCCCTAGAGAGGTCGTCCCTGCTGTGTGCGCTGTCACGCCCGCGAGCCAGCGCACCCTGAGCACGTCGCCCACCGCCGCCCGTGAGGCGCGGGAGTTCATGGACGCGGCGATCTGCACCGAGCACGCGGCCTCCGTGCTCGACGACGCCCGCCTGCTCGTCACCGAGCTCGTGGCCAACGCGATCCGACACGGCGCTCCGCCGATCACCCTGCAGGTGGAGTGCGACGCGAGCGCCGGCATGCGGGTCTCGGTCAGCGACGGCTGCGCCGTCGAGCCGACGCCCCGCGAGACCTCGCCCGACGACGAGAGCGGCCGGGGCGTGCACATCGTCGACCTGCTCAGCGACTCGTGGGGCGTCCAGCCCACCGAGAACGGCAAGGCGGTCTGGTTCCGGCTCAAGCCCTAGTTCCGGGTTGACCGCTCAGGCGACCGGGGACACGTGCCGATGAGGGCTGCGGACGGGACGGCACGGATCAGGGCGGGCAGCAGTGGGCATCGAGGACGTTCTTGGCGCGGGCGCGGTCCGCAGCGTGTTCCAGCCGATCGTGGAGCTCGACACGGGCTCGGTCGTCGCCTACGAGGCGCTGGCCCGCGGCCCGGAGGGCCCGCTCGAGCGGCCCGACGTGCTGTTCGCCGCCGCTCGCGAGGCCGGGCGGCTGGCCGAGCTCGACGAGCTGTGCCGGCGCACCGCGCTGCGCGGCGCGGTCGCCGCAGGCGTGGTGCCGCCCCTGACGCTGTTCGTCAACGTCGAGCCGGAGGTGCTCGACACCGCCCCGCTCGACGAGCTGCTCGCCATCGCCGCCGACGCGCCCCACGGCCTGCAGGTCATGCTCGAGATCACCGAGCGCGCGCTGGCCGCCCGGCCGGCCGAGCTGCTCGCGACCGTGACGCGCCTGCGCGCCGCCGGGTGGCGCATCGCCCTCGACGACGTGGGCGCCGACGACCTCTCGCTCGCCTTCATGCCGCTGCTGCGCCCCGACGTCGTGAAGCTCGACCTGCGCCTGGTGCAGCAGCGGCCCGGCCCGGCCGTCGCCGAGATCATGAACGCCGTCAACGCCTACGCCGAGCGCACCGGCGCGCTGCTGCTCGCAGAGGGCATCGAGGACGAGGGCCACCTCGAGATGGCGCGTGCCCTGGGCGCCCGGCTCGGGCAGGGGTGGATGTTTGGCCGGCCAGCGGCCACGCTCGCCACCGCGCTCGCCACCGCGCCGCTCGACCTGCCCGCCACCGTGCCGGCAGGAGCGTCGCAGGACTCGCCCTTCCGCTGCCTGCCCGAGGGCACGGCGCTGCGCCGCTCGACCAAGCCGCTGCTGATCGAGGTCAGCAAGCACCTCGAGCGCGAGGCCCTGCGCTTCGGCTCCACCTGCGTCGTCGTCGCGACCTTCCAGGAGGCGCGGCACTTCACCGCCCCGACGGCCCACCGCTACCGCGAGCTCGCCGAGCGGGTCGGCTTCGTCGCGGCCATCGGCGACGGCCTGCCGGCCGAGCCGGTGGCCGGCGTGCGCGGCGCCGACCTGACCGAGGGCGACCCGGTGCACGGCGAGTGGGACATCGCCGTGCTCGCACCGCACTTCTCGGCCGCCCTGCTCGCCCGCGACCTCGGCGACGGTGGTCCCGACATGGAGCGCACCTTCGAGTTCGCCCTCACCTACGACCGCGACGTCGTGGCCGACGCCGCGGCGGCGCTCATGAGCCGGGTCCTCCCCGCCGACGCCGTGGCCGCGGTCGTCGGCGCCGCGGCCAGGCAGGCCCCCGCTGCCGCGGCCGCCCCGCGCTCGCTCGCTGCCGCCCCCGCGACCGGCACCGAGGCCGAGCGCACCCTGCGCCGGGCTCTGGCGGCGACGGTCAACGGCGTCACCATCGCCGACGTCACGCGCCCCGACCAGCCGCTGGTCTACGTCAACACCGCCTTCGAGAGGCTCGCAGGGGTGCGCGCCGAGCAGGTGCTCGGGCTCAACTGCCGCTTCCTGCAGGGCGAGGACACCGATCCCGCCGTCGTCGACCGGCTGCGCACCGCGATCCGCGAGGGCCGCGAGGTCCGCGAGACCCTGCTCAACTACCGCGGCACCGAGCGCCAGCTCTGGTGGAACGAGATCTACCTCGCCCCCGTCTTCGACGACGAGGGCCGGCTGGTCCAGTACATCGGCGTGCAGAACGACGTGACCGCCCGCGTCGAGGCCGAGGCGCAGCTGCGCCGGGAGCGGGAGCGCGCCGAGGCGTACGCGTCGGAGATCGAGCACCTCGCCTTCCGCGACCCGTTGACCGGGGCGCTCAACCGCCGCCGGCTCCCCGAGGTGCTCGAGGCGACGCTGCTCCAGGCGCAGATGTCCGAGACCGGCGTGGCGCTGCTCTACCTCGACCTCGACGAGTTCAAGGGGGTCAACGACTCGCACGGTCACGCGGTCGGCGACGCGCTGCTCACCGGTGTCGTCAGCCGGCTGCAGCAGCGGCTGCGGCGCGGCGACCTGGTCGCGCGCCTGGGAGGCGACGAGTTCCTGCTGATCCTGCCCGGCCTGGCGCAGGAGTCGGCCGCCGCCGAGGGTCGTGCCGTCGCCGCGGAGCTCGAGCAGCTGCTCGCGCGCCCGGTCGAGACACCGCGCGGGCTGCTGGAGACCGCCGTCAGCATCGGCGTCGCGGCCTTCCCCGAGGACGGCGGCGACTTCGACGCGCTCCTGCACGCCGCCGACACGCGGATGTACGCCGACAAGCAGCGCCGCCGCAGCAGCCGCTAGGCGCGGGGCGGGCGCCCGCCGCCGTCAGTCGTACTCGGCTAGGAGCGGCGGGGAGCTCGCACGGCCGGCTCGTGCTCGACCTCGAGCGCCGCATCGGCGCTGGGCCGGCCGTGCAGGTAGCCCTGCGCGAAGCGGGCGCCCGCCTCGCGGGCGGCCGCCGACTGCTCAGGGGTTTCGACGCCCTCCACCACGACACCGACCGACAGCTCGCTCGCGAGCGCGACCATGCCGCGCAGCAGCGCGAGGGTGGCGGGCGAGTCGAGCGCCGCGGTGAACGAGCGGTCGACCTTGATGACGTCGACCGGCAGGCTCTGCAGCCAGCTCAGGCTCGAGTAGCCGGTGCCGAAGTCGTCGAGCGCGATGCGTACGCCGAGGTGGCGGATCGCCGCCAGCCGGGCGGCGAGGCCGCCGAGGTCCTGGAGCGAGCGGCTCTCGACGACCTCGAGGCAGAGCCGGTCGGGCCGCAGCCCGCTCTGCGCGACGGCGGCGCGCACGGTCTCCGGCAGCCGGGTGTCGGCGAGGGTGCGGTGCGAGAGGTTCACCGAGACGTACGCGTCGCTCCCCCACCCCGCCGCGGCGGCGCACGCCCCGCGCAGCACCCAGTGGTCGAGCTCGACGATCAGGTCGGTCTCCTCCGCGAGCGGCACGAACGCCGCCGGCGTCAGCAGCCCGAGCGACGGGTGCTCCCACCGCACGAGCGCCTCGCAGCCGGCCACGGTCATGCGCTCGTGGTCGACGATCGGCTGGAAGAACAGCCGGAACTCGCCGCCGTGCAGGCCGTCGGAGATGTCGGACTCGCGCGCGGTGGTCGCGGGCCGCGGCGACGCGGTCTCGCCCCCGGCGTGCACGACCTGGTTGGCGCCGCGGCGCTTGGCCTGGTACATCGCCACGTCGGCCGCGCGCAGCAGCTGCTCGACGCGGCCGCCCGGGCCGGCGTGGACGGCGACGCCGACGCTGGTGGTGACGTGGGTGGGCCGGCCCTCGATCTGGAACGGCCGCTCGAAGGCGCTGAGCACCCGGTGGGCCACCGCCTCGGCGGCCAGCTCGTCGGGCACGGCCGGCAGCACGAGCGCGAACTCGTCGCCGCTGAGCCGGCCCACCAGGTCGCCGGGGCGCACGGCCCCGAGCAGGCGCGCGGCCGCCTGGCGCAGCAGCTCGTCGCCGGCGGCGTGGCCGAGCTCGTCGTTGATGCGCTTGAAGCGGTCGAGGTCGCAGAAGAGCACCGCCACCATGTCGCGGTCACCGCCGGAGCGCAGCACGCGCTCGAGGGTGTCGCGGAAGAGCACGCGGTTGGGCAGCCCGGTCAGGGCGTCGTGCTGCGACGAGTGGCGCACCGCCTCGTGGAGCCGGGCGCTCTGCAGCGCGGTGCCGGCCTGGTGGGCGACGCCGCGCAGGCGGGTGACGAGCTCCTCGCCCTGCGCCTCGGCGTTGCCGAGGGTCGACCAGCCGACGGTCACGGCGCCCAGCAGGTCGTGGTCGCCGACGAGCGGCACGACCATCGCCTCCTCAGCCCCCACGGCAGCCAGCAGCCGGTCGACGGGCGGGCTCACGGCGCCGCGCTGCACGTGCATCGGCTCGCGCCGGGTGAGCAGGGCCGCCACCTCGGGGCACTCCTGCGGCCGGACGGCGGCGCTCAGCATGTGGGCGTCCTGCTCGGGCGACATCCCGGTCGTGGCGACGCCGCGCAGCTCCCCGGCGCGGGCGTCCCACACCATGACGGTCGCGTGGTCGCAGGTCGCGACGCCGGGCAGCGAGTCGGCGACGACGCGCACGACGGCGTCGACGGTCCGCGACTCCGAGAGCCGGCGGGCGAGGACGAGCAGCGCCTCGAGCCGGTGGAGCAGCAGCCGCTGCCCGGCGCGCTCGCCCTCGAGGTCCTGCAGCAGCCGGGCGTGGTCGATCGCCAGCGCGGCGTGCCGGCCGTACATGTCGAGCAGCTCGCTGGTCTCGGCGTCGGGGCGCCGGCCGTCGGCGGGCAGGTCGACGCTCAGCGTGCCGACCAGGCTGCCGTCGGCGCCGTTCAGGCGCACGAACATCGCGTCCTCGGGGTGGAACGCGTCGAGGTCGCCGCTGTCGGGGTCGTCGACCTCTGGCACCCAGGCGGCGAGCAGGCCGTCCTCGGGCCAGACGAAGTGCCTGTGGTCGAGGAAGACGACGTTGCTGTCATCGGTGCCGGCTCGGAGCATCTCCTCCCAGGAGCTGCGGCTGCGCACCTGGCCGAGCAGCGCGTCGCGGGCGGCCTCGTCGCCCGAGACGACGACGACCTCGAGGTCGCCCTCGTCGTTGACCAGGTTGACCACGGAGACGCCGAAGCCGAGCGCGCGGGCCCCCTCGGCGACCGCCTCGAGGGTGGCGGTGAGCTCGCGGTGGCCGTTGATGCCGGCGACGAGCTCGTGCAGGCTGCTCAGCGCGGCCGCGCGCCGGTGCGCGACGTCGAGCGGGAGCGTCCCGGGCGCGGGGCGCAGGAAGCGCACCGACCGGCGCTCGGCGAGAGGCGTACGCCCCGGCTGCTCGCTCACGCCACCCTCCTTACCCCTCGTCCCCTGCACGGAAGCGGCCCGCTGCGTTCGCAGCGGGCCGCACCGTAGCGGGTCGTGCGACTAGTAGCGGAAGGTCGAGACCATCGACTGCAGGTCGCCGGCCATCCGGTTGAGCTCAGAGACCGCGACCTGCGACTGCGTGACGCCGTCGGTCGTCTCCGCCGAGGCGGCGGCGACGCGCGAGATGTTGCTCGCGATCTCGCCGGAGCTGCCCGCCGCCTGGGTGGCGTTGCGGTTCATCTCCTGGGTCGTGGCCGTCTGCTCCTCGACCGCGGTGGCGATGGTGACCTGGAAGTCGTTGATCTGGCGGATGACCTCGGAGATCTCACCGATGGCCGAGACGGCGCCGGCGGTGTCTACCTGGATGGACTCGACGCGGCGGGCGATGTCCTCGGTGGCGCGCGCGGTCTCCTGCGCGAGCTCCTTGACCTCGTTCGCGACGACCGCGAAGCCCTTGCCGGCCTCGCCGGCGCGGGCGGCCTCGATGGTGGCGTTGAGCGCGAGCAGGTTGGTCTGCTGGGCGATCGTGGTGATGACCTTGACGACGTTGCCGATCTCGGCCGAGGAGTCGCCGAGCTTGCCGACCGTGACGTTGGTCGCCTGGGCGACGTCGACCGCGACGGCGGCCACGCGGGCGGCCTCGTTGGCGTTGTGCGCGATCTCGCTGATCGAGGCGCCCATCTCCTCCGAGCCGGTGGAGACGGTGGCGACGTTGAGCGAGACCTGCTCGGCGGCCGCGGACACCGCGGCGGCCTGCTCCGAGGTCTCCTGGGCCGAGGCGGCGATGCTGCGCGAGGTGCTGGCCATCTGGCCGGCGGCCGCCGCGACGGCGGAGGCGGAGGTGGCGACGGCCGAGACGACCTCGCGGACGCCGGCCTGGGCCGCGTCGAGCGAGCGCGCCATGGTGCCGAGCTCGTCGGTCGACGAGACGTCGGCGCTGACGGTCAGGTCACCCTGCGCCATGGCCTCGAGCGAGCGGCGGACGCGGCCGAGCGGTCCGACGATGCCGCGGGCGACGAAGAAGCCGACCACGACGGCCAGCGCGCTGCCCAGCAGCGAGAGCACGAGGATCCAGGTGCGGCCGGCGCTGTAGGCACCCTCGGCCTGCCCGACCGAGGCGTTGATGCTGGCGTCGGTGGTGGCGAACAGGCCGTCGATCGCCTTGTCCATGCCCTGGATCGCGGGCAGCATCTGCTTGGTGTAGACGTCGCTGACGGCCGCCATGTCCTTGTTCTTGACCGCCGTCGACACGCCGCTCTCGGCGGTCTTGTAGGCGTTCCACGCGCTGGTGAACTGGGCGAAGGGCGCCTCGTAGGGCGTGCCGGCCACCGTCGGGGCGGTCTTCGCCAGGCTCGCGTCGAGGCCGGAGACCGCAGCGGCGTAGGCCTTCACGAGGCTGTCGTCGCCGGTGGGCACGAAGTCGGCTGCCGTAGCGGCGTTCTGCACGCGCAGGCTGGTGGCGCGCAGGTCGGCGATCTGGCGCAGCGCGGTGGCGCCCTGCGACTTGATGTTGCGGGCGGCGTCGCGCTCGGCGGACAGCTTCTGGAAGCTCACGACACCCACGGCCAGCGTCGCGATGGCGCTGAGCACGACGGCCGCGAGGACGCGGACCGCGATGGGCCGGTTGGCGAACACGGCTCGGAACTTGGTCACGTCTCGGGTCCTTCGATCGGGGTCGGGTGCCAGCAGCGGTGCTGGTCTCACCCGCTCATCGGCATCGCCGGACAGGACTTGACGCGTTCGCCGTCAGCTGCTCCGGACCCGCCGCTCGGCGTCCGCCCAGACGACCGTCGGCGGAGCCGGCTCGTAGCGCTGGAGCGGCTGGGTGCGCGCCACCAGCGCCCGCAGAGCGGCCAGGTCCCCTCCCACCGCACCGAGGGCCCGGGCCTGCACCAGCGCGTTGCCGATCACGGACGCCTCGACCGGTCCGGCGACGACCGGCAGGCCGACGGCGTCGGCCGCCGCCTGGCAGAGCAAGGCGTTCTGCGAGCCGCCCCCGACCACGTGCAGAACGCGCACCTCGGTGCCCGTGAGCGCCGCCGCCTCGTGCACCGTCCGCCGGTAGGCGAGGGCGAGGCTGTCGACGATGCAGCGTACGAGCTCGGCCGGCGTCCGGGGCACCGGCTCGCCCCGCTCCTGGCACAGGGCGCGGATGCGCGCGGGCATGTCGCCCGGCGGCAGGAAGCGGGGGTCGTCGGGGTCGACGACGCTGCGCAGCCGCGGCAGCCGCGCCGCCTCGTCGAGCAGGGCACCCAGGTCGGCGACGTGCCCGTCGAGCCGCCACGTGCGCAGCGACTCCTGCAGGAGCCACAGGCCCATGACGTTGCGCAGGTAGCGCACGGTCCCGTCGACGCCCAGCTCGTTGGTGAAGCCGGCCTCGCGGCTCGCACCGGTGAGCACGGGACCGTCGAGCTCGAGCCCGACCAGCGACCAGGTGCCGCACGAGACGTACGCGGCCCCCGCGCCCATCGGCACTCCGACGACCGCCGAGGCGGTGTCGTGCGACCCCACGGCCACCACCGGCATGCCTGGCTCGACACCGGTTCCCGCAACGGCGTCGGAGGTGACCTCCCCGAGCAGCGTGCCTGGCTCCACCAGGTCGGGCAGCAGGCTCCGCCGGATGCCGAGGCGGGCGACGAGCTCGTCGTCCCACGCCCGCCGGGTGACGTCGAGCAGCTGGCTCGTCGACGCGTTCGTCACCTCGGCGACCGTCGCACCGGTGAGCCAGTAGCCGAACAGGTCAGGGACGAGCAGCACCTGGTCGGCCTGCTCGAGCAGTCCCCCGCGTCGCTCGGCGACGAGCTGGTAGGCGGTGTTGAAGGGCAGGAACTGGATGCCGGTGCTCGAGTAGACGCGCTCGGCACCGACGTCCGACAGCACGTCCGCCATCACCCCGCTGGTGCGGGAGTCCCGGTAGTGCACCGGGTTGCCGAGCAGCCGCCCGGACGCGTCGAGCAGTCCGTAGTCGACGGCCCAGGAGTCGATGCCCGCGGAGTCGAGCCGTCCGGCGGTCTGCTGCGCCTGGCGGAGACCGTGCAGCATGCTGCGGTGCAGCGAGAGCACGTCCCAGTGCAGCGTCCCGGCCACCCGCACCGGCTCGTTGGCGAACCGGTGGACCTCGGAGAGCTGCAGCTGGTCAGCTCCCACGGCACCGACGACGACCCGGCCGCTGGACGCGCCGAGGTCGACGGCGGCGACCGTGGCGAGCGCGGTCACCTCAGGAACGCGGCGGCGACGCCCGCGTCGACCGGGACGTGCAGGCCCGTCGTGTGGGTCAGGTCCCCTCCGCACAGGGCGAAGACCGCGTTGGCGACGTGCTCGGGCAGGACCTCGCGCTTGAGCAGGGTGCGCTGCGCGTAGTAGGCGCCGAGCTCCTCCTCCGGGACGCCGTACACCGCGGCGCGGGAGGCACCCCAGCCGCCGGCGAAGATGCCCGACCCGCGGACGACTCCGTCGGGGTTGATGCCGTTGACCCGGATCTGGTGCGGCCCCAGCTCGGCCGCGAGCAGCCGGACCTGGTGGGCCTGGTCGGCCTTCGTCGCGCCGTAGGCGATGTTGTTGGGGCCGGCGAAGATGCTGTTCTTGCTGGAGATGTAGACGATGTCGCCGCCCATCTCCTGCTCGATCATGATCCGCGCCGACTCGCGGGCGACGAGGAACGAGCCCTTGGCCATCACGTCGTGCTGCAGGTCCCAGTCGCGCTCGGTGGTCTCGAGCAGCGACTTCGACAGCGAGAGGCCGGCGTTGTTGACCACGAGGTCCACCCCGCCGAAGGCGAGCACGGCCTCCCGCAGGGCCGCCGCCACCGCCTCGCCGTCGGACACGTCGGCCGCGACGCCCACCGCCACGTCGGCACCGCCGATGTCGGCGGCCGCCGCCTGCGCCTTGCCCAGGTCGAGGTCGGCGATGACGACGCACGCGCCCTCGGCCGCGAGCCGGGTGGCGATGGCCTTGCCGATGCCAGATGCCGCGCCGGTGACGAACGCGATGCGCGACTGCAGCGGCTTCGGCTTCGGCATCCGCTGGAGCTTGGCCTCCTCGAGCGACCAGTACTCGATGCGGAACTTCTCGTTCTCCTCGATCGGGGAGTAGGTGGAGATCGCCTCCGCGCCCCGCATGACGTTGATGGCGTTGACGTAGAACTCGCCCGCCACTCGCGCCGTCTGCTTGTTGGCGCCGAACGAGAACATGCCGACGCCCGGCACCAGCACGATCGCCGGGTCCGCGCCGCGCATGGCGGGCGACTCCGGGGTCGCGTGCCGCTCGTAGTAGGCGGCGTAGTCGGCGCGGTAGGCCGCGTGCAGCTCCTCCAACCGGGCGACCGTGTCCTCCACCGGCGCCGTCGCCGGCAGGTCGAGCACCATAGGCCGCACCTTGGTGCGCAGGAAGTGGTCGGGGCAGCTGGTGCCCAGGGCCGCCAGCTCGGGGTGCCGCTCGCTCGCGAGGAAGTCGAGGACCACGTCGCTGTCGGTGAAGTGGCCGACCTGCGGCTTGTCGGTCGAGGCGAGACCGCGGATGACCGGCGCGAGCCGGGCCGCACGCGTACGCCGCTCCTCCTCTGGCAGCGCGACGTAGCCCTCCAGCGGGGCGCCGAACGGATCGGCCGCACCCTTCTCGGCGATGTACGCAGCGGCGCGCTCGATGATCGACAGCGAGTGGCGCTCGCACTCCTCGCTGGTGCGGCCCCACGCGGTGATCCCGTGCCCGCCGAGGATGCAGCCGATCGCCTGCGGGTTCGCCTGCTTGACGGCCGCGATGTCGAGGCCGAGCTGGAAGCCCGGACGACGCCACGGCACCCAGACGACGTCGTCGCCGAAGCACTCCTTGGTCAGCGCCTCGCCGTCGGCCGCGGTCGCGAACGCGATGCCGGCGTCGGGGTGCAGGTGGTCGACGTGGTCTGCGTCGACCAGGCCGTGCATCGCGGTGTCGATGCTCGGGGCCGCGCCGCCCTTGCCGTGCAGGCAGTAGTCGAACGCGGCGACCATCTCGTCCTCGCGCTCGACGCCGGGGTAGACGTCGACCAGCGAGCGCAGCCGGTCGAGGCGCAGCACGGCCAGGCCGCTCTCCGTCAGCGCGCCGAGGTCACCGCCGGACCCCTTGACCCACAGCAGCTCCACCGGCTGTCCGGTGACCGGGTCCGTCGCGGCGCCCTTGGCCGAGGTGTTGCCGCCTGCGTAGTTGGTGTTCTTCGGGTCCGCGCCGAGCCGGTTGGACCGGGCGACCAGCTCCTCGACCGTGCTCATGCTCCCCATCCCGCCTGGTTGCCGCCCACCCGGTCGGCGGCGATCTGGTCCTGGTAGCCCGATGCCTTGTAAGCGGCGATCGGGTCGCGCGGCAGCCCGCGCTCCTCGCGCTGGTCGGCCAGGAGCCCGCGCACGTCGGTGTTGAACGCGTCCATGAGCAGCCCGTTGGCGCCGAGCACGTCACCGGCCAGCTGCGCGGCCTTCAGCGCCTCGCGGTCCACGAGCAGCGCCTTGGCCATGGACTCGAGCACGTTGAGGACCGAGCGGATCTGGCCCTGGACCTTCGGCTCGATGTTGTGGCACTGGTCGAGCATGAAGTTCACGCCCGACGACGGCAGGTGCGCGTCCTGCTGCACGATCTCGTGCAGGATGCGGAAGAGCTGGAACGGGTCTGCCGCGCCGACCATCAGGTCGTCGTCGGCGTAGAACCGCGAGTTGAAGTCGAAGGCGCCGAGGCGGCCGTGGCGCAGCAGCTGCGCCACGATGAACTCGATGTTGGTGCCCGGCGCGTGGTGCCCGGTGTCGAGCACCACCAGCGCCTTGTCCCCCAGCGCCAGGCAGTGCAGCAGCGACGTGCCCCAGTCGGGGACGTCCATCGAGTAGAAGTAGGGCTCGAAGAACTTGTACTCCAGCAGCAGCCGGTGGTCCTCGCCCAGCGCCGCGTAGACCTGCTGCAGCGAGTCGGCCAGCCGCTCCTGGCGGTCGCGCAGCGAGTCCTGCCCCGGGTAGTTGAGCCCGTCGGGCAGCCAGACCTTGAGGTCCTTCGAGCCGGTCGCGTGCATGACCTCGATGCACTCGAGGTGGTGCGCCACCGCCTTGGCCCGCACCGCCTTGTCGGCGTGCGTCAGCGAGCCGAGCATGTAGGCGTCGTCCTGGAAGAGGTTGGAGTTGATCGCGCCGACCGACACACCCTGGTCCGCCGCGTACGCCGCCAGCGTGCCGTAGTCGTCCACGCGGTCCCACGGGATGTGCAGCGACACCCGCGGCGACGCTCCGGTGAACCGGTGCACCTGCGCGGCGTCCGCGACCTTCTCGAACGGGTCGCGCGGCACCCCCGGCTGCGAGAACACCTTGAAGCGGGTGCCGGAGTTGCCGTAGGCCCACGAGGGGACCTCGATGGTGAAGTCGGCGAGGCCGTCGCGGACCCGGAGGGTCACGTCAGGGTCGTGGGCAGTCATGCGGTGTCTCCATGCCACCCGGACGACAGGTGGGCTTGTTGTGAAACGGTTCAGTCGGACGCCGCCACCCTAGGCCGGGCAGAGAGAGCGGTCAACACCTCCCTGGTGCACGTTCCGGGGCCCCTGTCGAGAACTGACACCTGGCTATGCTGTTGACACGTTCCAAGCAATCGGGCCCTGGTCCGGCGGCGGCGCCGTGCGCGGCGACAGACAGGAGGTCGCATGTCGTCAGCCGGCATCCGCGACGTGGCCACGCTCGCCCAGGTGTCCGTCGGCACCGTGAGCAACGTGCTGAACCGACCCGATGCCGTTGCGCCCGCGACGCGCCAGCGCGTGGAGCACGCGATCGAACAGCTCGGGTTCGTCCGCAACGAGGCAGCCCGGTCCCTGCGCGCGGGCCGGAGCCGGACGATCGGCCTGCTCGTGCTCGACGTGGCCAACCCGTTCTTCACCGACGTGGCTGCCGGCGCCGAGGCTGCGGCCGACGCGAGCGGCGCGGTCATCACGCTCTACAACTCCGGGCAGAGCCGGGAGCGCGAGTCCCGCCACCTGGCCCACCTCGAGGAGCAGCGGGTCCAGGGAGTGCTCGTCACGCCGGTCGACACCCGCAACCCGCGGCTGGACCGGCTGGTCGAACGCGGCACACCGGTCGTGCTCGTCGACCGCGGGGCCGACCGCGCCGACCGGTGCTCCGTCTCTGTGGACGACGTACGCGGTGGCAGCCTCGCGCTCGAGCACCTGCTCTCGCGTGGGCACACGCGGACCGCGTTCGTCGGCGGCCCGTTGGACGTCCCCCAGGTGATCGACCGCTACCGCGGCGCCACCCGGGCCGTCGAGGCCCAGACCGGCGCCACGTTGTCGCTCACGGAGACGAGCGGCCTCACCGTGGAGGACGGGCGCCGGGCCGGTGAGCTGCTGGCGGCGATGCCCGCGTCGCGCCGCCCGACGGCGGCGTTCTGCGCCAACGACCTCATCGCCCTCGGTCTGTTGCAGGCGATGACTGCAGCAGGGCTCCGCGTCCCCGGCGACCTGGCGATCGTCGGCTACGACGACATCTACTACGCGGCGGCGGCGGCGGTGCCGCTGACCTCCGTGCGCCAGCCGCGCGAGCTGCTGGGTCGCACCGCCGCCGAGCTGCTGCTGGAGGAGATCAACGACGACGGGCTTGTCCACGCCCACCGGCAGGTGGTGTTCGAGCCGGAGCTCGTGGTGCGCGCGTCGAGCGACGTACGACGAC
The DNA here is from genome assembly GCF_003634695.1 of Motilibacter peucedani. Lineage (NCBI taxonomy): Bacteria > Bacillati > Actinomycetota > Actinomycetes > Motilibacterales > Motilibacteraceae > Motilibacter > Motilibacter peucedani. The sequence goes on from NZ_RBWV01000011.1 coordinate 257,568, forward strand.
CAGCAGCCCGCAAGCGGGCGCCGAAGGAGGCAGGCTGACCATGCGCATCGGACTGCTCGTCACGTGCCTCGCCGACGGCCTGTTCCCCCAGGTCGGCAAGGCGACCGTGCAGCTGCTCGAGCGGCTCGGCCACGAGGTCGGCTTCCCGCGCGAGCAGAGCTGTTGCGGCCAGATGCACACCAACACCGGCTACGGCCGCTTCGCGCTCCCGCTCGTCCGCGGCTACGTCGACGCCTTCGAGGGCTACGACGCCGTGGTGGCGCCCTCGGGCTCGTGCGTCGGCTCGGTCCGCCACCAGCACCGGCAGATCGCCCTCGACGCCGGGGACACGGCACTGGCCGAGCAGGCGGGCGAGGTGGCGTCGCGCACCTACGAGCTGTCGGAGCTGCTGGTCGACGTGCTGGGCGTCACCGACGTGGGCGCCTACTACCCGCACCGCGTGACCTACCACCCGACCTGCCACTCCCTGCGGGTGCTGCGCGTCGGTGACAAGCCGCTGCAGCTGCTGCGCGCGGTCGCAGCGCTCGACCTCGTGGAGCTGCCGGAGGCCGAGTCGTGCTGCGGCTTCGGAGGCACCTTCGCGGTCAAGAACGCCGACGTCTCGGCCGCCATGCTCGCCGACAAGATGCGCAACGTCACCTCGACCCGGGCCGACGTCTGCAGCGCCAGCGACTCGTCCTGCCTCATGCACATCGGGGGCGGCCTGGGCCGCCTCCACACCGGAGTGCGCACCGTGCACCTCGCCGAGATCCTCGCATCGACCCGGGCGGACGCCGCATGACCACGACCTACCTCGGCATGCCAGGGATCCCCACCGCACCGAAGGGGGTGGGCAACCTGCGTGGCACCGAGCCCTTCCCCGACGCCGCACGCCGGTCCCTCGACGACCCCCAGCTCCGGCGCAACGTCGGCACGGCGACGCGCACGATCCGCGCGAAGCGGGCGTCGGTCGTCGGTGAGGTGCCCGACTGGGAGCAGCTCCGGGCCGCGGGAGCGGCGCTGAAGGACGACGTCCTCGCCCGGCTGCCGGAGCTGCTCGTCCAGCTCGAGGAGCAGGTCACCGCACGCGGAGGCACGGTCCACTGGGCCCGTGACGCCGACGAGGCCAACGCCATCGTCACGCGCCTGGTGCAGGGGACCGGCGCCGACGAGGTGGTCAAGGTCAAGTCCATGGCAACCCAGGAGATCGGCCTCAACGAGGCGCTCGAGGCCGCCGGCATCGCCGCCTGGGAGACCGACCTGGCCGAGCTGATCGTCCAGTTGGGGCACGACAAGCCCTCGCACATCCTCGTGCCCGCGATCCACCGCAACCGCGCGGAGATCCGCGAGATCTTCCTGCGCGAGATGGGGCAGGTGGGCCGCGCCGCCGACCCGGCCCTCACCGACGAGCCGGCCGCCCTCGCAGAGGCCGCCCGCCTCCACCTGCGCAGCAAGTTCCTCGCGGCACGCGTCGCCGTCTCGGGCGCGAACTTCGCGGTCGCCGAGACCGGCACGCTGTCGGTCGTCGAGTCCGAGGGCAACGGGCGGATGTGCCTGACGCTGCCGCAGACGCTCATCACGGTCATGGGCATCGAGAAGCTCGTGCCGAGCTGGCAGGACCTCGAGGTGTTCCTCCAGCTGCTCCCCCGGTCCTCGACCGGTGAGCGCATGAACCCCTACACCTCGATGTGGACGGGGGTCACGCCCGGCGACGGGCCGCAGGAGTTCCACCTGGTCCTGCTCGACAACGGGCGCACCGCCACCCTCGCCGATCCCCAGGGCCGCGCCGCCCTGCGGTGCATCCGCTGCTCGGCCTGCCTCAACGTGTGCCCGGTCTACGAGCGCACGGGCGGGCACGCCTACGGCTCGGTCTACCCCGGGCCGATCGGGGCCGTCCTGTCGCCGCAGCTGACCGGCGTCGCCGACAACCCCAGCCTGCCCTTCGCCTCGACCCTCTGCGGCGCCTGCTTCGACGCCTGCCCGGTCGCCATCGACATCCCCTCGATGCTCGTGCACCTGCGAGAGCAGGTCAGTCTCGAGAAGGCCGCCCACTCGCGGACGCCGACGCCGGAGGCCGCCATGATGCGGTCACTGGCCTGGGTCATGCGGAACCCCCTGCGCTGGCGGGCGGCGCTCCGGTCGGCTCGTTTCGGACGTCTGCTCGGCGTCCTGCCCGGAGCGCACGGGCGCATCAAGGCGCTGCCGCCGCCGCTCGACCGCTGGACGACCACCCGCGACCTCCCGCTCCCGCCGCGGGAGTCCTTCCACGACTGGTGGGACCGCGAGCGCGGAGGCGGGTCGTGAGCGCGCGCGACGAGGTGCTCGCACGCGTACGCCTGGCGCTGGGCGACGGTCAGCCGCAGGTCACCGTCCCCCGCGACTACCGGCGCGCCGGCGAGGTCGTGCTTCCCCACGACGAGCTGCTGTCGCTGCTCGAGGAGCGGGTCGTCGACTACCGTGCGGCGGTCACCCGAGCCTCCAGCGCCACGCTCTCCGCGGTGGTCGCCGAGCGGCTGGCGCGCCACCGCGTTCGCCGCCTCGTCGTGCCGCCCGGCACACCCGGTGCCTGGCTCGGCGGCACCGACCTCGACGAGCGCCTCACCGACGACCCGCCCCTGTCGGCCACGGAGCTCGACGCCGTCGACGGCGTCGTGACCGGCTGCGCGGTCGCCGTCGCGGAGACGGGCACGCTGGTCCTGGACGCCGGGCCGGCGCAGGGCCGGCGGATCCTCACGCTGGTGCCGGACTACCACCTGCTGGTCGTACGCGGCGACCAGGTCGTCGCGCAGGTGCCCGACGCGCTCGCCCGCCTGGACGCGCGCCGCCCGCTCACCTGGATCAGCGGCCCGAGCGCGACCAGCGACATCGAGCTCAACCGGGTTGAGGGCGTGCACGGGCCGCGGACCCTCGACGTCGTCCTCGTCGACGACGGCCCGGCCGCCTGACTGCAACTTCTGGGGCAGACACGCGAGGGACCTGCGCGCGGCGGGCAACCGCGCACAGGTCCCTCAGGTCGGGGCGGACGAGCTACCTGATCGTGAAGCCGTCCTGCAGCGAGGTCGTGAACGACCCGCCGACGGACACCCGGTAGGAGCCCTTGGCGGTCTGCCACGCTCCGGACGAGGTGCTGTAGTACTGCAGCAGGTGCAGGTCGGCGATGTCCTGCGCCGTGAAGGTGATCCGCACGTTCCGGGACTCTCCCGCCTTCAGCGTCACCTGCTGCCAGCCGACGAGCCGCTTGGCCGGCTCACCCGTGCTGGCGGGGAGCTCGACGTAGACCTGGGCGGTCTCCGTCGCGGTGCGCGTGCCCGTGTTCGTCAGGCGGAACCGGACGCGCACGTCGCGGTTGCTCTTGATCGAGTTCGGTGTCACGTGCAGGTGGCCGTAGGAGAAGCTCGAGTAGGACAGGCCGTGACCGAAGGGGAAGAGCGGCTCGATGCCCTTCGACGCGTACCACTTGTAGCCCGTTGCCAGGCCCTCGGTGTAGTCGACCTGGCGGATGCCGTTGGCGTCCACCACGCCCGGGAACTGGTTCACCGAGCCGGCCGTAGGCAGGTCCGCCTCCGACTTCGGGAAGGTGATCGGCAGCTTGCCGCTCGGGTTGACGTCGCCGTAGAGCAAGCCGGCGACCGCTGGGCCCATCTGCTCACCCGCGTACCACGTCTCGAGCACGCCCTTCACCTTCGACAGCCACGGCATCAGGACCGGGCCGCCGGTCTGCAGCACGACGACGGTGTTCTTGTTGACGCCGGAGACGGCGTCGATGAGCGCGTCGCCGTTGCCGTCGAGCGACAGGTTGGCCCGGTCGCTGAACTCGCCCTCCTTGTAGTAGCCGAAGGCGATGACCGTGTCCGCAGCCTTCGCCGCCGCCCTCGCCGACGCCAGGTCGCTGCCGTCGTCGTAGACCACGGTGTCGCCGGCGGCGGCCGCGCGAGCCCGGATGCTGTCGAGCGGCGCGACCGCGGTGCACGCGCCGTTGCCCGTGCCGTAGGTGCAGACGCTCGACGCGTCGATGTCGTTGGTGGCGGCGGTGTTGGCCGCTGTCGCTCCGATCACGGCGATCTTCTTCCCACGACCTGACAGCGGCAGGATGCCCGCCGAGTTCTTCAGCAGCACCGAGCCCTTCTCAGCGACCTCGCGGGCGACCGCCTTGTGGGCAGCGGTGCTCACGTTCGCCATCGAAACGGTCGGGCGCGGGACGTCGAAGAGACCGGCACTGATGTGCGAGCGCACAACCCGGAAGGCAGCTGCGTCGATGTCGGCTTCGGTGATGCTGCCGTTGGCGAGGGCCTGCTTGAGCTGCGCGGGCGACCAGTAGAGCCACGCGTTCAGCTCCTGGTCCAGGCCGGCCTTGATGTCGGGCTCGGCGCCGGTGAGGCTGTGGACGGCGAAGAAGTCCGTCATCACGAAGCCCTGGAAGCCGATCTCGTCCTTGAGGATCTTGCGCAGGGCCAGGTCGCTGCTGCAGGCCTGAGTGCCGTTGATCTGGTTGTAGGAGCACATCACGCTGTCGACGTCGCCGCGCTTGACCGCGATCTCGGTCGGCAGGGCGTAGGTCTCGCGCAGCGTTCGCTCGTCGACGTTCGACGAGCTCGTCTGGCGGTTCGTCTCCTGCTCGTTCGCGACGAAGTGCTTGAGCGTCGACTCCACCGGCTGCGCCGGGTTGCTGTTGATGCCGGTGGACGCCGCGCCGGCCAGGATGCCGCTGAGCAGCGAGTCCTCGCCCAGGTACTCGGAGGTACGACCAGCGCGCGGATCACGGGCGCTGGAGACTCCCGGCGCCAGCAGCACGTTGCGCTGCTTGTTCCACGCCTCGTCGGCCTGCGCGGCACCCTTGCGCTCGGAGAGCTGAGCGCTCCAGGCCGCGGCGTTGGCGATGGGAGCGGGGAAGTACGTGACACCGCCGTCGGCGTTGACGTTCTCGGGACCGTCGGCGTACTGGATGACCGGTGTGCACGGCACCTGTGCCGGCATCGTGACGTTCGTGGTCTCCCGCACGTTCGCCGGGTTGCGGACCGGGATCTCGGTCTGCTGCGGGTTGTTGGCAGCGATCTCGTCGAGCCAGCGCAGCTTCTGGTCGAGGGTCGATGCGTCGAGCAGCGACTGCGCGCGCTGGTCAGGCGTCTTCGACGTGTTCATCCACGGCACGGTCGAGCAGTCGACGCCGTCGGCTGCGGTGGCTGCAGGCGCGCTCGCCAGTCCACTGGTGACCAGTGCCGCGGCGAGCGGGACGACAGCGACGAGCGGCGCTCGACGGCGCCACGTACGTGTGTTCACGGGCTTCCTCTCTGAAGGGCGTGGCACTTGCAGTCGGTCAGGAACTGACTTGAATCGATTCACCGACCGTCACAACGACTCAAACACCTGTGGCCTCTGCTGACAAGACCTCTCGCCGGCCGTTATCGAAACGTTGTGGGGCAGGTGGTGCGTAGTGGTGCGCCGGCTCAGAAGCGCTGTCGTGGCGGCAGCGGAGCGATCGGGTCCTGCTCGGCCGCCCGGAAGGCGGTGCGGAACGTGTGGTGCCCGGACTCGACGGTGACGGCCGCAGTGCCAGGCAGTTCGACGACCGCGGCCGCGTTCGGAGGGACGACGACGTCGACGGTCAGGGTCTCCCCCGTGCGCGTCCAGCTCGTGCTCGCCGGTCCGTACGGTGTCAGGTGCCTCGCTGAGGCGGCCGTCAACCCACCGCCCGGTCGGGGTGCCACCCGGATGGTGCGGTAGCCGGGCTCGGCAGGCGCCAGCCCTGCGAGCGTCCGGTGCATCCAGTCGGCGACGGAGCCGAAGGCGTAGTGGTTGAAGGAGGTCATGGCGCCGGGGTTGACGCTCCCGTCGGGCAGCATGCTGTCCCAGCGTTCCCACACCGTCGTCGCGCCCATCGTGACCGCGTAGAGCCAGGAGGGGCACCCGGTCTCCAGCAGGACCCGGTACGCCGTCTCCGCGTCCCCGTCGCCGGTCAGGGCGTCCAGGACGAGCGGGGTCCCGGCGAACCCCGTCCCGATCCGGAAGTCCGACGCCTGCGCGAGCTCCGCGAGACGCCGTCGGGCGTGTCGGCGCTGCTCCTCGGTCTCCAGCAGGTCGAACTGCAGGGCCAGGGCGTACGCGGTCTGCGTGTCGGACGCGCACCTGCCGGAAGGGGTGACGAACTCGCGGCGGAACCCGGCGGTGACGCGGTCGGCCAGCGCCGAGTAGTCCCCCACGTCGTCCTGCTTGCCGACGAGAGCCGCCTGCCGGGACAGCAGCCGCGCCGACCGCGCGAGGTAGGCGGTGGCCACCAGGTAGGGGTCGGTCCGGGCCTCCTGCGGGCTGTCGGCAGGAGCCGAAGGGTCGAGCCAGTCACCCAGCTGCGGCCCGCTCGAGATGACGTCGCGGTCGTCGAGCAGGCCGCGGCAGCCCTCCACCCACGCCCGGGCCGTGTCGTAGCCGGCTTCCACCGCGGCCTGGTCGCCGGTCCGCTCGTGCAAGAGCAGCGGTACGACAGTGGTGACGTCGCCCCACACCGCGCAGTGGAACTGGGGGAAGGAGGTCTCGACGTGCGGCACGTAGAGGGGCACCAGGCCGTCCGAACCCGTCTCGGCGCAGACGTCGCGCAGCCAGTCGGTGATGCTGGCGGCCGAGTCGTAGAGGAAGCTGGCCGTTGGCGCGAAGACCTGGAGATCACCGGTCCAGCCCAGCCGCTCGTCGCGCTGCGGGCAGTCGGTTGGCACGGTGAGGAAGTTGCCCCGCATGCTCCAGACGACGTTCTCGTGCAGACGGTCGAGCAGGGGGTTCGACGACGCGAACCAGCCGCTGCGCGTCATGTCGTCGTGGCACACCACAGCGACGACGTCACCGGCGCCGATCTCCCCCGGCCAGCCGGTTATCTCGGCGTAGCGGAACCCGTGGACCGTGAACCTCGGCTCCCACGTCTCCTCGTCGTGGCCGGCCGCGACGTACTCGTCGTGGGACTTCGCGGTACGCAGCGGTCGGGTGGAGATGCGGCCCTCCTCCAGGACCTCGGCGTGGCGGAGTCCGACCACCGTGCCGCGCGGCCCTCGCAGCCGGATCTGCAGCCTGCCGACGAGGTTCTGCCCGAAGTCGACCAGGTGGGTGCCGTCCACGAGCTTGGTCACGCTGGTGGGCGCTCGGAGCTCGGTCGCCCGCACCGGCGGTGCGTAGGGCGCCACGAGCGCACCGGTGGCGACGTCGACCCGCACGACAGGAGTCCAGCCCTCGAGCGCGGCGCCGGCAGCCGACCACCCAGCGACCTCGCCAGTGGCGTCGTAGCGCTCACCGTCGTAGAGGCTGGCGCGGGTGATGGGCCCCTGCCTCGAGGTCCACCGCTCGTCCGTCACCACCACCTCACGGCGGCCGTTCGCGTAGTCGAGCTCGAGCTGCACGAGCAGCGCCCGCCGTGTGCCGTAGCGCTTCCCGACACGGTTCCACCCGATGGACCCGCGGAACCAGCCGTCGGCGAGGAACGCTCCGATGGCGTTGGGCCCACGGCGCAGCTGGGTGGTCACGTCGTAGGTCTGGTACTTGAGCCGGTGGCCGTAGCTCGTCCATCCGGGCGCGAGCACGTCGGCACCGACCTTGGACCCGTTGAGCTCGAGCTCGTAGACACCGCAGGCGCTCGCGTAGAGGCGCGCACGCAGGAGTTCCTCCCCGACCGTGAACTCCCTGCGCAGCAGGTCGGCCGGGCCGTCCACCGTGACGTGCTCACCGTCGGCGGGCGATACGAAGGCGGCACTCCAGTCCTGGGGGCTCAGCAGACCCACCTCGAGCGTCGTCTCGTCGCTCCACGCGGTGACCTGCGTCGTGCGCCCCCAGACGCGTACGCGTACGGCGGCCCGCTCCCGCGAGGCGAGCGCAGGTCCCGGCCAGGGTCGGAGCACGCTCTCGTCGCACTCCACGCGCCCGCTGGACCAGAGCAGCGTCCCGTCGACGGTGCGGCCCTCGACCTCGTAGGCCTCCTGGCGCCAGCCGGGCTCCGAGGTCTCGACCAGCCAGGACAGTCGCGGTGTCGGCTCCCCGATGCCCAGGGGGTGTGCATGGTGCTCGACCGTCACGGCACGCACCTGCGTCGTGGGGGCACCTTCGCCCGGTTGGTCGAGGCTCATCGTTCTCCTTGCGGTGTCGGCGTCAGGCTGCAGAGGGCGGTGCCGGGGCGGTGCCCCCCGGGGCGGCGTCAGCCCTTGACCGCTCCCGCCGACAGACCACGCATGACGCGCTGGTTGAGGACGACGTAGAGCACGAGGATGAGCAGCACGTTGATGCAGATCGCGGCGAAGGTCGGGCCGTACTGCACGACGCCGAACTGCCCGGTGAAGTTGAGCAGACCCACCTGGACGGTGCGCTTGGTGTCGTCCGTCGTGAAGGTCAGCGCGATCAACAGGTCGTTCCAGAGGAAGAAGAACTGGACGAGGGCGATGGTGAGGATCGAGTTCCGCATCATCGGGAACGCGATGGAGAAGAAGGAGCGGATGACGGTCGCACCGTCGAGCGTGGCCGCTTCGAAGACCTCTCGAGGGATGGCCCTGAAGTACGTCGCCATCATGAAGACGGTGAGGGGAAGGCCGATCGCCGTGTAGGTGATGATCAGCGGCCACAGGGTTCCCGTCAGGCCCAGCTTGAAGTAGACGGTGAAGAGCGGCAGCAGGATCATCTGGCCGGGGATCATGATGCCGGCGAGGAAGAGCAGGAGCGTGGCGCCGCGCCCCCGCCAGACGAGCACCTCGAGCGCGAAGCCGGCGGCCGTGCCCAACAGGATGACCAGGCCCAGTGCGGGGAACACCGCGAGCACCGAGTTGCGCAGGTAGCCCGCAACGGCGGACCACGCGGTCGAGTAGTTCGAGAAGTAGGTGAAGCTGTGCGGCAGGCTGTAGGTCGGGTCGTTGAGGAACTCGTCCTGTGTCTTGAGGGAGCCGAGGAGCAGCCAGACCAGCGGGTAGACCACGACGACCAGCAGGACCGTGACGCACAGGTAGCCGGGCAGCCGGCGGGCCACCTTGCGGAACCCGCGGCGCCGCTGGGACGCCGGCCCCGGGTCGGCGGCCAGCGAGGTGCTGTTCGTGATGACGGTGGCCATGTCTACCTCGGTACGGTGTCGCGACGGGTGGCTCGGAAGATGACCACGGTGACGAGCAGGCAGATGAGGGTCAGCGTGAGAGCAACGGTGGCTCCGTAGCCGTAGTCGCCGTAGGAGAACGACGTCTGGAACATGTAGAGCGTCAGCGGAGTGGTGCTCGTGCCCGGACCGCCACCCGTCAGGGCGTAGATGGAGTCGAACGCCTTGAGGGTGCCGTTGATGCTGAAGACGACCGACGACACGAGCACCGGCAGCGACAGGGGGATGATGATGTTCTTGATCAGCCGCCAGCCGTTGGCCCCGTCGAGCGCGGCGGACTCGATCAGCTCGTCCGGGATGTCGAGCAGTCCGGCGTAGAGCAGCACCGCGTAGAACCCCATCGACCGCCAGATGTCCATGATGGCGATGACGACGAACGCCTTGCCGGCACTGCCGAACCAGTCGATCCCGCCGATCCCCACTGCGTCGAGCAGCGAGTTGACAGGCCCGGTCTGCGGTGCGTACTCGAAGAACTTCTGGAAGAGCAGCGACACCGCCACCGTCGGCAGCACGACCGGGAAGAAGACGAGGGTGCGGATGACGCCGCCCGCGTGCTTCAAGAAGAACAGGTAGAGCAGCGAGAGCCCGTAGCCCATCAGCACCTGGCCGACGGTGATGCAGACCGCGTACTTGACCGTGAACCAGATGGCCGGCATCAGCGCCGGGTCGTCGAACAGCTTGCGGAAGTTCGCCAGACCGGCGAAGTCGAAGCCGGTGATGACGCTGCCGTTGAAGAAGGTGTAGCCGAGGGACCACAACATCGGGAGCAGCATGACGAGGGAGTAGAACAGCAGCGCCGGCCCCAGGAGCAGCGCGATCGATCTCTTGTCCCCGAAGACACTGGTCATAGGGCGGTGCTCCTGTTGCTCGCTGGAGAGGACTGCTGGGTGCAGGGAGGACCCTCGCACCCGGCGAGGGTGGCCGCTGCCACCGGTCCGGTCCAGGCGTGGCGCCGGGACCGGACCGAAGTGGTCCTGAGTCAGCCGAGGTCGGCGCTGACGGTCTTCATGAACTGCTCACCCGACAGCTTCCCGCTGCCGAGCAGACCGCCGTTGTTCTGGCTCGACGTGGTGGCCTTCGTGGGGAAGTAGGCCTCGAACCACAGCACGCTGTCCTTGATGTTCGAGATCTTGGTCTGGATGTCCTGCGAGAGCGGCGGCACCGTGACGCCCGAGGCGACCTTGAAGCCGGTGATCTGGCTCGAGTCGCGCAGGGCGACCGTGCCGTAGTTGGCGATGATGCACTTGACCCACGCCTGCGTCGCCGGGTCCTTGTCGTAGGCCGTCTTGGAGACTGCGAGGGCGGTGCCGACGTTGGCCGGCGTCTGGTCCGCCGTGCCCGAGCCGCCGCTCACGGTCGGGAAGCTCATGAAGCCGATGTTGTCTGCGCCGATCGCGTTCTGCTTCGGGTCGTTGAAGGCGGCCAGGGCCCAGGAGCCCATGTAGATGAAGCCGGCCTTGCCCGTCATGAAGGTGTTGAGCGCAGTCGCGTAGTCGATGGAGGTGGGCGACTTGCCGAAGTAGCCCTTCTTGCCGAGGTCGGCGATGGCCTGCGCGTCCGCCACGTACTTGGCGTCCGTCAGCTTGGCCGAGCCGTCCTTGACCGCCTTGAGCGCGTCCGCACCCTGGTCGCGGAGGATGTAGTTGCCGACCCAGCGGGTGATGCCCCAGCCGTCCCCGCCCTTGCCGGCGTTGGAGATCGGCTGCACACCGGCGGCCTTGAGCTTGGCGAAGGCGGCAGTCAGCTCGTCCCAGGTGGTCGGCACCGAGATGCCCTTGTCGGCGAGCAGCTTCTTGTTGTACCAGATGCCCTCGATGTTCAGCTCCGTCGGCAGCACGATCTGCTTGCCGTCGTAGAGCGCCTTGATGCTCGACGAGGCGGCCGGGAGGACGTCGTCGGACACTCCTGCAGACGTGGCCGCTTCGCCGGTGTCGAGGATCGCACCGCTGTCGAAGAGCTGCTTGGTCAGGTCGGGCGAGTTGGCGCTGATGAACAGCTGCGGGAGGGCCTTCTGACCCGCGAGCAGCTGGAGCTGCTGGTCCAGGGTCCCCTGCGCCTGCTTCTTGATCTGCAGTGGCTGCGCCTTGTTCTCGGCGGCGCACTCCTTCTGCGACAGGCTCGTCAGCGTCGTCGGGATGGTCGTGTTCTCGTTGATCGCGAGGAACGAGAGCGACTTCGCCGACGATCCGCCGCCGGTGCCGCTGGACGAGCTCGCGCCCGACCCTCCGCTGCTGCTGCCGCCACAGGCTGCGAGCAGCACCGCCAGCGAGCTGACCGCCGCCGCAGCCGAGGCCACACGTACGCGTCCCTTGATCACTCTTGCCACGAGTCCTCCTCGACATCCGGTGTGCGCTCTTGAAGCGATTCAAAACGTAACGGTGGCATGAGGGACCGTCAAGGCGCCGTGGCCAAACTGTGACACGGGAGGCTGCGGACCAGTAACGATTCAATCCGACGCCCGGGCATGGCCACGCGCGTCCCGCTGGGCAGCCGCCTGTACCTTCGTGTCGAGATCCGGAGGACGAGGAGGATGGCGTGGCAGCGAGTGTCAAGGACGTCGCTGCCTACGCGGGCGTCTCCGAAGGGACCGTCAGCAACACGCTCAACCGGCCGTCGGTCGTCCGTCCTGCGACGCGCGAGAAGGTCCTGCGCGCCATCGAGGCCCTGGGCTTCGTCCCGGACGAGTCCGCTCGCGCACTGCGCGTGGGGAGGAGCCGTGTGGTCGGCTTCGTGGCCGACGACGTGTCCAACCCGTTCTACAGCGACGTGGCCCGTGGTGCGGAGAACGTCGCCTACCCCAACGGCACGATGGTGATGATCTGCAACAGCGACGGCGACACGGCCCGTGAGGCGGTCATCCTCGAGCGCCTGGTCGGTCAGCGCGTGCAGGGACTGCTCATCACACCGTTGACGGACGACGACGGGCCGCTCGACCGCATCGCGGCCGCGGGCACCGCCGTCGTCGTCATCGGGCGCCGGTCCCGGTCCGGCCAGCACTGCTCGGTCCACAGCGACGACCGGCACGGCGGGCGCCTCGCGGTCGAGCACCTGTGGCAGCAGGGACACCGCAGGCTGGCGTTCGTCGGCCCCCAGTTCCACGAGCGCCTCTCCGGCGTGCAGGAGTTCCTGGCGGAGCAGGGGGCTGACCCCGACGAGCTCCTCGTGCTGCCGGCGCGGCACGCCGATCCGTTGGGCGGTCGTTCGGCCGGCGACACGATCGCGGCGCAGAGCCCGCGGCGCCGGGTGACCGCCGTGCTCTGCGGCAACGACGTCCTGGCCATCGGGGTCCTGCAGGCGATGACCCACCACGGCCTGCGCGTGCCCGACGACGTGGCGATCGTGGGCTACGACGACATCGACGCAGCGGCAGGCGCCGCCGTGCCGCTGACCTCGATACGCCAGCCCCGGCAGCTCATCGGCGCGACCGCCGCCGAGATGCTGCTCGAGGAGATCACACCGGGCAGCGGCCACGTGCACCGCGACCACGTCTTCGAGCCCGAGCTCGTGACCCGCCGGTCGAGCGCCAAGAGACGCCCGGTCCGCAGGTGAGCGGCCCTTCCGACGGCTGCTAGTGCGCCACCACGGGGTCGAGGCCGGGGTCGAGCTCCAGCGGGCCGCTCCGGAAGAGCACGGCGGCCACGACGGCGGCGACGACGAACAGGCCGGCCGACCACCAGAACACCGTGTGGTAGCTCGCGAGCGCCGCACGCGCGGCGACGTCGGCGGCGGCGGCATGGTCCTCCGCGTAGCCCGAGGCGGCGCTCGCGGCGAACGAGCTCAGCAGCGCGGTGCCGATCGAGCCGCCGATCTGCTGCGTGGTGTTGATCATCGCCGAAGCAACGCCGGCGTCGTCGTGCTGGATGCCTGACGTGGCGGCGTTCTGCACCGGCGCGAAGACGAAGCCCAGGCCCACGCCGATCACCAGCAGCGCCGGCAGCACGTCGGCGGCGTAGGAGCTGTCGAGGTCGAGGCGCGTGAGCAGCACCATGCCGACGGCGGCGACGAGCGCGCCGGTGGGCACGAGCGGGCGCGGCCCGGTGCGCACGACGAGGAAGGAGCCGGCCGCCGTCGCCGACACCATGATCGAGGCGATCATCGGCAGGAACGCGGCACCCGTGGCGACCGGGCTGAAGCCGAGGGTGGCGGTCAGGTAGTAGGTCAGGAAGAGGAACAGGCCGAACATGCCGGCGCCGGCGATGCTCGCCGAGAGGTAGGCGCCGCCCCGGTTGCCGTCGAGCACCACGCGCAGCGGCAGCAGCGGGTGCTCGGCCGTGCGCTCGACGAGGACGAAGACCGCCAGGACCGCGAGACCGACGACGATCGGGCCGAGGGTGAGGACGTCGGTCCAGCCGTGCGACTCGGCGTTGGCCAGGCCGTAGACCAGCGCCACCAGGCCGACGAACGCCGTCGCAGCACCGCGTACGTCCAGCTGCGGGCGCGCCGGGCGCTCGCCCTCGCGCATCCAGAGCAGGGCCCCTGCCAGGGCGACCGCGGCGATGACCAGGTTCACGTAGAGGCACCAGCGCCACGACGCGTACTCGGTGAGCAGGCCGCCGAGCAGCAGGCCGACGGCGCCGCCGCCGCCGGCGATGGCGCCGTAGATGCCGAACGCCTTGCCGCGCTCGGCCGGATCGGTGAACGTGGTCGAGAGCAGCGAGAGGGCCGCCGGAGCGAGGGCCGCGCCGAACACGCCCTGCAGCGCACGAGCCGCGAGCAGCGTCGAGAAGCCCTCGGCCGCGCCGCCCAGCGCCGAGGCGAGCGCGAAGCCGACCAGGCCGATGATGAACATCCGGCGGCGGCCGAAGAGGTCGGCGAGCCGGCCGCCGAGCAGCAGCAGGCTGCCGAAGGCCAGGGCGTAGCCGGTGACGACCCACTGGCGGGCGTCGTCGGAGAAGCCGAGCGCGTGCTGGGCCGTGGGCAGCGCGATGTTCACGATGGTCGCGTCGAGCACGACCATCAGCTGCGCGAGCGAGAGGACGACCAGCACGAGCCATCGGCTCGCGGGGACGCCGCTGGAGGGGGTGGAGCCGGGAGCGCCGGGGCGGCTCTCTGCACGCTCGGTGGACTGAGCCGTCATCGTCATCCTCGTGAGGCCGAAGTGGAGAACTGTTCTCCGGTACTTCGGCAGGCTAGCACGCAAGTTGAGGCGACGTCTCCACTTGATTGGTACGCTCGGGGCATGGCAGCCGCTGCAGAGCCCTCCAGCGAGCGACCGCTGCGCCGCGACGCCGAGCGCAACCGGGCCCGGATCCTCGAGGCGGCGCGCGAGGTCTTCGCCACGCGCGGTCTGGCCGCCACGCTCGACGACGTCGCGCACCACGCCGGCGTCGGCGTCGGCACGGTCTACCGCCGCTTCCCCACCAAGGAGGCGCTGGTCAGCGCCGCGCTCGTCGGCCGGCTCGAGGAGGTGGTCGCGCTCGCCCGCGAGGCGCTCGACGCGCCCACGGGCTGGGACGGCCTCGCGACGTTCCTGCGCCGCAGCACCGACATGCAGGCCGAGGACTCGGGGCTGCGCGACGTCGTCCTCCGCTCCGACTGGGCGCAGGCGGAGCTCTGCTCGATGCGCGACGCGATCGCCCCGTTGGTACGCGCGCTGCTCGACCGCGCGCACGCCGAGGGCTCGCTGCGCCCCGACGTGACCGCCGAGGACCTGCCCGCGATCTTCGTGATGGTGTCGCAGGTCGCCGAGCACGCCCGCGACTTCCGGCCCGACCTGCACCGGCGCTACTGCGAGCTGCTCCTCGACGCGCTGCGGGCCCGGCCGGGCAACTCCCCGCTCGGTGAGGCGTTGAGCGAGGCCGAGGCGGAGCAGCTCACCGCCCGCTGGGCGCCGCGGCGCCACTAGGGGGGCCGGGCGCTTCCCTTGGCACGATGGGCCATCGTGACGGTCCTACCGTCACGATGGCCCATCCTGCCAACGTCGTCCCGGGTCGGGCGTCAGGTCGTCGAGCCGCTCGCCGTGGGCGTCGGCGTGCTCGGCGTGGCGGGAGTGGCCGGCGTCGTGGGGGCGCTCGGCGCCGTGCCCGGACGCGAACCCCCGTGGCCGCCGCGACCGCCACCACCGGCGCAGGTGGTGGTGACCTCCTGGGTGATCCGTGCGGTCAGGTCGGCCGACATCGAATCGGCCTGCGCCTGGGTCAGCGTGCCCGCCTCGACGGCCGCGGCGAGGCGGGCCTTCTCGGAGGCCACGAGCTTGGCGACCAGCGTGGACTGGCTGACGCCCTTGCCCTGCGCGACCTGCGCCAGCGTCTTGCCGCTGTCGAGCGCGGTGCGCAGGTCGTCGGCCGAGATGCCGATGACGCTCGCAGCGGTGTCGAGGTCGGCCCCGCGGCCGTGCCCGCCACCGGGACCGCCCAGCCCACCCGGGCCATGGTCGGGCAACGCGCTGCTCAGCGTGCTGGCCACCTCGTCGGCCTGCGTCTGCGACAGGGTGCCGTCGCTCACGAGGCCCTTGAGCGCGTCGGCGATGGCGCTCGCCCGACCGGTGAGCGCCGAGGTGCTGGATGTGGCGGCCGAGGCTGCGGTGGGGCCGAGGACGGCGCCCACCCCCAGCCCGGCGAGCCCGACGGCACCTGCGAGGACGAGGCCGGATGCCCGCGTCGACTTCATGGAGGACTCCTTCTGACGAGGGCGGCCCCCGCGGTGGGCGCCGCTGCTCCCCATGGAGCGGCACGCGGCTGGACGCTCGCTGTGGCCGCGCTGCCACGGGCCTGTGGCTGGCTGTGAGCCGTCTAGCCGAGGACGCGCGCGAGCGGCACGGTCCACGGGCGAACCCGTCGTCCGGCGACCTGGCGGCTGCTGATGAGCGAGCCGTCACCGCGTACGAGCAGGACCTGCGTCGCGGCGGGCGCCAGCCACGACAGCGAGTCGACACCACCGACGTACGCGGCGGTGGCGTAGACGTCGGCCCAGAGCAGGCTCGGCGCCAGCACGGTCGCCGACAGCACCTGCTGAGCAGCGGGCCGGCCGGTGCGCGGGTCGACGATGTGCGCGCCGCGGTGCGCCGCGCCGGAGGTGGCGACCGCGCCGTCGGAGAGGGCGAAGGTACGCAGGGTGCGCGCCGGGTCGCGCGGGTCCTCGATCGCGACCTGCCAGGTACGCCCCTCCTCTGCGCGCAGCACGATGTCGCCGCCCGCGTTGACCAGCCAGTCGCTCCCCCGAGCCGCCTCGCGCAGCCGTTCTGCGGCCCGCTCGACGGCCCAGCCCTTGACCAGACCGGAGGGGTCGAAGCCGCCGGGGAGCTCGGCGTCGAAGGCGCCGTGCGTCCGCCTGCGCGCCTCGTCGCAGAGCTCGAGGACCTCGGCCATCTGCGCCGAGGGCACGGGCGCCTCCCCGCGGCGGCGGGCCATCACCTCGCTGTCGTCGCGGTAGGTGCTGAACCGCGCGTCGGCGCGCCGGAGCTCGGCGTAGAGGTCGGCCACCGCCTGCTCCACCGTGCCCGAGCCGGCGTTCTCGCCGCGCACGTGGACGCTGACGGGCAGGCCCATGACCTGCTCGACCCACGCGCGGCGCGGCAGGTGGGCGGCGGGGACCTCGAGCAGGGCGGTCACGTCAGCTCCCCAGGTGCGCGGCGTCGAGCGCCGACTGGAGCGAGCTGATGTAGCCGTCGCTGGTGACGGTCGCGCCGCCCACGGCGTCGATCTGGGCGCTCTGCGCCGCGATGACCTCGTCGTGCAGCAGCGGCAGGGCGTAGGAGTTGATCTCCTGGTCACGGCCGTTCTCGGTCGGGTAGACGACGGCCTGGACGTCGGTCACCGCGCCGTCCTTGACGGTGACCTGCACCTGCACCGGACCCCACCGCGTGTCCACGGACTCGCCGGTGAACGTGCCGGACGAGCTGGTCGAGCTGGTCGAGTCCGAGGACGCCGACGCCGACGCCGACGCCGACGGCGCCGGGTCGGTGGCGGGTGTCGTGGCGGTGCTGGCGGTGCCGGGAGTGGCCGGAGCCAGGGCGGCGGCCTGGGCACCGGAGGAGCTGGTGCTGGTGTGGTAGGAGAACAGCAGCACCAGGGCTGAGACGGTGGATGCGAACCACAGGGTCACGCGACGCACGGGGGGACCTCCTCGGAGGTGGGGAAGGGCGAGTGGAAGGAGAGCTGCGGGCGGGTCACCAGGCGAACCGCTCCTCGTGCACCCTGCGGCGCGGCACGCCGGCCTCGCGGGCCGCGCTCGACACGGCTTCCGCCCAGGCGGTCGGGCCGCAGACGTAGACCTCCGCCTCGGCGATGTCAGGCACGATCCGGCGCAGCGCAGTGGCACCCCCGAGGGAGGCGTACTGCCGCGGCAGCCACGACCCCTCCCCCGCGCGAGGCCCGACCAGCGGCACCACCCGTACGCCACGGGCGGCGGCCAGCGCCTCGAGCTCGGCGCTGAAGAGCAGGTCGTCGGAGCTGCGGGCGCGCACGACCAGAGTGGTACGCCCTGGTGCGTCTATCTCCTCGAGCAGCGCCCGCAGCGGCGTGACTCCCACGCCGGCACCCAGCAGGACCACCGGGCGGGCGGTGTCGGTGCGCGCCTCCGCGGTCAGGCGGCCGTACGGGCCTTCGAACAGCACCCGGGTCCCCGGCCGCAGGCGGGCGGCGCGGGCGCTGCCGTCACCGGCGTCGGCGATGGTCACGCGCAGGAGGCGCGGGTGCGGGGCCGCTGAGAGCGAGTACGGGTTGCCGCGCGACCAGCCGGGCCCGTCGAGGAAGCGCAGGGTGAGGAACTGCCCGGCCCGGGCGCCGAGCCGGTCGAGCCGGTGCCCGCCCAGGTGCACCGACACGACGCCCGGCGCTTCGGTCACGACCCGCACGACGCGGAGCTGGTGGCGCCACGAGAGCCACAGCGGCGTACCGACTCGGAAGACGAGCACCGCCGCGGCGGCGGCGACCCACAGCGACCACCAGTAGGTCCGCGCCCACGCCGACGAGACGAAGTCGGTGCCGGTCCAGACCTGGTGCGGGAGGGCCAGGCCGACGCCGAGGTAGGCGTAGAGGTGCAGCAGGTGCCACGACTCGTAGCGCAGCCGGCGGCGGGCCATCCGGATCGAGGTCACGGTCACGAGCACGACGAGCAGCGAGCCGGCGGCAGCGAGCAGCATGCCGGGGTAGGTCCATACGAGGTTCCAGAGCTCGCCGAGCACGTTGCGGCTGTCACGGCCGCGTAGCCGATCGTGATGAGCACGACGTGGGCCAGCATCAGGTTGAACGAGGTGAAGCCGAGCAGCCGGTGCCAGCGCGCGAGCCGGTCCTGGCCCCAGGTGCGCTCAGCCCACGGCAGGCGAGCCAGCATCAGGCACTGCAGCAGCAGCAGGTCGGCGGAGACGAGGCCAGTCACCCGCCCGAGCGAGGTGAAGGCCGGCGCGGTGCCTGCGGTGACGTCCTGCAGGCCGCGGTTGGACAGCCACAGCGCCACCACGTAGACCACGCTGAGCAGAGCGGCCACGCCGACGACGTCGCCACCGAAGCCGCGGCGAGGAGCCGTGCCGGCTGGAGCCGGCGCGGGGAGCAGGGGAGCCGGTCGCACGGCGTCGTCCGTCATGGTCATGCACCCACTGTCGGCGGAGTACCTGCGGAACCCGCTGTGCCCACCCTGTGCGCTTCCTGTGCGTCTCGCCCCCTTGACGGGTCGGACATCCCGCCGAAACACTGACGAACCGGACCAGTGCCGTGTCCGAGGTGCATCAACGACGATGTCCAGGAGTCCTCGTGCGCATCCCCCGTTCCCTGCGTGTGCTCGTCGGCCTCGCCGCCGCCGCTCCGCTGCTCGCCACAGGCCTGCTCCCCGCGACAGCACAGGCGGCCACCTCGGCGGCCAGGGCCGTACCGGCCAGCACCGTCGTCCGGTCCGCCAGCGGCGCCGTCCGAGGAGTCGACACCGGCCGCTTCCAGGAGTTCCTCGGCCTGCCCTACGCCGCCCCACCCGTACGCGACCTGCGCTTCGCGCCGCCGGCCGCCGCGGCGTCGTGGTCGGGGGTCCGGGACGCCTCCCGCCAGTCCCCCGCGTGCCTGCAGTTCCAGCCCACCGGCGTGCGCGAGGAGCAGGCGGTCAGTGAGGACTGCCTCTACCTCGACGTCTACCGTCCGCGCACCCTCGTCCGCGGAGCCCGGCTGCCGGTGATGGTGTGGTTCCACGGCGGCGGCAACACGCAGGGCACCGGCGTGATCTACGGCGGCGGCAGCATGGCGACGAAGACCGGGACGATCATCATCAGCATCAACTACCGTCTGGGCGCCCTCGGGTTCCTCGCGCACCCTGCGCTGTCCGCCGTCACTCCCGGCGGGTCGGGCAACTACGCGCTCATGGACCAGATCGCCTCGCTCCGCTGGGTTCAGCGCAACATCCGCGCGTTCGGCGGCGACCCGGGCAACGTCACGATCTACGGCCAGTCGGCCGGAGCCTCGGCCGTCTGCAGCATGCTGGCCGCCCCGTCGGCGAAGGGGCTGTTCGACAAGGCGGTCGTCGAGAGCTCGTCCTGCATGACGCCGCGCGCGACCCTCGCCGCCGGCGAGGCCAGCGGCGTCACCTTCGCCGACGCGGTCGGGTGCACCGATCCTGCGACCGTCGTCAACTGCCTGCGCAAGGCGTGGCCCGGGACGCTGGTCGCGAACCAGAACAACTACCTCGGCGGCCCCAAGGTCGGCGGCGCCCTGCTCCCCACCAGCCCCAAGGACGCCATCACCAGCGGGGCCTGGAACAAGGTGCCCGTGATGACCGGCTCGACGCGTTCGGAGAACCGGCTGCTGTCGACCGCACTCGCCGGCATCACCGCCCAGGGCGTCGTCGACCTCGTGAGCAAGACCTACGGCGCCAAGGCTCCTGCCGTCCTGCAGCTGTACCCCCTCTCGAGCTACAAGACGCCCTACGACCAGATCACCCAGATCCAGACCGACGCCGGCAATGCGTGCAACGTCGAGCTGAACGCCAGGGCGATGACCGGGCAGGTGCCGACCTACCGCTACGAGTTCGACGACCCGACGTCGCCGACGCTCTACGGCTTCGCCATCCCCGGTGAGGACATGTCCAACGGACACAGCGCGGAGCTGCAGTACCTCTTCGACTTCACGCTGGGCGAGAAGCCGCTGACGGCCACGCAGGAGAAGCTGTCGGACCAGATGATGCGCTACTGGGGCACGTTCGCCCGCACGGGCAACCCCAACTCCCGCGGTGCGCCGACCTGGCCGCAGTACGGCACGAACGGGATCGTCGAGCAGCTGCGCACCGGGGGCGCCAGCCACGTCGTCTACGACTTCGTGACCGAGCACCACTGCGACTTCTGGCTCAGCTGACCGCAGCACGGCACACGACGGGCCCGCTCCCAGCAGGGAGCGGGCCCGTCGTGCGCGGTGTCGCTACAGCGCCAGCGGAGCGCGCAGCGCTTCCGGCAGGAGGTCGCCGTGCGCCTCCACCATCGCGTCGCACAGCGCCCAGATCGTGTCGACCGAGAGCGAGGCGCTGGTGTTGGCGTCGACCATGGCCGCCTGGCGGACCTTGCGCGGGTCGCCCGTCACGGCGGCCTCGACGGTGAGCATGCCCGTGCCGCAGTAGGCCGCGTTCACCGCGGCGCACTGCGTGGGCAGGGAGCCAGCGGGCTCAGGGCGCACCCCCGACCCGTCGACCACAGCGGGCACCTCGACGGTGAAGCCGGCGGGCAGGTTGTCGATGAGCCCGAGGTTGGGCACGTTGACGACGATCTCGCGCCGGGTGCCGGTCACCAGGCTGTGCACGACCTGCGGGGCGTACTCGGTCGCACCGCGGTCGTCCTGCGGCAGCGGCTCGCCGGCCTGCAGGCGGCGGCGGGTGTCGGCGTACTCGTCGAGGTTCTGCTGGGAGATGCCGACGTAGGCGCCGACCGGGATGCGCAGCCGCTCGACCTCCTCGTCGTGGTGCATGTACCAGGGCAGGTACTCGGCGGAGTGCTCGCTGGTCTCGGTCGGGTAGTAGCCGATGCGGCGGTACATGTCGACGCGTACGCGGCGGCGCAGCTCCGCGTCCTTGGCGATGAGCTCGTCGAGCCGGGGGTAGAGGCTCTGCCCCTGCGACGTCCACTCCAGCAGCCAGGCCTGGTGGTTGACGCCGGCGCTGCGGAACTGCACCTGGTCCATCGGGACGCCGACGAGCTCGGACAGGCCGTGCACGGTCCAGTAGACCGAGTGGCACAGGCCGAGGACCTTCAGCTGCGGCGCCACGGCGTGGAGGTAGGCGACGTTCATCGCCATGGGGTTGGTGTAGTTGAGCAGCCAGGCGTCGGGACAGACCTCGAGCATGTCGCGCGCGATGCCCTCGAGGACGGGGAAGGTGCGCAGAGCGCGGAAGATGCCGCCGATGCCGACGGTGTCGGCGATGGTCTGGCGCAGGCCGAAGCGCGCGGGCACCTCGAAGTCGCGCAGCGTCGCCTCGAACATCCCGACCTGGATCGAGTTGACCACGAAGTCGGCGCCCTCCAGCGCCCTGCGCCGGTCTGACTCGGCGACGACCGTGGTGCCGGGGCGGTCGGCGGACATCCGCTGCGCCAGCGACTCCGCGGTCGAGAGTCGGTCGGCGTCGATGTCGTGCAGCACGATGCGCAGGTCGCCGAGGTCGGAGAAGGCCATGAGGTCGGTGAGCAGGTCGCGCGTGAACACCACGCTGCCGGCACCCAGGAAGCTGATTGTCGTCACCGCCGCAGTGTCGAACTGCCCAGAGCACTCGCGCAACAAATACGCAGAACTGCGCAGTGTTGCGCTGTACGCGGCGGTGCAGGCCGCTCAGACCGTGACGACCTGCACGCCGGCCTCCTTGAGCCGCCGCAGCGCGTCGGCGTCGGCGCCGCGGTCGGTCACGACGTCCTGGACGCCGGAGAGCGGGCTGATGCGGGCGAAGGTCACCTTGCCGATCTTCGAGCTGTCGGCCACCACGACGGTGCGGTGCGCGCGGCGCAGGAAGCACCGGTCGGTCTGCGCCTCCATCTCGTCGTGGGTCGTGCAGCCCTCCTCCGGCGTCAGGCCGTCGACGCCGATGAAGGCGATGTCGAGGTGGTAGTTGGACAGCATCGCTTCAGCAGCAGGGCCTACGAGCTCGTAGGACGGGCGCACGACGCCGCCGATCAGCACGAGGCGGAGGCCGGGCCGGCCGGCCAGCTCGGCGGCGATGTTGATCGCGTTGGTGACCAGCGTGATGCCCCGGCGGTCGGCCAGGGCGCGCGCGAGCTCGGTGGTCGTGGTGCCGCCGGTCATGCCGATGACGGCGCCGTCCTCGACCAGGGCGGCTGCGGCCTGTCCGATGCGGCGCTTCTCGGGCTGCTTGCGGGCGGCCTTGACCCGCACGGGCAGCTCTTCGCCCACGTCGTTGCTCAGGGCGCCGCCGTGCGTGCGCACGAGCAGCCGGCGGCTGCTGAGGACCTGGAGGTCGCGGCGGATCGTCGCGCCGGACACCCCCAGGTCGTCGGACAGCGCCAGGACGTCGACGCTCCCCGTCTCGCTGACGCGCTCGAGGATGGCACTCAGTCGTTCGGCTCGGCGCACGGGCCGATGTTACGGGTGTGCAAACTTGCGCGCAATCATGCAGCGCCATGTTCATTGTGCGTAACGGTTCCGCACGATCCCTTGACGCGCCTCGGTGCCAGCACTAGCGTCCCGCTGCATCGCGCACGAACGCGCAGAGCGGATCCGGACGAAGTTGCGCAGGTGTGCGCACTCAGGACGCGGATGCCCATGGCCCACGAGGAAGGCGTTCCGACATGACGGCAAGGCGGACCACCAGGCACACGCTCGCCGCAGCAGGAGGAGCCGGCCTGCTGCTCGCCACGGCGGCGTGCGGCGGAGGGAGCGGCAGCTCCAGCGGCTCGAGCGGCTCGACGGAGACCAAGGGAGTGACCATCTCGGTCGTGCTCGCGGTCGACCCGCCGCCCAAGGCGGCGCTCGACGCCTTCACCAAGGAGACCGGCATCACGGTCAAGTGGTCCAACGTGGACTGGGACAGTCTCCAGACGAAGATCTCCGCCGCTGCGACGGCGAAGACCTACTTCGCCGACGCCACTGACGTCGACTGGTCGCGCGTGGGCCAGCTGGGCAAGCTCGGCTGGTTCCTGCCCATGGAGAAGTACATGGACACCAAGACGCTGGCCGCGGACGTCCCGCAGCTGGCCTCGTTCAAGTCGGGCGAGCACGTCGTCGGCATCCCCTACGACGCGTCGTTCATGGTGACCACCGTCAACACCGACATGCTCAAGAAGGCGGGCGTCACCGCCACGCCGACCACCATGGACGAGTACATGAAGGCGCTCGAGCAGGTGAAGGCCAAGGGCATCTCGAAGTACCCGCTCAACATCCCGTTCGCCGCGGCCGAGGGCCTGTCGACCTTCTGGTACCAGACCACCGGTGCCTTCGGCGGCACCATCCTCGACGGCAAGGGCAAGCCGCAGTTCACCGACCCGGGCTCGGCCGGCTACAAGGCGGCGCAGTGGATGGTAGACGCCCTCAAGAACGGCCTCGTCCCGCCCGGCAACATCAACGTCGCCGACAGCCAGGGCCAGCAGACGCTGATGGCCAAGGGCCTGGTCGCCAGCACGTTCTCCGACTACTCGGGCAACGTCGGCAGCCTCTACAACGTCCCCTCGTCCTCCTCGGTGGTCGGCAAGGTCGCCTACATCCCGACGCCGGGCGTCTCCGGTGCCGGTCCGAACCTCTCGAACCCGGACGGCATCGGCATCCCCAAGCAGGCGAAGTACCCCGCGGCTGCGGCGAAGTTCATCGAGTGGTTCACCGACTCGGACAACCAGGTCGACTTCTCCGGCGCCAACGGTGCCGAGAAGGCGCTGCCGGCCTACGCCCTCCCCTCGCACCTCAGCGCCGTGCAGAAGATCACCCAGACCGGGACGCTGATCGGCGGCGACGTGCTGGGCCAGCTGCTCAAGAACTCCAAGCCGGTCTTCCCCGAGGGCGCGCCGGCGTGGTACCCCGAGTTCTCGAACGCCGTCTACACCAACCTGCACGACGCGGCGACCGGCTCGAAGAGCGTCGCTGACGCCATCAAGGCGATCGCCGACCTGGCCGACCAGAAGTCGGGCAGCTGACGGTGGCGTCGTCCCCACGCGGAGGGGCACCGGTGGCCGCAGCGACGGCCACCGGTGCGCCGCCGAGCCCACCGCGGCGTACCCGGCGCAGCCGCGTCGACCTGCTGCCCTACGTCCTCGTCGCGCCGGTCGCGGCCTTCATCGTCGGGCTGGCGCTGGTGCCGGCGGTGTTCACCGTCGTCCAGTCGTTCTACAAGGTCGACGAGCTCGACCCGCCCGTGCGCTTCACCGGCTTCGGCAACTTCACCTCCCTGCTCCACAACAGCGCCGTCATGCGCAGCGCCGGCAACACCGGGTTCTACGTGCTCACCGGCGTCATCCTGTCGACCGTCCTCGGCGTCGCCATCGCGGTGGCGCTGCAGAAGCCCTTCACCGGGCGCAGCGTCGTCATCGCCGTGCTGATCCTGCCGTGGGCACTGCCCGGTGTCGTCGAGGGCATCCTGTGGAGCGGGATCTTCGACCCCAACGCGGGCCTCATCAACAGCGTCCTCACCACCCTGCACATCAGCGGCGACTCGCACGTGCTGCTCGGGCAGAACCGCCTGCTCACCATCACGCTCATCGAGCTGGTGCAGGTCTGGCAGATCACGCCGCTGTCCTCGCTGCTGGTGCTGGCGGCGCTGCAGCTCATCCCCGGCGAGCTCTACGAGGCGGCGGAGATCGACGGCTGCACGCCCTGGAAGGCGTTCACCCGCATCACGCTGCCGCTGGCCCGTCCCGGCATCGCGGTGGCGATGGTGCAGGCGGTGATCGCGACCCTCAACGTCTTCGACCAGCCCTACGTGCTCAACGGAGCCGCCTCGACCGCCGCGTCGGTCACGATGCAGACCTACTTCATCAGCTTCCAGAACCTCGACTTCGGCACCGGATACGCGCTCTCGCTCATCATCACGCTGGTGACGCTCGTCGTCTCGGTCGGCGTCGTCCGCTTCGTCTACCGGAAGGTCGAGCTGTGAGCCGCTCGAGGAGGGCCCGGCGGTTCCCGCTGCAGCGCATCGGCGTCGTGCTGATCCTGCTGTGGTCGCTGGTGCCGATCTACTGGGCGGTCAACATCAGCCTGCAGACCGAGAGCGACGCCCGCGCCAAGCCCAGCCACTACCTCCCGACGAACCCGACCCTGGGCAACTACAAGGCCCTGCTCACCGGCAACACCGACGTCTCCCAGCAGATCCGGAGCTCGGCGCGCAACATCGTCATCGAGTGCGGCGTCGCGACCATCGTCACCGTGCTCCTGGCGACGCTGGCGGCCTACGCGTTCGCCCGCATGCAGTTCCGCGGCCGCAACCTGCTCTTCTACAGCGTGCTGGCCACGATGGCGTTCCCCGCCTACACGACGTTGATCCCGCTCTACCGGATCATGAGCGACCTCGGGCTGGTCAACACCTACACGGGCATCGTGCTCGTCTACGTCTCGGGCTTCCTCCCGCTCGCGACCTGGGTCCTGCACAACTACTTCGCGAGCCTGCCGACCAGCATCGAGGAGGCCGGGCTCGTCGACGGCGCCAACCGGCTGCAGGTGCTGTGGCACGTGCTGCTCCCCCTCGCCCGGCCGGGCATCATCTCGACCGCGCTCATCACCTTCCTGTTCGCATGGGCGCAGTTCCTCTTCCCGCTGGTGCTCTCCACTGACAGCAGCACCCAGCCGCTGACCGTCGTCATCTCGGCGCTGCAGGGCAGGCACGTCGTGCCCAGCACGCTGCTCAACGCCGCGGGCGTCCTGGCGATCGCCGTCCCGGCGCTGCTGGCCCTCACCTTCAACCGCTACATCGTCAGCGGCCTGCTCGCCGGCAGCACCAAGTGACGCATCTCCGCGCCCCGCGGGGGAACACCTCGACCGACCACCTCCCCGGGAGCACACCGTGACCACGAAGACCCCGATCGACTGGGCGGCGCGCGGCGCCGCTGCGACCGCGCGCGAGATCGAGCAGCAGCCGGCGCTGTGGCGCGAGGTCGCCGCGCAGGCGGCGGCCGGCCGCACGCGTACCGCGCAGTTCCTGAGCCCGCTGCTCGCGCTGCCCGACCTGCGCGTCGTGCTCACCGGCGCCGGCACGTCGGCCTTCGCCGGCGGCCTGCTCGCGCCCGCCCTGGCGCGTCGGCTGGGCCGCCGCGTCGAGGCAGTGGCGACCACCGACATCGTGTCGAACCCGCGCGAGGTCTTCGCCGAGGACGTGCCCACGCTGCTCGTGTCGTTCGCACGCTCGGGCGACAGCCCCGAGAGCGTGGCGGCCACGGTGCTGGCGGAGCAGTGCCTGCGCCAGGTGCACCACCTCGTCGTGACGTGCAACGCCGACGGCCAGCTGTCGAAGTCGATGGCGGGCGCCGAGCGGGCGCACGTGCTGCTCATGCCCGAGGCGTCCAACGACGAGGGCTTCGCCATGACCAGCAGCTTCACCTGCATGGTGCTGGCGACCTGGCTGGCGCTGAGCGGCGACGACGCGCAGGTCGCGGTCGTCGACCGGCTCGCCGACGCGGGCGAGCAGCTGCTGAGCGCTCGCAGCGCGGCCGTCGAGGAGCTGGCCGGCCGCGGCTACCGGCGCGTGGTCTACCTGGGCAGCGGGCCGCTGTGCGCGCTGGCCCGGGAGTCGGCGCTCAAGCTGCTCGAGCTCAGCGCCGGCACGGTCGTGAGCTACTTCGACTCGGCGCTCGGCTTCCGCCACGGCCCCAAGTCGGTGCTCGACGACAGCACGCTGACGGTGGTGTTCGTGTCGAACGACCCCTACACCCGGCAGTACGACGAGGACATCGCCGCCGAGCTGCTCAGCTCGCAGCACCCGCGCGACGTGCTCGTGGTCGCCGGCGGTCCGAGCGCCCGGCTCGACGCGCCGCAGGTGTGGTCGTTCGGGCTCGACGACGTGGCCGACCCGCTGCTCGGGCTGCCGTTCGTGGTGCTGGCCCAGCTGCTCGCGCTGCACACCTCGCTCGCGCTCGGGCTCACGCCCGACAACCCCTTCCCCGCCGGCGAGGTCAACCGGGTCGTGCAGGGCGTCACGGTGCACGAGCTCGCGGACGAGAGGCGGTAGCCGCCATCTCCCGCGTCTTCCTGGGCGTCGACGGCGGCGGCACCAAGACCGCCTTCTGCCTGCTCACCGCCGACGGTGAGGTGGCCGCTCGCCTCGACGGCCCCAGCTGCTACTACCTCACCGGCGCCGAGGAGGGACTCGACCTCGTCGTGCGGGTGCTGCGCGACGGGGTCTCCGCCGTGTGCGCGTCGGCCGGCGTCGGTCAGGAGGACGTCGCGTACGCGTTCTTCGGCCTGCCTGCCTACGGCGAGGTCAGCGGCGACCTGCCGGCGCTCGACGCCGCCGCCGGCGCGTCGCTCGGCCACGACCGCTTCGCCTGCGGCAACGACACCGTCTGCGCGTGGGCCGGCTCCCTCGGCGGCGCCGACGGCATCAACGTCGTCAGCGGCACCGGCTCCATCACCTACGGGGAGAGGGCGGGCACCGGCGTGCGCGTCGGCGGCTGGGGCGAGACGTTCGGCGACGAGGGCTCGGGCTACTGGATCGGCATCCGCGGGCTGCGCGCGTTCTCGAAGATGGCCGACGGCCGGGCGCCCGAGGGGCCGCTGCTCGGCGTGCTGCGCGAGGAGCTCGCGCTCGGCACCGACCTCGACCTCGTCGACGTAGTCCTCAACCGGTGGCGGTCCGACCGGCGCCGGATCGCGGCGCTGTCGCGTGCCGTCGTGACGGCAGCCTCGCGTGGGGACGCTGCCGCTCTCGGCATCCTCGACTCGGCGGCTGCCGAACTGGCTGCGCTGGTGGAGACGACGCGGCGCCGGCTGGGGTTCGGCGACGACGAGCTCGTGCCGGTCTCGTGGTCGGGCGGGGTGTTCTCCGCGCCGCAGGTGCGCGAGCCGTTCCTCGCCCGGCTGCGCGAGTCGCCCGCTCGCTACGACGTCCGGGAGCCCCTCGTGCCCCCGGTCCTGGGTGCCGCGCTGCACGCCGCACAGCTGGCGGGTACGCCGCTCGCCCCCTCCGCGCTCGACCGGCTTGTGGCGGGGGTGCGCGCCTCGGCGTAGGCCGCCCCCTGGCCCAGCGGTAGGAACCTCGGCTCAGCGGTAGCAAAGCCGGCCCGGCGGTAGCGCACGGGCTACCGCCGGCCCTCGTTCGCTACCGCTCAACCCTCGACGACGGCCGGAAACCGCACGGGCGGGCCCAGCGGTCCCAGCGGGGCGCGAGCGGTAGCGAGCGCATGCGAGCGGTAGCTACGGAGCTATCGCTCGCGTGCAGGAGCTACCGCTCGCCGGACACGACGCCCAGCAGGTGGGCGACGACGTCGGCGGTGCGGCGGCGCGCCTCGACGAGGTACGTGCGGGGGTCGGTCAGCCGCTCGTCGGCGGCGAGCACCTCGCGCACGGCGCCGGTGAAGGCGACGTTGAGGATCGTGCCGATGTTGACCTTGGCGATGCCGTGCGCGACGGCGGAACGCAGGTCGTCGTCGGCGACGCCGGACGACCCGTGCAGCACCAGCGGCACGTCGAGCGCGTCGCGCAGGCGGGCTATCAGCCCGTCGTCGAGCGAGGCGGTGCGCGAGGTCATGGCGTGCGAGCTGCCGACCGCGACGGCGAGGGCGTCGACGCCGGTGGCCGCGACGTAAGACTGCGCCTCCTCCGGCTTCGTGCGCACCCCCGGCGCGTGGGCGCCGTCCTTGCCGCCGATCTCGCCGAGCTCGGCCTCGAGCCACAGGCCGTGCCCGTGCGCCCACTGCGCGGCCGAGCGGGTCGCTGCCACGTTGTCGTCGTAGGCCAGCTTCGAGGCGTCGAACATCACCGAGCTGAAGCCTGCCTCGGCCGTGCGGTGCAGCAGGTGCACGTCCTCGACGTGGTCGAGGTGCAGGGCGACGGGCACCTCGGCGGCCTCGGCGGCGGCCCGGCAGGCGGCGGCGAGCGGCAGGACGGCGCCGCCGTGGTAGCGCACCGCGTTCTCGCTGACCTGCACGACCACCGGCGAGCCGGCCGTCCGGGCGCCGAGCACGACGGCCTCGACGTGCTCGAGCGTGATGACGTTGAACGCGGCGGCGGCCGCGCCCCGGTCGCGCGCGCCCGCGACGACCTCGGCGGTGGTGACGAGCGGCACGAGCCCTCCAGCCCCTAGACGACGACTCTTGACAGCGAGCCCAACGGAACCCAACGATATCCACGCACTCGCAACGCGACAAGCCCCGGAGGACGGCGTGGACGACCTGCTCGTCGGCCTCGACGTGGGCACCAGCTCGGTCAAGGCGGTCGCGCTCACGTCCGACGGCGTCGAGCGAGCGGCCGCCTCCGCACCGGTGACCTGGACGGTCAGCGGCGAGCGGACCGAGCTCGACGCGTACGCGCTGGTGGCCTCGGTCACCGCCGCCCTCGGCGACCTGCTCGTGCAGGTCCCCGGACGCCGGGTCTCGGCGCTCGGCGTCGCGAGCATGGCGGAGTCGGGCGTGCTGCTCGACCGGGCCGGCGAGCCGCTCGGCCCGTTGGTCGCCTGGCACGACCGGCGCGACGTCGCTCTGGTGCCGCAGCTGGACCGGGCGCTCGGCGAGGGCCGCTTCTCCTCGCGCACGGGGCTGCCGCTCTGGCCGCAGTGGAGCCTGACCAAGCACCGCTGGCTTCTCGACCACGCCGGCGTCGGCGCCGCGGTGCGCCGGCTCGACGTCGCTGCGTGGGTGGTGCGGGCGCTGGGCGGCGATGAGGGCTCGGAGCTCTCGCTGGCCTCCCGCACGGGCTGGCTCGACCTGCGGGCCCGTGCCTGGTGGGACGAGGCGCTGGCCTGGAGCGGCGGCGACCGCGCGCTGCTCGCCCCGCTGGTCGAGGCGGGGACGCCGCTGGGCACGGCCGGCACCACCGTGCCGGGGCTGGCGGGCGCGGTCCTGACCGTCGCCGGGCACGACCACCAGGCCGCCGTCGTGGGCGTCGGCGCCACGGGCCCGGGCGCGGAGCTCGACTCGTGCGGGAGCGCGGAGGCGCTGGTGCGTACGGTGTCCCCCGACCTCCCCGACGCCGCGGTCCGCGAGCTGGCGGGCGCCGGCACCACCGTGGGCTGGCACGCCCTGGCCGGCAGCTGGTGCCTGCTCGGAGGCACGCAGGGCGGGCTGGCGCTCCGGGGTGTGCTGACGGTGCTCGGCCGGACCCAGGCCGACGTCCCAGCGCTCGACGCCGAGGCCATGGCGCTGACCTGCACCTCGGTCCGGCTCGACCTGGCCGACCCGACGAGGCCGGTGGTGCTCGAGGGAGCCGGGCGTCCCGAGGCCGAGGTGTGGCGGGCGGCGCTCGACACCGTCACAGCGGAGGCCGCCGCAGTGCGCGGGCGGATGACGGCCGTCGCAGGCGAGCCGACCCGCACGGTCGCGGCCGGCGGGTGGAGCCGGAGCACCGGCCTGATGGAGCGCAAGCGCGCGCTGCTCGGACCACTGGAGACCAGTCCGGTCCGGGAGCCCGGTGCGCGGGGCGCCGCCCTGCTGGCGGGCGTCGCCGGCGGGGTCTACGCGTCGACCGACGACCTGCCTCCGGTGCCGTCATGAGTGCAACACCGGCGCGCGGTCTCTACTCGCTCGAGCGGCAGCAGGCGGCACTGGCGCTGCTCGCCGAGCGCGGGCGCCTCGACGCCGCCGAGCTGGCCGCGCACCTCGGCGTCACGACCGAGACGGTCCGGCGCGACCTCATCGCCCTCGAGCGCGAGGGCCGGCTGCGCCGGGTGCACGGCGGCGCCGTACCCCTGCACGGTCTCGACTTCGAGCCGGCCGTGGCCGCCCGCACCGGTGCTGCCGAGGAGAAGGAGCGCATCGCCCGCGCCGCGCTCGCGCACCTCCCCCGCGGCGGCTCGGTCCTGCTCGACGCCGGCTCGACCGTGCAGCGGCTGGCCGAGCTGCTGCCCGCCGACGCCGAGCTGCGGGTCTTCACCGGCGCGCTGCCGGTGGCCACGGTGCTGCTCGCACGCCCGGGCACCGAGGTCCACCTGCTGGGCGGCCGTGTGCGGCGCACCACCCTCACCTCCGTCGACGAGTGGGCCGTACGCGCGCTGCAGGAGCTCAACGTCGACGTCGCCTTCCTCGGCACCAACGGCATCTCGGCGGCACGCGGGTGCACGACTCCCGACCCCGCCGAGGCGGCGGTCAAGCGGGCGATGCTCGGCGCAGCGCGTCGCCGCGTGCTGCTCGCAGACTCGGGGAAGGTCGGCGCGGTGAGCAGCCACCAGCACGCCGCGCTCGCCGACATCGACCTGCTCGTCACGGACACCGGCCTCGCGGGCGAGGCCCTCGACGACGTGCGGGCCACCGGACTCGCGCTGGAGCGGGTGTGATCGCCACCGTCACGGCCAACCCCAGCATCGACCTCACCTACGAGCTCGACGCGCTGGCCCGCGGCGAGCTGCACCGCGCCCGGGTGCTGCACGTCGAGCCCAGCGGCAAGGGGGTCAACGTCGCCCGCGCTCTGCTCGCCAACGGCCTCGCCGCCCGGGCGGTGCTCCCCACGGGCGGCCCCGCCGGAGCGCAGCTGCAGGCGCTGCTCGCGGCCGAGCAGGTGCCGGCGTTGACGGTGCCTGTCGCCGGTGGGACCCGGGTCAACGTCACGCTCGCCGAGCCCGGCGGGCTGGCGACCAAGGTCAACGCCCCCGGCCCTGCGCTCACCGCCGACGAGGTGGAGGCGCTGGTGACCGCGGTGGCCCGCGCTGCCGCGGACGCGGACACGGTGGTCGTCTCGGGGAGCCTGCCGCCGGGCGCAGAGCCCGCACTGGTCGCCCGGCTCTGCCGCGCGGCCGCCTCATCAGGTGCGAGGGTCGCCCTCGACACCAGCGGGCCCGGCCTGCTGGCGGGGCTCGAGGCCCGCCCGCACGTCGTCAAGCCCAACCTGGACGAGCTCGCCGAGGCGACCGGCGGGCGGGCCGCGACGTGGGGCGAGGTCGAGGCCGCCGCCCGCACTCTGCTGGCCGCCGGCGCCGGCAGCGCCCTGATCTCAGCAGGCGCGGAGGGCGCGCTGCTCGTCGGTGGGAGCGGTACGTGGCTCGCCCGCGTGCGCGTCGCGTCGCCGCTCAGCACGGTGGGCGCCGGCGACGCACTGCTCGCGGGGTTCGTCGCCGCTGGCGGCGACGGTCCGGAGGCGTTGCGCGAGGCGGTCGCGTGGGCGGGCGCCGCGCTCCTGGAGCCGGGCAGCCGCGTACCCCTCGTCACCGACGCGCACCGTCGCGCGGTCGAGCTCGCCGACCCTCCTCCGCCGCACACCGCTCTGAGAGGCGCCTCGTGATCCTCACCGTCACCCTCAACCCGGCGTGGGACCTCACCTGGTCGGTCGACTCCCTCGCCGTGGGCGGCACCAACCGGGTGCAGCAGTCGAGCGGCCGCGCCGGCGGCAAGGGCGTGAACGTCAGCCGCGTGCTCCGGCAGATGGGCGCACCGACCGTCGCGACCGGCGTCGTGGGCGGCGCCCCAGGGCAACGGCTGCTCGAGGACCTCGACTCGTCGGGCACGCCGCACCGCATGCTGGTCGACGACAGCGTCGAGACCCGCAGCACCCTCGCAGTCCGCGAGACCGACGGCCGCGTCACCATCCTCAACGAACCCGGGCCTGTGGGTCCGGCCGAGCTCTGGGCCCGCTGGCTCTCCCACCTCGACGCCCTGCTGCACGAGGTGGCTCTCGTGGTCTGCTCAGGCAGCCTGCCGCCGTGGGCACCGGAGGACGCGTACGCAGTGGTGACCCGCCGCGCGCACGCGGCGAGATTGCGGTGCATCGTCGACGCCGACGGCGCAGCGCTGCGCGCAGCGCTGCCCGCGGGGCCGGACCTGGTGAAGCCCAACGAGGAAGAGCTGCTCCGCGCGACCGGCGGGCCGGACGTGCGAGCAGCGGGAGCCACGGCTCTCAGCCAGGGCGCGCAGCGCGTGGTGGTGTCACGTGGTCCGCAGGGCCTGCTGGCGGTCGACAGCACCGGCACGTGGGAGGCCCGGCCGCCCGCGCTCCAGCCGGTGAACCCCACAGGTGCAGGCGACGCTGCCGTCGCCGCCCTCGCCGTCGGTCTCGTGGCCGAGGAACCGTGGCCCGACGTGCTGCGCCGCGCGGTCGCATGGTCGGCTGCGGCCGTGCTCCACCCGGCAGCGGGAACCGTCGAAGCCTCCGCCGTCGAGCGCCTCACCGCCGCGACGGAGGTCCGGCAGGTCGGCTAGCGACCGCGCGTGACCGTCCCGGCGCCGGAGATCACGTCGGCGGCGATGTCGCGCAGCTTGCGGTTGGTCACCGAAGAGGCGCGCACCAGCACGTCGAAGGCCTCGTCGACGCTGATGCCGCGCTGCGCAGCGACGTACCCCTTGGCCTGCTCGATGACCGCGCGGGTCGCCATGGCCTGGCGCATCTGGTCGGCGGTGGCCGTCGAGCTGGCGTAGAGGTGGGCGTTCGCGACCGCGACCCCGGCGTAGCCCGCGAAGGTCTCGACCACGGCCACGGTGGCGTCGTCGAAGGTCTCCGGCGAGGTGCTGTAGAGGTTGAGGCCGCCGGCCACGTCGCTCTGCATCGGCAGCGGCACCGACATCGAGCTGCGCACGCCGTGCTTGCGCGCGTTGGCCACGAACAGCGGCCAGCGGTCCACCTCGTCGGCCATGTCGTCGACCCTCGTGGTGGTCCCGGCTTGGACGGCGTCGAGGCAGGGACCGCGGCCCTCGGCGTACTGCGCCTCGTCGAGCTCGCGCGCCAGTTGCCCGGTCGACACGGGGGTGCGCCCTCCCCGGAGATCGATCAGGGTCACCGACACCTCGGCGTGCCCCGGCACCGTCTCAGCGGCCAGCTCCGCCACCCGCTGCAGGACCTGGACGAGGTCGCTCGTGGCGAGATCGATGCGCGCCAGCTCGGCGAAGGCCGGGCCGGCCGGGCTGTCCTGCGGGACGGACATGCGAGCGCTCCTGTCGGCAGCTGGCGTGCGGGCACGCATCGGGACGACGAGCCTAGCCGCTCACCCCTGCTGCGCCCAGTCGCCGAGTGCCCAGTCGCGGACCTCCGGCATGTCCTCGAGGTGCTCCACCACGTAGGCCTCGTGCTCGGCCAGCTTGGCCTCGCACCACGCCTTCAGGTCGCTGGCTCCCTGCGGCAGCCGGCGGGCGTTGTTGAGCGCGTCGATGACCAGGTGGTATCTCGAGGCCTTGTTGCGCACCACCATGTCGAAGGGCGTGGTGGTCGTGCCCTCCTCGATGAACCCGCGGACGTGGAAGCGGTCGGCGTCGGGCCGGCCGTGCACGAGCTGGTGGATGGCCCCCGGGAAGCCGTGGAACGCGAAGACGACGTCCTTGTGGTCGGTGAACAGCTCGCGGAACGCCATGGCGTCCATGCCGTGGGGGTGCTCCCGAGGGCGGCGCAGCCGCATGACGTCGACGACGTTGACCACACGGGTGCGGAAGCTGGGCAGGTGCTCCTCGAGGATCTGCGCCGCCGCGACCGTCTCCATGGTCACCACGTCACCCGCGCACGCGAGGATGATGTCCGGGTCGGTCGTGCCGTCGTCGGTGCCGGCCCACTGCCACATGCCGGCGCCCTTGGCGCAGTGCTCGACCGCGTCGTCGATGGAGAGCCACTGCAGCTGCGGCTGCTTGTCGATCACGATGAGGTTCACGTAGGACCGTGAGCGCAGGCAGTGGTCGGCCACCGACAGCAGGCAGTTGGCGTCCGGCGGGAAGTAGATGCGCGAGACGTCCGAGCGCTGGGTCAGCGCCACCTGGATGAGGCCGGGCCCCTGGTGGGAGAAGCCGTTGTGGTCGTTGCGCCACGCGGTCGAGGTCAGCAGGATGTTGAGGCTCGGCACCTTGGCCCGCCACGGCAGGTGCGCCGCCTCCTCGAGCCACTTGCCGTGCTGCACCGTCTGCGACGCGCTCACCATCGCGAAGGCCTCGTAGGTCGCGAACATCCCGTGCCGGCCGGTGAGGGTGTAGCCCTCGAGCCAGCCGTGGCAGTTGTGCTCCGAGAGCACCTCCATCACGCGGCCGTCGTGGCTCAGCGCGGTGTCGTCGTCGTGCACCTCCTCCATGAAGGCGCGGTCAGAGGCCGCGAAGACCGGTCCGAGCCGGTTGCTGTTGGTCTCGTCCGGGCAGAAGAGCCGGAACCGGTCGCC
Source organism: Motilibacter peucedani (assembly GCF_003634695.1). Classification (NCBI taxonomy): domain Bacteria; kingdom Bacillati; phylum Actinomycetota; class Actinomycetes; order Motilibacterales; family Motilibacteraceae; genus Motilibacter; species Motilibacter peucedani. The sequence goes on from NZ_RBWV01000011.1 coordinate 292,744, forward strand.
GTTGGCGCGGTAGACGTCGCGGAGCATCTCGCCCAGCCGACGCGTCGACTCGGCCTTCGTGACAGCCGGCTGCGCGACCTCGATCGCGTAGTCGCGGAAGTCCGGCAGGTCGAGGTCCTTCGTGAGCACCCCGCCGTTGGCGTGCGGGCTGGCGCTCATCCGCAGGTCGCCGGCCGGCCCGAAGCCGAGGACGCCCTCCACCGGGCGCCCGGTCTCGTCGAAGAGCTCCTCCGGGCGGTAGGAGCGCAGCCACTCCTCCAGCAGCTTCAGGTGCTCCGGGTTGTCGCGCGCCGGAGAGCGGGACCTGGTGCGAGCGCCAGGTGCCGGTGACCGTGACCCCGTCGACCGTCTGCGGGCCGGTCCAGCCCTTCGGCGAGCGCAGCACGATGAGGGGCCAGCGCGGCCGGGTGCCGTCCCAGTCACCGCCGCGGGCGGCCGCCTGGATGGCGGTGATGCGGGAGTACGCGGTGGCCAGCGCCTCCGCGAAGCGCACGTGCATGCCCGGCAGGTCGGAGCCCTCGACCTCGATCACGTCGTAGCCGTGTCCCTCGAGCAGCCTGCGCACCTCCTCCCGGGGCTTGCGGCCGAGCACCGTCGGGCCGGCGATCTTGGCGCCGTTGAGGTGCAGCACGGGCAGGACCGCCCCGTCGCGCGCGGGGTTGATGAACGAGACGCCCTTCCACGAGCCCTCGAGCGGCCCGGTCTCGGCCTCGCCGTCGCCCACGACGGCCAGCGCGAGCAGGTCGGGGTTGTCCATCACGGCGCCGAAGGCGTGCACGAGCACGTAGCCGAGCTCGCCGCCCTCGTGGATGGAGCCGGGCGTCGTCACCGACACGTGGCTCGGGATGCCGCCGGGCGAGGAGAACTGGCGGAACAGCCGGGTCAGGCCGGCCTCGTCCTGCGTCACCCGCGGGTAGGTCTCGGTGTAGGTGCCCTCGAGGTAGCCGGCGGCCACCAGAGCGGGGCCGCCGTGGCCGGGTCCGGCGAGGTAGACGGCCTGCTGGCCGGTGCGTGCGATGAGCCGCGAGAGGTGCGCGTAGACGAACGAGAGGCCCGGGCTGGTGCCCCAGTGGCCGAGCAGCCGCGGCTTGATGTGCTCGGGCGACAGCGGCTCGCGCAGGAGCGGGTTCGCCTGCAGGTAGATCTGGCCGATGGTGAGGTAGTTGGCGGCGCGCCACCACGCGTCGAGGGTGGCGACCTCGTCGTCGGTGATGGTCGCGAGGTCCTGGTCGAGCGCTGTCGTCACTGTCGCGTCCTCCGCTGGCGTCGTCGGGGAGTGCACCGTTGCACCACCACTCTGGCCCGGGCAGTTGGTCCGAGGCGCGGGACCCGGGTCCCCCGCAGGCGTGACCAACGTCCCGACCCTAGGGGCGGATGCGCCCTGCCAGCCAGGGTGCCGCAGACCCAGCATGGGAGGAAAGCCCCAAGGAGGACACGTGCACGACCGCACCACGACCGACCCGCACGCTCGCTGGGTCGACGTCTACGAGCAGGGCGGCCACGCGTACCTCGTCGTCCGCGACCGCAACGGTGTGGCGGAGATGCTCTGCATCGCCAGCGGGAACGAGGCACGCGTCCGTTCGGCCGTGTCCCGCGGCGACGTGTCCGTGCTCGACTCGCTGCGGGAGCAGTGCCGGCACCACGGAGGGGGCCGGCCCGCGACGCGGACCGGCCCCCTCTGCTGCACGCCCCCTCCGGGACTGCGTAGCCCTTCCTAGCGACCCGTGACCCGCAGGACGGTCACCGAGTTCGCGGGCAGGCTCAGCCGGGTGCTCGTGCCGAGCCCCGTCACCTGACGCGTCGTCGGCGTCACCGCCTCCGGCGCAGCCAGCGTGTTGCGCGTGGCCGCGTCACCGGTGAGCTGGGTGAGGGTCCCCGTGCCGTCGATCGACGCGACGTCGGTGAACCGGAGCCGCGCCGACTGGACCTGGTTGCTCGGGTTGACCAGCTTGACGTAGAACGTCGTGCCCTTGCTGGTGGTCGTCGAGCTCACGGTCTGGCGCAGCACTCCGGCGCCGGTGATGCGGCTCCCGACGACGTGCTGGCCGAGGTTGTTGCTGAACATCTGCTCGACCCAGTAGGACGGCGAGCCGTAGCTCGAGCCCGCGTCCAGGCCGATGAGGTTGGTGCCCCAGTTGGACTGGTTCTCGTTGACGAGGATCGGTGCGTACATGCTCCCGATCACGATGTCGCTGTTGCGCTCGAGGCCGGTGAGGAACGCCGCCTCACCGACTGCGGACGCCAGGGTCCCCGTGGGCTGGCCGTCCTGCGCGCCGTACTCGCCGACCAGGATCTGCGGTCCGCTGCGGTCGGCCTGGTCGTAGCGGGTCGACGCGTCCGTGAACCACTGCGGCGAGTTGTAGTAGTGGTCGTCGGCCACGTCGGGCGTGCGGCCCGTCGCGGTCGAGCTGGCCGCCCCTCCCTGCAGGCCACCGGTCGTCGAGATGACCTTGAGCTGCGGGTAGGCCGCCTTGATGGCGTCGTACATGCGGCTGAAGCGCCACGCGTAGCTGCCCGAGCCGTCGAACCAGTCCTCGTTGCCCACCTCGACGTAGTGCAGGTCGAAGGGCTTCGGGTGGCCGTCGGCCGCCCGCTTCGCACCCCAGGTCGTCGAGGTGTCACCGATGGCGTACTCGATCTCGTCGAGCGCCGAGTCGATGTAGGGCTGGTAGTCGGCCTCGCTGACGTGCTGGCCGTTGAGCGTGTAGCCCGCGAACAGCGCGAGGTCGGGCTGGGCGCCGAGGTCCTCGGCCATCTCGAGGTACTCGAGGATGCCCATGCCGTCGGAGGACCAGTAGCCCCAGGCGGTGTTCTGGTGCCCGGGCCGCTCGTCGACGGGGCCGATCGTCGTCTTCCAGTCGAAGTGGGTGGCGAGGTCGTTGCCCTCGAGGTAGTTGCCGCCCGGCACCCGGAAGAGGCCGGGCTTCAGCGCCGCCAGCTTCTCCATGAGGTCCACCCGCAGCCCGTGGTTCTTGTAGGTCGGGGGGAAGAGCGAGACCTGCGAGACCCACACGGCCGAGCCGCTGATGGGCTTCTTGCCGGAGTTCACCAGCGAGACCACGACCCGGTTGTCGGTCGAGGACGCGATGCCGCTCGGCGTCTTCAGGGTGAAGGTCCGCTTGTTCCACGCAGTGCCGACACCGCTGAGCTTCTTCGAGGCGACCACGGTGCCGTCGGGCTTCTCGAGGCTGACGCGCACGTCACCCTTCCAGCCGCTCGCGGCCTTCACCGACACCGAGCCCTTGTAGGAGGTCGACGGGTCGACCTCGATCCCGTAGAAGCCCACGTTGCTCGCCGCGATGCGGCCGCCCACGGGCAGCGTGGCGACGGAGAACTTGAGGCTGCGGTCGATCGCGGAGTTGAGCGGAGTCGTCCGGTCGACGGCGTAGGAGCCGGTGGCCCCTCCTGCGGTGCTGAGCTCCCAGTAGGGGACGGGGAAGTCTCCGGCGCCGCTGCCGCCCTGGTAGGACTCCTTGAACGAGCGGTTGCGCACCAGCTCGGCGTAGAGACCACCCTCGACGGAGTGGCTGATGTCCTCGAGGATGAGGCCGTAGGTGGTCTTGCGCGTGGTCGCGCGGATGTCGGTGGCGTCGACGGTGATCGCGTTGGCCCCCGCAAGGACCGCTACCTGCTCAGCGGTCAGGGCGTAGCGCACGACCTGGACCTCGTCGACCGCCCCGGAGAGGAACGGCGCAGACCCGCTGGCGCTGCCGATGGTGAACGACGCCGCCGAGTCGCCGGATGCGCCCGCGCACATGGAGATGTCGAGGCCGTCGCTCGCTCCGGCGCCGCACGAACCCGCCGAGGGGACGAGCGGCGATGCGGTGCCGTCGAGGTAGACGCGCAGTCGGCCGGCGGACCGGTCGACCACTGCTACCACGTCATGCCAGTCGCCGTCGGCCAGGCCGCCGTCGGCCGTCGTGCCCGAGATCGCCGACGCGCCGGAGCCCAGCCGCACGGTCACCTTGCCGCCGGAGACGGCGATCGCGTAGCCGTCGGTGGCGGTTCCCTTCGCCAGTAGCGTCTGGGGTGCGCTCGAGGTGGTCCTCACCCAGGCGTTGACCGACGCGCTGCCCGTGCCGAGGTCGAGACCGGGCGAGTCGGCGACGGTGATGTCGGCGCCGCCCGTGAGCGCGACGGCCTTGCCGACCGCGCCGGTCGTCCAGGTGGCGCCGGCGCCCCGCAGCGTGCCGTCCGCCCCGTTGGGCGAGCTGTCCTTCGCCAGCGTGCCGGCACCCTCGTCGAGGTGCCACTGCCCGGAGGTCGCAAGGCTCGACGCCGTCGCGGCGTCCATGGCGAAGGGGTAGGTGCGTACGTCGTCGACCGCGCCGCTCCAGAAGTCGGCCGGGCCGCCGTACTTGCCACGGCCGACCACCAGGTGGCCGGTCGCCCGCCAGGTCGAGGGCACGGAGACCGTCGACTGCTTGGTGCCGTTGACGAACAGGGTGACCGTGCCGGCCACCGAGTCGTAGACGCCGACCAGGTGGTACCACACGCCGGTCGAGGCGGTCGTCGTCGCACTGGCCACCGAGGCCGCGGCCGCCGTGGAGTCGGAGGCCAGCTTGGTGAACGCGAAGCGGCCGTCACCGCGGCGCTGCAGGAAGAAGCCGCTCACCTGGTCGCCGTCGACGCTCACCGCCGTGCGGAAGCCGTCGGGGTCGTCGGCGCGGACCCATGCCGCCACCGAGAAGCTCTGGGAGGTGTTGACCTCGGGACCGGGCGTGTCGACGTAGGCGCTGGTGCCGTTGAACGCCACGCCGCTCGGGCCGACGACGCCGGGGGTCCAGGACGCTCCGCCGGTCAGCGTGCCGGTGGCGTCGGCCAGCGAGTCGTCGGCCGCAGTGGTGCCGCTGCCCTCGTCGAAGCGCCAGGTGCCCGTGGTGGCGAGCTGGGCGACCTGGCCGGCGGTGAGCGCGGAGGACCAGGCGCGTACGTCGTCGACGCTGCCGTTGACGAAGTCGACCGGGTTGCCGGCGTACTTGCCACGTCCGACGACCAGGTGGCCGCCGGCGCTCCACGACGGGGGAGCCGCCGTCGTGGCCTGGAGGCGGCCGTTGACGTAGAGGGAGAGGGTGCCCGCGGCGGCGTCCTTGACGCCGGTCAGCTGGTACCACTGTCCGGCCACGGGGTCGAAGCTGCCGCCGGGGAAGGCAGGCGCGCCCTGCGCGGCGTCAGTGGGCAGCTGCACGAAGGCGAAGCGGTTGGTGTCGCCCCGCAGCCCGAGGAAGAACCCGCTCACCTGCGCGCCGTCGACGCTGACGACCGTCTGGTAGCCGCCGACGGTGACGAGCTTGACCCACGTGCTCACGGTGAAGGACCCGCCGGTGTCGATCACCGGCTCGCCCGCGTCGGCGAACTGGCCGTTGCCGTCGAGCTGGAGGGCCGACTGGCCCTGGATGCCGCTCGCCCAGGTGGCACCGCCCTGCAGGCTGACCGGCGAGGTGCCCACGGTGTCGGCCGAGGTGGTGCCGCTGCCCTCCTCGAAGGTCCAGCGGCTGAGCGGGGAGGGACCGGTCGCCGCGGACGCGACACCGGGGCCGCCGAGCGCGGCGGTCAGGCCGCCGGCGAGCACGGAGCCGACGGCGAGAGCAGCGACGGAGCGCCTGCTGCGGCTCCTGGGGGGACGGGTGGGACGGGGCACGGCGCACTCCTTCGTGACGGGCCGGACAGCGGTCCCGACTGCTCCACCACTCCGTGTGAGCGTTAACAAGTGCGGTTCGACACGGTACCTGCTGGTTCGAGCCGGGATTGCCGAGAAGGGTGCGCCCCCGTGCGTCGGCTTGTCAAGGCACCTAGCGCTGGGGCAGGGCCACCTGCACGACGGCGCCGCCGCCCGGGGCCTCGCTGATCCAGATGCGGCCCCCGTGGCGCTCGACGATGCGCTTGCAGGTCGAGAGCCCGACGCCGTGCCCCGTGCGGGAAGCCGGGTCCAACGTGGAGAACATCGCGAAGACCCGCTCGCGCGCCTCGGCGGGGATCCCCACGCCGTTGTCGGCGACCGAGACGACCCAGCCGCCCTCACCGCGCTCGGCGGTCACGCACACCTGGCTCGGCCGGTCGGGGTGCCGGTGCTTGATCGCGTTGCCGACGAGGTTCTGCAGCAGCTGGCGCAGCAGCGTCGCGTCGCCGTAGACGACTGGCAACGGTGCAGGCGCCTCGACCGACGCGCCGGCGGCGCGCACCTCGTGGCGCAGGTCGAGCACCGCGTGCTCGAGGACCTCGCCGAGGTCGACGGGCAGCCGGGCGCAGGAGGCTCCGCCGGCCTGGGCGTAGCTGAGGAGGGCGTCGGTGAGGGTGAGGGTGCGTGCGAGGGCCCGCCGCGCCGTACCCACCCAGCCGCGGCCCTGCTCCCCCAGCGCCTCGCCGTGCACGTCGTCGAGCAGCTCGAGGTAGCCGTCGACGACGGAGAGCGGCGAGCGCAGGTCGTGGCTGGCGGTGGCGGCGAACTGCTCGAGCTCGCCGTTCGAGCGCTCGAGCTCACGCGTACGCTCCGCCAGCTGCGCGTGCGCGGCCTCCAGCGCGGCGCGCTGCTCCCGGTCGTGGGTCACGTCGGTCATGGCGACGACCGCGCCCAGCGAGCTGCCGTCGGAGACGGCGAGAGCACGACCCGACACGGTGAAGCGGGCGGGGGCGCGGCCCGCCGGGGCGACGACGATCTCGGCGCCGTCGACGCGGCCGGTGCGCAGCGCCCGCTGCAGCGGCGCGTCCTCGGCCGTCAGCGGCGTACGCCCGTCGGCCGCGAACAGCGCGTAGCGCGCCGCGTGCTCCTCCGGAGCCACCGTCGCGTCGAGGTCGGTGCCGAGCCAGTCGCGCGCCGCGCGGTTGAACAGCGTGAGACGCCCGTCGGGGCCCGCCGCGACCACGCCGACGTCGATGGTGTCGAGCACGGCGTCGGTGAGCTCCTGGCGCACCTCGAGCTCGCGCATGGTGAGCTCGAGCAGCTCGCGCTGCTCGTCGGCCGCCATGGCGAGGTCGCGGTTCTCGCGGGCCTGGCGCCGCCGCTCGAACAGCGCGACCACCACGCCGGCCGCGTCCTCGAGCAGGCGCACCTGCGCGTCGCTGAGCCGCCGGACCACGGTGTCGAAGACGCACAGCGTGCCGAGGACGAAGCCGCCGGGCGTCACCAGCGGCACCGAGGCGTAGAAGCGCACGGCGGCGAGGCGGCCGGTCACCCACGGGTTGGTGGCGTAGTCGGGGTGGCTGCTGGCGTCCGGCGTCCAGACCGTCCTCGCCTCGAGCAGGCGCAGCGCGCACATG